>NZ_VEJQ01000100.1:0-335 GCF_007680745.1 Pseudomonas sp. DE0010
CGGCTCAACGCGGACGGCCTCGCAAGCGCTGCAAATGGCTGCTAGCCGATAAAGGCTATGACGCAGAGGCCTTGCGTCAGTACTGCGACCGTTGCCGCATGCAACCCGTTATTCCGATGCGTTCGATGAAACGCAAGCCCAAGCCAGGCTTGCCCAGGTTGTTCGATCGGCCAAAGTACCGACAACGCAACGTCATCGAGCGCATGTTCGGCTGGCTGAAAGAGAATCGCCGGTTGGTGACGCGCTTCGACAAGCTTGCAAAAAGTTATGCAGCGATGGTCTCGCTGGCTTGCGGCATGCGGTGTCTGCGACGCCTTATTTCGTACAGTGCCTAA
>NZ_VEJQ01000101.1:0-333 GCF_007680745.1 Pseudomonas sp. DE0010
GATTGGAGATCCTCCAGGCGCCGGGTCAACGCGCGAAGCGTGCGGATGGACACAGGTTCCGGGTGCCAGGCTCGCAGACTATCTTCATGCCGCTGGCCATAGGTGGCAATCAGCTTGGCGTCGAGTTTGTCCGTTTTGCTGCGCTGCAACTGGCTTTGCGCATAACGGGCGATCTGTGCTGGGTTGAGCACCGCGATTCGGTAGCCCAACGCATGGAAGTGCCCGGCGAGCGATTCGTGATAGATGCCCGTGGCTTCCATCACGATCCAAGCGCCTGGCTCGGCATGCTGTTGCAGCCAGTCAGCAAAGACCGCGAAGCCTGCCTGATCGTTG
>NZ_VEJQ01000102.1:0-333 GCF_007680745.1 Pseudomonas sp. DE0010
GTTTGGGCTGCTCTTGACCGTGTAGACGAAGCCGACCCTCAGGCCCTCGGCCGGTGACACCACCAGGCCCAGCAGGTTGTTGCTCTCGTACCAGCGCCGCGGGCTGACCCGTTCCTCGCTGGAGGGGCTGTGCAGGCCGTTGCTGCTGCTGAACACCAGCCAGGCATCGGCATTGCCGTCGCTTCCCTGGTGCAGATCCAGGGCGAAGCCCGCCTGCAGGTGTAAGGGGACGCGGTCGAGGCTGGCCGCGTCGTCATCGTAGTTGCCGCGGGAAAAGTCGCCGTTGCGCACGTCCATGCCCAGTTGCGGATGGAAGCGCCCGGAGTTTTCGCT
>NZ_VEJQ01000103.1:0-333 GCF_007680745.1 Pseudomonas sp. DE0010
TGCAGCAACCCGAGCCCCTGGGCGCCCATGCCCTGGGTATCGCCGTCACCCTGTTTTCCCTGGCCCTGACCGCCGTGCTGGTGGCCTACCAGCAGCACGTCATCCGCCTCACCGACTCCACGGTGGTCCGCGCCGACGCCCTGCACTACCGCTCCGATCTGCTGCTCAACGTCGGCATCCTGGTCGCCCTGGCGCTGACCGGCTTCGGCTGGTACTGGCTGGATCCGCTGTTCGGTCTGGCCATCGCCCTCTACATCCTCTGGAGCGCCTACGGCATCGCCCGCGACTCCTTTGGCGTGCTGATGGATCAGGAACTGCCCGCCGACATCAGCG
>NZ_VEJQ01000104.1:0-333 GCF_007680745.1 Pseudomonas sp. DE0010
TGCCGTCGTGATAGATCTTGTAGGACGCCGGCATCGGACGCGCATGGATAGAGCCGTGGGTGCCGTACGCGGTGATGTCCCAACTTTCGGTCCAGGGGAGCGGATCCCAAGACATGAAGTCGATGGTTACCATCTTGTCGTCATAGTTCAGGACGGCCGCAGCCGCGTCTTCACGCGCGCTTTCACTCATCTGCCCGGGGAATTTGGTAATCCGAGCGTTGAGCGACTTCGGCTTGCCGAAGTGCAGCAAGATGCGGTCGATCGTATGGCAACCAATCACATAAAAGGCCCCACCGCGATCCCCTGGTTGCTTCATGTGGTCGCTATCTGCTT
>NZ_VEJQ01000105.1:0-332 GCF_007680745.1 Pseudomonas sp. DE0010
TGGTCACCGGCGGCAGCTCCGGGATCGGCGCCGCCGTCGCCGAGGCCCTGGCCAAGGCCGGTGCCGCCGTCGCCATCAACTACCATTCCAGCGCCGAACCGGCCGAGGAACTGGCCAAGCGCATCCAGGACGCCGGCGGTCGCGCCATCGCCGTCGGCGGTGACGTCGGCGACGAGGCCGAGGTCCAGGCGCTGTTCGACCGCACCCTGGAAGCCTTCGGCCGCCTGGACATCCTGGTCGCCAACTCCGGCCTGCAAAAGGATGCGGCCGTGGCCGACATGTCGCTCAAGGACTGGAACACGGTGATCAACACCAACCTCACCGGGCAGTTC
>NZ_VEJQ01000106.1:0-330 GCF_007680745.1 Pseudomonas sp. DE0010
GGTCTTCTTGCTGCCGAGGATGCTGTGTTCGAGCAGCCGTGCCTGCTGCTCGCCCAGGCGCTGGCTCTGTTCCAGCACCACCAGGCAGACCGCGGCCACCGCCAGCAGCAAAGGCAGCAGTCCGAGGGCGACCATCTTGTATTTGAGCTGCATCGGCACCTGTCCGGGCTGGCGGCTACGTAGAACTACGTAGCGGGCCTTGGGTAGTTCTGCGAATTTCGCTGTCGCGTCGAGCCGCCGATAGTAATATGGCTCCGCTGTGGGCTCTCACAATAACAAGTATCGCCGCGGCCACCGGTGCGCGGCAGGAGAACAAGCATGACCCGAATG
>NZ_VEJQ01000107.1:0-329 GCF_007680745.1 Pseudomonas sp. DE0010
GCTCACGGCCCTGGCGCTGGTCACGCGGATCGCGCTAGCGCGCCAGCACGAAGAGCGCTGGCGCCGGCAACTGGAACGCTCGCGCCAGGTCACCATCGAGTCCATGGCGGCGGTGGCCGAAACCCGGGATCCCGAGACCGGCGCCCATATCAAGCGCACCCAGCACTATGTTCGCGCCATCGCCGAGGAGCTGCGCCGTGCCGGCCAGGCGCCGGAATTGCTCACGCCGGACTACATCAAGCTGCTGTTCCTGTCCGCGCCCCTGCACGATATCGGCAAGGTCGGGGTGCCGGATGCCATCCTGCTCCAGCCTGGACGGCTGACGCCGG
>NZ_VEJQ01000108.1:0-328 GCF_007680745.1 Pseudomonas sp. DE0010
TATTCCAGACTTCTGCATCTCGTTGATGCCTTTCACTTCGAAAAAAGCTTGTCCTTGAACGTCGGTCCCCCGCGCCTGGCACTGTAATTTCCTCCGCCAACAAGCCATTCGTGTCGCTATCGACAAATCCCAGAATTAGGCCTCCAGCCTCCTTTGAATAGAAGCGCTTCTGCGACCAGTTAGTAAGACATTTAATCAAGGACGGTGAGAGGGATCCACGGATCCCGTCTGTCGCTTCCCAAACGACATGTCCGCTGGTCAAGCGCCGCAGCATGGACAACCCGGCTGCGCCAGTTCTACCGGTTCTACATCTGCGCCTACGCGTCTG
>NZ_VEJQ01000109.1:0-328 GCF_007680745.1 Pseudomonas sp. DE0010
GCTGTGGCTGCTGCCGGGCCTGGGCCTGCTGGGCGGTGCCGGCCTGCTGCTGGTCCTGACGCGGCGGCGCCGGCCGGAGCAGGCCTTGAGCGAGGCCGAACGCCAGCGCCTGGCCGCGCTGCAGGCGGAGGAGGAGCCATGATGCCGACCTTCTGGGGATTGGCGGGGCTGCTGCTGATCCTGGCGCTGCTGATCCTGCTGGTACCGCTCCTGCGCGGCGGGCCCGCCACGGCGGACCAGCGCGCGGTGCTCAATCGCACCCTCTATCAGGAGCGCCTGGCCGAAGCCCGGGCGCGGGCGGCCCGGGGCGAGCTGGACGACCAGGCCC
>NZ_VEJQ01000010.1:0-155327 GCF_007680745.1 Pseudomonas sp. DE0010
AGAGCAAGAGCAAGAGCAAGAGCAAGAGCAAGAGCAAGAGCAAGAGCAAGAGCAAGAGCAAGAGCAAGAGCAAGAGCCAAAGCAAGAGCCCCCTAAATCCTGCCCCCGGCCAAGCGTCTCTCAAGCGACTACCGCCCATTCGCTTGCTTGCGAGGATTCACCATGTCCACCGCTACCAGCCTTGCTCAGGTCCCACCGGCCACCACCCCGCACCCCCTATACGAATTCACCGATTCGCCGCTGCTGCACCGCCAGCAGCAACAGGAATCCAATGCCCGCAGCTACCCCCGCCGTATCCCGCTGGCCCTCAAGCGCGCCCGTGGCATTTATGTCGAGGACGTCGAAGGCCGCCAGTTCATCGATTGCCTGGCCGGTGCCGGTACGCTGGCGCTGGGCCACAACCACCCCGTGGTAGTCGAAGCCATCCAGCGCGTGCTGGCCGATGAACTCCCCCTGCACACCCTGGACCTGACCACCCCAGTCAAGGACCGCTTCGTCCAGGACCTGTTCGCCGTGCTGCCCGAAGCACTGCGCCGTGAAGCCAAGGTGCAGTTCTGTGGCCCGACCGGTACCGATGCGGTGGAGGCCGCGCTCAAGCTGGTGCGCAGCGCCACCGGCCGCAGCACGGTCCTGACCTTCCAGGGCGCCTACCACGGCATGAGCCAGGGGGCACTGAGCCTGATGGGTAGCCTGGGTCCCAAGCAGCCCCTGGGCGCATTGTTGGGCAGCGGCGTGCAGTTCATGCCATACCCCTACGACTACCGCTGCCCGTTCGGCCTGGGCGGCGAGGCGGGGGTGAAGGCCAACCTGCACTACCTGGAAAACCTGTTGCTCGACCCCGAAAGCGGGGTGCCGCTGCCAGCCGCGGTGATTCTGGAAGTGGTGCAGGGCGAAGGCGGCGTGATACCCGCCGACATCGAGTGGCTCAAGGGCGTACGGCGCATCACCGAGCAGGCGGGTGTTGCGCTGATCGTCGATGAAATCCAGAGCGGCTTCGCCCGGACCGGACGCATGTTCGCCTTCGAACACGCCGGTATCGTGCCAGACGTCGTGACCCTGTCCAAGGCCATCGGTGGCAGCCTGCCCCTGGCCGTGGTGGTCTACCGCGACTGGCTCGACACCTGGAAGCCAGGCGCCCATGCCGGCACCTTCCGCGGCAACCAGATGGCCATGGCCGCAGGGTCTGCCGTGCTCGAATACCTGGTCGAGCACCGCCTGGCCGACCATGCCGAGGCCATGGGTCAGCGCCTGCGCGGGCATTTGCAGCGCCTGCAGGCAGATTATCCGCAGTTGGGGGATATCCGTGGTCGGGGGTTGATGCTGGGCGTGGAATTGGTCGATCCGCAAGGCATGGCAGACGCCCAGGGGCACCCGCCGGCCAACCGCGAACTGGCCCCGCGCGTCCAGCGCGAGTGCCTCAAGCGAGGCCTGATCCTGGAACTTGGTGGCCGCCACGGGGCAGTGGTACGCTTCCTGCCGCCCTTGATCATCAGCGACGAGCAGGTCGACGAGGTCGCGCAACGCTTCGCCGCTGCCGTGGCCGCGGCGGTCTGAGTCCAGGCGGGGGCCGTGTGCCCCCGGCTATACCCCCTTTCAGTCCAGGGTTCTGCCTGCGCGCCAGTAGCCCATCAGGGTCAGCCATTGACGTGGCAACCCGCGCTCCTTGATCAAATGGCGACGGATGGCCATGACCGTGGCCGACTCGCCCGCCACCCAGGCGTGGAACACGCTGCAGGCGGTACTGGCCTGTTCCCACAGAATGCGCGTGTCGATATCGATATCCTCCAGCCTGGCCTTGGGCACTGCGTGCCCCTGGGGCAGTCGGGCCAGTTCACGCACGGCATGCAGCATGGCCTGGCCCTGCTCGCAGTTCAAAAGATCCCGTGGCAGCCAGTGCAGCTCAACGCCGCTGCCGTGACGCACATCCAGGCAGTCGGCCTGCAAGGGCACTTCGATGAACGCCTGCACCGCCAGGTCCGGTTGCGTCACGGCCAGGGCTTCGAGGATGCCGGCAATCGCTGGCAGCGCCGTTTCATCCCCGACCAGCAACACGTTGCGTACCCCTTGCGGCGGCTTCCACTCGTACCCACCAGGGTCTCCCGCATGGGCCAGGTTCGGTGCCAGCATCTGCAGGCGATCACCCGGCCGCGCTTGGGTAGCCCAGGCCGAGGCAGGGCCGTTGACACCGTGCAGGACGAAATCCACGTCCACCTCCAATGCCTCTGGGCGCAGCGCGCGCAAAGTGTAGGTACGCATCGGTGGGCGCTGTTCGGCAGCAAGCGCGCTGTGGGCGGCCTTCCAGTGCTGGTCGGCAGGCAGTTGCGCAAGGGAGCCATCGGGCGCCGGGAAGAACAGCTTCACCCGCTGGTCCGGTGCCAGGGTGGTCATCTGCGCCACGTCGGGGCCGGTGAACACCAGCCGGGTGAGCGAGGGGGTAAGGGTCAGGCGGCGGCTGAGCACCAGGTCGAACAGGCGGTAGGGCTGGGCCTGGCGCGTGGCGCCGCCAATCAGACGGCGCAGGCCTTGCTGGAGGGATTGGGTCATGCGGGCTGGGCTAGGCATGGGGCGTTCTCGTGCAGACGTCTTTGCTGAGAAACGAGCCGACGCCCAGGCAAATTAACCGCGCCTCACCAACCGCGACCGGAGTTCACCCAGAAGTTGACCGACAGCGAGGTGGACACCGACTCCACCTGGTGGAACCAACCCTCGGGCAAGAACAGCAGGTCGCCGGCTTGCAGCACCACACGCAGGAACGGCACATTGCGGGCGGCCGGGAACCGCTGGTAGTCGGCGGCATCTGGGTTGAAGTCGCAGCCGTCCAGGCCACCCTTGGGGCTGGTCGACCAGGTGCCCAGCGCCGGACGGTGATGCGGGGCGGCAAGGATGAACGACTTCTGCCCCCAGACCTGGGCGAACAGGTTGTCGGTGTCATCCCGGTGCAAGGGTGTGAGCGTGCCCTTGGGCCCAATCCAGATGCGCGGCGCGATGTAGCGCGAGCGCTCGAAGTAGTCGGGGAAGCGGATCAGCGCCAGGAGCTTTTCCGGGACGATGTTGTTGCCCATGTAGGCGGGGGTTTCACCCGGTTTGGCCGGCGTGTCCAGCGAGGCAATGAAGTCGGCCATGGAGGTGGAGCGAAAGTCGCGGTCGGTGGAGAAGGTTTTCTTCACGTAGTCGCCGTGGCGGGTGATGCCTTGCAGCTCGGCAAAGTGCGCGATGGACGCCTCGCGCCCCATGCTGAACAGCGGCCAGTCGTGCAGGGCATCGCTCACCACCACCGGCATGCCCAGCGGCAGGTACTCCCGGGCAAAACGCTCGGCTGACAGCTGCGCCCGCGGCAGGCGGGGTACCTCACGCAGCACAGGCTGCGCTGCCGATACCCGTTCGCTGATGCGAGCAGGCGTGGGGTAGCGTTGATTCATGGCCACCTTGCTGGCCGAAGTGCCTTGCCGCGCGCTGTTGATGATCTGCGGCAGCAGCGTGGCCAGGCCCATGTTGCCGGTGATCTTCAGCCGCGCACTGGCGAACAGTTCCTCGACATTGGCCGTGCCGCCCATGATCCCGAGAAAGTCGCGTTCGGCTACCTCGATGGTGACGTCCGGCGCGGCGTGGCGGCCAGCGCCGGTGCGGCTCTGCTCGCGCACCTCCGACCAGAATGCCCGGTCATGGGCGAAGACGAACTGGTAGACGCCCTCGATGCCCACGCCATGGGCGTTGGCGAACAGCCTGCTGAGAATGCTCTGAAGGTCCACGGTCAACCCCTGTCGATCTGTCGTTGTGCAGGGTTAACGAGCGATGCGAGCACCGATTTAACCGGTGCCTCGCCGGCATGCCTGCCGCCAGCCCCGTGACCGGCGCGGCTAATTTTCGCGCGTCTTCCTACGTCCCGTAGGGATAGCCGAGCCAACGCTCGATACCCAACTGTATGGAAGGTCGCAGATGAATGCCGATAAGTCCCTCAAGCTTGCCCGCCGTTTCATAGAGCTGCCAGTGGACAAGCGTCATCTGTTTCTGGATGGCCTGCGCGCCGAAGGCATCGACTTTTCCCAATTCCCCATCGCCGCCGACGTGCAGGTCCCGGACCGCGATGCACTGTCGTATGCTCAGCAGCGCATGTGGTTCCTCTGGCAGCTGGACCCGCGCAGCGGTGCCTACAACCTGCCCAGCGCCGTGCGCTTGAGCGGGCCTTTGAACGTGGCGGCGCTGGAGCAGGCCTTTGCTTGCCTGGTAGAGCGCCACCAGAGCCTGCGCACGGTGTTTGCCGAAGGCGCAGACGGCCAGGTCCGGCAGGTGGCTGCCAAACACCCGGTGCACGTTGCCAAGCACAGCCTGGTTGAATTGGACGCCGATGCCCAGGCGCGCCGTGTGCGCGAGCTGGCCGAACAAGAGGCGCTGCAACCCTTCGATCTGGCCGTGGGCCCCTTGATGCGCGTGAGCTTGCTGACGCTTGCGGCGCAGGAGCATGTGCTGCTGTTGACCCTGCACCACATCGTGTCCGATGGCTGGTCGATGAACGTGCTCATCGACGAGTTCGTCCAGGCCTACCAGGCTTTTGCCGCAGGCGTTGAACCCGCGCTGCCGGCCTTGCCTGTCCAGTACATGGACTACGCCCTGTGGCAACGCAAGTGGCTGGAGGCCGGTGAGCAGGCGCGGCAGTTGGACTACTGGCACGAGCAGTTGGGCGATGAGCAGCCGTTGCTGGAGCTTGCCACCGATTTTCCACGCCCGGCGGTGGCCAGCCAGCGCGGCCAGCGTCACGAGCTGGTCATCGATCCCGCCCTGGCGGAACAACTGCGGGCCCTGGCGCGCCAGCACAACGTGACCTTGTTCATGGTTTTGCTGGCAGCATTCAATGTGCTGTTGTACCGCCATACCGGCCAGACCGATCTGCGCATCGGCGTGCCCGTGGCCAACCGCAATCGGGCCGAGGTCGAAGGCTTGATCGGTCTGTTCGTCAACACCCAGGTGCTGCGCACCACCCTGCAAGGCCAGCAGTCGGTCGCCAGCCTGCTGGGCGCCGTGAAACAGACCGCCGCCGGTGCCCAGGCGCACCAGGACCTGCCCTTCGAGCAGTTGGTCGAGGCCCTGGACCTTGACCGCAGCCTGAGCCATAACCCGCTGTTCCAGGTGATGTACAACCACTTGCCGAACGTTGCCGATATCGAGGTGATGACGGTGGGCGAGGGGTTGGAGCTGCGCCCTCTGGAGGCGAGCAGCCGCCCCACGCCCTTCGACCTGACCCTCACCACCTTCGAGCGCGGTGGCCACCTGCATGCCTCGCTGACCTACGCCAGCGAGCTGTTCGAGCCGGCCACCATCGCGCGTATGGCCGGGCACTGGCTGCAGCTGCTGCAAGCGATGAGCGAGGATGCCGACCAGCCACTGGACCAACTGCCTTTGCTCGACTCCCATCAGACGGCGCTTTTGCACCAGCAGGCCACGGGCCCGCAGGCACCGGCAGCGCCGTCGGCATTGGAGATGTTCGAGGCCCAGGTGCAGCGCGTTCCCGATGCGCTGGCGCTGACATTCGCTGGGCAACGCCTGAGCTACGCCGAGTTGGATGCCCGCGCCAACGCGCTGGCCCTGCAACTGGTCGAGCTGGGCGTCGGTGCTCAGGTGTGCGTCGGCCTGGCCGCCGGGCGCTCGTTGGAAATGGTGATCGGCCTGCTGGCCGTGTGGAAAGCCGGGGCGGCCTATGTACCGTTGGACCCGGCATTCCCCGCCCAGCGGCTGGCCTACATGATCGAGGACAGCCGGGTCGGCGTGCTCCTGACCCAGCAGGCGCTGCAAGCCAGCCTGCCGCAGCTCGCCGGGGTGACGACCCTGTTGCTCGACCCCGCTCGCCCTGAAGTCAGTGCGCGGGGCCCACAGCGGCCAATCGACGCGGCCGAGCTGGCCTACGTCATCTACACCTCCGGTTCCACCGGCACCGCCAAGGGTGTGGCCGTCAGCCACGCCGCCCTGGGCAACTACCTGCAAGGTATTTTCCAGACCCTGCCGCTGCAGGGCGCCAGCAGCATGGCGGTGGTCTCCACCCTGGCGGCGGACCTGGGGCATACCGTGCTGTTCGGCGCATTGTGCTCCGGGCGCTCGCTGCACATCATCGAGCAGGACGTGGCCCTCGACCCGCAGCGCTTCGGCGCCTACATGCAGGGCCATGGCATCGACGTGCTGAAAATCGTGCCATCGCACCTGGAGGCGCTGCTGGGCGCTGACCAACCGCAACAGGTGCTGCCTGCCCGCTGCCTGGTGCTCGGTGGCGAGGCCTGTTCGCCTGCACTGATCGAACGCCTGCGCGCCCTGGGCCGCTGCGACATCATCAACCACTACGGCCCGACCGAAATCACCGTCGGCGTGCTGACCCAGAACCTCAGCGCGGCAGACAGCCCCATCGTGCTGGGCCGGCCATTGCCCAACACCAGCACCCAGGTGCTCGATGCCGGCCTGCAACGCCAGGCGCCGGGCAGCCACGGCGAGTTGTACATCGGTGGCGCCGGCCTTGCCCGTGGATACCAGAACCGCCCGGGCATGACCGCCGAACGCTTCGTGCCCGATCCCTTCGGCGCACCGGGTGCGCGCCTGTATCGCACAGGCGACCGGGTGCGTCGTCTGCCCTCGGGCGAGCTGGCGTTCCTTGGTCGTGTCGACCGCCAGGTCAAGCTGCGCGGCTACCGCATCGACCTGGATGAAGTGCTGATGGCCCTGCGTGCGGCGCCCCAGGTGCGCGACGCGGCCGTGCTGCTGGTGGGCGAAGCGGCCCATGCGCAACTGGTGGCCTATGTGGTCTATGCGGGCACTGACGCGCAGGCGCAACTGGAGGCCTGGCTGCAAGCGCGTCTGCCTGACTACATGCTGCCCAGCACCTACCAAGCCCTGGCCGTCATGCCCCTGACCGCCAACGGCAAGCTCGATACCCGCGCGCTGCCTCAGCCCACCCAGACGCGTGCCGCCGCTGCCCACGTGCCGCCTGTGACCGAGCGAGAACACGCCCTGGCGGGCATCTGGGAACAGGTGCTCAAGGTGCCGGCAGTAGGGCTTGGCGACAACTTCTTCAGCCTGGGGGGCCACTCGTTGCTGGCCGTGCAGATCGTCTCGCGGGTGCGCCGCCAACTGGGGCTCGACCTGCCGCTGCGGGCCATGTTCGACACGGCCAACCTGGGTGAGCTGGCCCAGGCGCTGGAGCACTGCGAGCGTTACCGCGAACAGACGGCCATTGCGGCACTGCCGCGCAGCGAGCGCCTGCCGGCGTCATTCGCCCAGCAGCGTCAATGGCTGTACTGGACCCTGCAGCCCCAGAGCACCGCCTACCACACCCCGCTGGCCGTGCGGCTGCAGGGCCAGCTTGATCGCCAGGCCTTGCAGCGGGCGATGGACACCTTGCTGGCACGGCACGAAGCCTTGCGCACCACGTTCCTCCAGGAGGATGGCCAGCTTTATCAGCAGGTGCAGCCGGCCGGGGCGGTGGACCTGCAATGGACGGCCTTGCCCAATGCCAGCCAACCCCAGCTGGAGCTTGCGGTGCGCGCTGAAATCACGCGCCTGTTCGACCTGCACCAGGGGCCCCTGATGCGGGTCAAGGTGATCGAGCGCGCAATGGATGAATGGGTGCTGGTGCTGACGCTGCACCACATCACCTCCGACGGCTGGTCCATGAGCCTGTTGGTGCACGAGTTCGTCGAGCTCTACAGCGCCTTCAATGCCGGCCATACGTGCGCCCTGCAACCGCTGGCGGTGCAGTACGCCGACTACGCCCACTGGCAGCGCCAGTGGCTGGCCCAAGGCGAGATGCAGCGCCAGCAGGCTTATTGGGTCGAACGCCTTGGGGGTGAACCGGTGGTGCTGTCGCTGCCGACCGATCACCCGCGCACGGCGCAGCTCAGCGACCGTGGCGGGCGCCTTGACCTGCGCCTGCCGCAGGACCTGGAGCGTCAGGTACGCGAGCTGGCCCAGGCCCAAGGCGTCACCTTGTTCCAGCTGTTCCTGGGTAGCTTCGCCTTGCTGTTGCAACGTTACAGCGGCCAGCAGGACTTGCGCATCGGGGTGCCGGTGAACAACCGCAACAGCCAGGAGCTGGAGGCGGTGGTCGGCTTTTTCGTCAACACCCTGGTCATGCGCTTGTGCCCGCAACCTGAGCAGTCGGCAGGCCATTGGCTGCAGACGGTCAAGGAGGTGACGTTGTCGGCCCAGGCCAACCAGGACCTGCCGTTCGACCGCCTGGTGGAAGTGCTCAACCCCCAGCGCGCGCTGAATCACAACCCGCTTTTCCAAGTGATGTACAACCACCTGAGCACGGTCGGCGCCACTGCCACTGGCACCAGCCTGCCGGGTTTGCAGGCCCGCGAACTGCAGCTTGACGGCGGCGGCGCGCAGTTCGAGTTGTCCCTTGAGACCCTGGAAACGCCGCAGGGCATCTCCCTGGCCCTGGTGTACGCCGCCGACCTGTTCGAAGCCGCCACCATCGAGCGTATGGCCGGCCACTGGCAAACCCTGCTGCGCGGCATGGTTGCCTGCCCTGCACAGGCCATAGGCGAGCTGCCGATGCTCGCTGCCAGTGAACAGCACGGCCTGCGCACCTGGAACCAGACCGCGCAGCGTTATCCCGACGAATACTGTGTCCACCGCCTGATCGAACAGCAGGCCCAGCGCAGCCCTGAGGCCACCGCCGTGGTATTCGGCGCACGTCAACTCACTTATCGCCAGCTCAACAACGCCGCCAATGGCCTAGCCCTGCAGTTGATCGAGCGTGGCGTCGGCCCGGACGTGCTGGTAGGCATCGCCGCCGAGCGTTCGCTGGAGCTGGTCATCGGCCTGCTGGCCATCCTCAAGGCCGGGGGTGCCTACCTGCCGCTGGACCCGGACTACCCAGAGGAGCGCCTGGCCTACATGATCGAGGACAGCCGCATGGCCTTGCTGCTGCATGCGCCAGGCCTGCGCCTGCCGGTGCCTGAAGGGCTGGCGACACTCGAACTGCCGGCCCCGCAGGCAGACCCGGCCCACGTACCGAACCCGCATGTCGACCTGGCGCCGGAGCACCTGGCCTACGTGATCTACACCTCCGGCTCCACCGGCAAGCCCAAGGGCGCCGGTAACCGCCATGTGGCCCTGGCCAACCGCCTGTACTGGATGCAGCAGGCCTATGAGCTGACCGCTGCTGACCGGGTGCTGCAAAAGACCCCATTCAGCTTCGACGTGTCGGTGTGGGAGTTCTTCTGGCCATTGATGACCGGCGCCCAACTGGTGGTGGCCGAGCCTGGTGCGCACCGCGACCCGGCGCAGCTGGTGGCGCTGATCGAGCAGCACGGCATCAGCACGCTGCACTTCGTGCCGTCGATGCTGCAGGTGTTTCTGCAATCGCCGGACCTGGACGGGTGCCACAGCCTGCGACGCATCCTGTGCAGCGGCGAGGCGCTGGCGCTCGATGCCCAGGCCCAGGTGCTTGCACGCCTGCCCAAGGCCGGCCTGTACAACCTGTACGGCCCAACCGAAGCCGCCATCGACGTCACCCACTGGACCTGCGTGGAGGAGGGCAGCGACAGCGTGCCCATCGGGCGCCCCATCGCCAACCTGCACACCTACGTGCTGGACTCGGCCCTGCAACCGGTGGTGCCGGGGGTGGCCGGTGAGCTGTACCTGGGTGGCGTAGGCCTGGCCCGTGGGTATCACCGCCGCCCGGCGCTGACCGCCGAGCGCTTCGTGGCAAGCCCTTTGGGTAATGGCGAGCGCTTGTACCGCACGGGTGACCTGGTGCGTTACCGCGCCAACGGCGTGCTGGAGTACCTCGGCCGCCTGGACCACCAGGTGAAGATCCGTGGCCAGCGCATCGAGCTGGGAGAAATCGAGGCGCGCCTGCTGGAGGTGGCCGGCGCGAGTGAAACCGTGGCCGTGGCCCGCCAGGATGCCCAGGGCCAGCACCTGGTCGGCTACGTGGCCGACGCGTGCGCGCCTGCTGATCTTGCCGCATGGCAAGCCCAGCTCAAGGCCCGGCTGGCCGAGACCTTGCCGGCCTACATGGTGCCTTCGCACCTGGTGTGGCTGCCGGCAATGCCCTTGAGCCCCAACGGCAAGCTGGACCGCAAGGCCTTGCCTGCGCCTGATCTGGATCAAGCCCGGCAGGCCTTCCAGGCACCGAGCACTGAGCTCGAGTGCACCGTTGCAGCCATCTGGCGCCAGGTGTTGCACCTGGACCAGGTAGGCATGGCCGATCACTTCTTCGACCTGGGCGGGCATTCGCTGCTCGCCACCCAGGTGATTTCGCGTGTTGCCCAGGTACTGGACCTGGAGGTGCCACTGGCGCTGCTGTTCGAACACAGCACCCTGCATGCCTTCACCCAGGCCGTGAGCGCCCTGCAAGGCCACCGCGTCGCGCCGATTGCCCCGGTGGACCGCAACCAGCCACTGCAGCTGTCGTTCGCCCAGGAGCGGCAGTGGTTCCTCTGGCAGCTGGAACCGCACAGCAGCGCCTATCACATCCCCATGGCCCTGCGCTTGCGAGGCGAGTTGGACCTGCAGGCGCTGGAAGACAGCTTTAACCTGCTGGTGCAGCGCCACGAAAGCCTGCGCACCACCTTCATCCAGGAGCAGGCCCAGGTTCGTCCGGTCATCCACGCCCACTGGCGTTTGCCTGTGCCGGTGCACTCCGTTGCGGGCCAAGAAGAGGAGGGCGCAGCGATTCAGGCCTTCCTCCAAGCCCAGACTGCCCAGCCCTTCGACTTGATCAATGGGCCGTTGCTGCGCATCGGTGTGCTGCAACTGGGGGCGCAGGACCATGTGCTGACCCTGGTCCAGCACCACATCGTTTCCGATGGCTGGTCGATGCAGGTGATGGTCGATGAATGGATGCAGAGCTATGCCAGCCTGACCAGCGGCGCGCAGCCCAACCTTGCGCCGCTGCCCGTCCAGTACCTGGATTACGCCCACTGGCAGCGCGACTGGCTGGCAGCCGGTGAACGCGAGCGTCAGCTGATGTACTGGCGTGAGCAGTTGGGCGATGAGCCGGTGGTACTGGAGCTGCCCACCGATCGCCCGCGTCCTGCGGTGCAGAGCTACCGCGGTGCCCGCCTGGGGCTGACCTTGGACACGCAGCTGGCCACGGGCCTGCAACAGCTGGCGCAACAGCACAACGTCACGCTGTTCATGCTGCTGCTGGCCTCGTTCCAGGCGCTGCTGCAGCGCTACAGCGGCCAGGACGACATCCGTGTCGGCGTGCCCGTCGCCAACCGCCACCGCCTGGAGACCGAGCGGCTGATCGGCTTCTTCGTCAATACCCAGGTCCTGCGTGCGCGCTTCGATGGGCAACTGACCGTAGAGGCGCTGTTGGAACAAGTGCGCCAGGCTGCGCTGGGCGCCCAGCAGCATCAGGACCTGCCGTTCGAGCAACTGGTCGAAGCCCTGCAGCCTGCACGCAGCCTGAGCCACAACCCGCTGTTCCAGGTGATGTTCACCCACCGCAACCTGCTCGACCAGCAGCTGGGTGATGGCTTCAAGGTACCGCAGCTCGATGTCCAGACCCTGAGCGGTGAACATCACAGTGCCCAGTTCGACCTGGCCCTGGACACCTTCGAGACACCCGACGGCCTGGGCGCGACCTGGACCTTCGCCACCGACCTGTTCGAAACCAGCACCCTCGAGCGCATGGCCAGCCATTGGCAAACCCTGCTGCGCGGCATGCTTGCCAGCCCCCAGGCGCGAGTGGCCGAGCTGCCCCTCATGGACGCAGGGCAGCTGGACACTGCGCGCACCTGGAACCAGACCGCGCAGCGTTACCCCGACGAATACTGTGTCCACCGCCTGATCGAGCAGCAGGCCCAGCGCAGCCCCGAGGCGAGCGCCGTGGTGTTCGGCCCACGTCAACTCACTTATCGCCAACTCAACAACGCCGCCAATGGCCTGGCCCTGCAGCTGATCGAGCGTGGCGTCGGCCCGGATGTGCTGGTAGGCATCGCCGCCGAGCGTTCGCTGGAGCTGGTCATCGGCCTGCTGGCCATCCTCAAGGCCGGGGGTGCCTACCTGCCGCTGGACCCGGACTACCCAGAGGAGCGCCTGGCCTACATGATCGAGGACAGCCGCATAGCCTTGCTGCTGCATGCGCCAGGCCTGCGCCTGCCGGTGCCTGAAGGGCTGGCGACACTCGAACTGCTGGCCCCGCAGGCAGACCCGGCCGACGTACCGAACCCGCACGTCGACCTGGCGCCGGAGCACCTGGCCTACGTGATCTACACCTCCGGTTCCACCGGCAAGCCCAAGGGCGCCGGTAACCGCCATGTGGCCCTGGCCAACCGCCTGTACTGGATGCAACAGGCCTATGAACTGACCGCCGCTGACCGGGTGTTGCAGAAGACCCCATTCAGCTTCGACGTGTCGGTGTGGGAGTTCTTCTGGCCGTTGATGACCGGCGCCCAACTGGTGGTGGCCGAGCCCGGCGCGCACCGCGACCCGGCGCAGCTGGTGGCGCTGATCGAGCAGCACGGCATCAGCACGCTGCACTTCGTGCCGTCGATGCTGCAGGTGTTTCTGCAATCGCCGGACCTGGACGGGTGCCACAGCCTGCGACGCATCCTGTGCAGTGGCGAGGCGCTGGCGCTCGATGCCCAGACCCAGGTGTTCGCACGCCTGCCCAAGGCCGGCCTGTACAACCTGTACGGCCCGACCGAAGCCGCCATCGACGTTACCCACTGGACCTGCGTGGAGGAGGGCAGCGACAGCGTGCCCATCGGGCGCCCCATCGCCAACCTGCACACCTACGTGCTGGACGCGGCCCTGCAACCGGTGGTGCCGGGGGTGGCCGGTGAGCTGTACCTGGGTGGCGTGGGCCTGGCCCGTGGGTATCACCGCCGCCCGGCGCTGACCGCCGAGCGCTTCGTGGCAAGCCCTTTGGGTAATGGCGAGCGCTTGTACCGCACAGGTGACCTGGTGCGTTACCGCGCCGACGGCGTGCTGGAGTACCTCGGCCGCCTGGACCACCAGGTGAAGATCCGTGGCCAGCGCATCGAGCTGGGTGAAATCGAGGCGCGCTTGCTGGAGGTGGCCGAAGTCCGGGAAGCGGTCGTGCTGGCTCAGCCTGGCGCCGCCGGCGCGCAACTGGTCGGCTACGTGCTGGTCGACGGTGCTGACTTGGAGCCCACTCGCCAGGCGCTGCTGCGCGAGCGCCTCAAGGCTCACCTCAAGGCCAACCTGCCCGGCTACATGGTCCCCGGCCAATGGCTGCTGCTGGAGCAGTGGCCGCTCAGCCCCAACGGCAAGCTGGACCGCAAGGCCTTGCCACTGCCCCAGGCAGCGCCACCACAACAGGGCTACGAAGCCCCGCAACGCCCGGTCGAGTGCCAACTGGCAGCGATCTGGCAGGACCTGCTCCAGCTCGACAAGGTCGGCTTGAACGACCACTTCTTCGACCTGGGCGGTCACTCCCTTCTCGTCGTGAGCCTGGTCTCACGCATTCAACTCGAGCTTGGTATGAAGGCAACTGCGCAATTGATTTTCCAATACCCCACCCTGGGCGAGCTGGCCCGCCAACTGGAGCACGAAGGCGGGGCGGTGGATGCCGCCACCCTCGACCAGCTCGAAAGCCTGCTCGACGAAATGGAGGCGGTGTAATGGATCACGCCAGCGCCCTGCGCATTGCCCAGCGTTTCATCGCCTTGCCCGTGGACAAGCGCCGCCAGTACCTGGCCAAGATGGCCGAACAAAAGGTCTCGCCCGGCAACCTGCCAATTCCTGTCATCCGCGAGCAGTTAAACAGCCTGCCGCTGTCCTTCGCCCAGGAGCGCCAGTGGTTCCTTTGGCAACTGGAGCCAGGCAGCAGCGCATCGCATATCCCTACCGCCTTGCGCCTGCGCGGTCACCTCGACACCCAGGCCTTGCAGCAGGCGTTCGATGCCCTGGTGGCACGCCACGAGACCCTGCGCACCACCTTCGTGATGAAGGACGAGCGGCCCCGCCAGCACGTGCATGGCTCACTGCCGATCGCGATCGAGCCGTTGCAGCTGCCGGCCACCCTGGCACCCGAGCATCAACACGCCCAAGTGCAGGCGTTGATCGAGCAGCAGATCGCCAGGCCCTTCGACCTCGAGCACGGCCCGCTGGTACGGCTGGGGCTGCTGAGGGTGGCTGACGATGAGCATGTGCTGGTGATGGTGCAGCACCACATCGTCTCCGATGGCTGGTCGATGCAGGTCATGGTCGATGAGCTGATGCAGCTGTACCTGGGCTTGGTCCACGGGCGGGCGGTCCAGCTGCCTGCGCTGCCCATTCAGTACGCCGACTATGCCATCTGGCAGCGTCGCTGGATGGAAGCCGGCGGCAGCGAGCAGCAACTGGCCTACTGGCGTGAGCAACTGGGCGCGCATCAACCGGTGCTCGAGTTGCCCACCGACCGTCCGCGCGCGGCCCAGCCAAGCCTGCGCGGCGCGCGTTTCGACTTGCCCATCGACAAGGCGCTGAGCGAAGCCTTGCAAGCCCTCGCGCAGCAGCAACAGGTCACGCTGTTCATGCTGTTGCTGGCGTCGTTCCAGGTGCTGCTGCACCGCTACACCGGCCAGACCGATATTCGCGTCGGGGTGCCCAACGCCAACCGCAACCGGGTCGAGACCGATCGCCTGCTGGGTTTCTTCGTCAACACCCAGGTGCTGCGCGCCGATGTGCAGGGGGCCTTGGCCTTCCCGGCGTTGCTGCAACAGGTCAAGCAGACGGTACTCGGTGCTCAGGCGCATCAGGACTTGCCGTTCGAGCAACTGGTCGAAGCCTTGCAGCCAGACCGCAGCCTGAGCCACAACCCGTTGTTCCAGGTGATGTACAACCATCAGCGCCAGGGCCGCGACCCACGTGCCCAGCAGGTGCCTGGCCTGGACATCGAAGGGCTGTTCTGGGAAAGCCACAGCGCTTCGTTCGACCTCACGCTGGACACCGTCGAGGGTGAAGACGGCCTGTGGGCGTCGCTGACCTATGCGTGCGACCTGTTCGATGCCGCCACCATCGAGCGCCTGGGGGGCCATTGGCTGACCCTGCTGCGCGGCCTCGTCGCCGATCCGTCGCGCTGCGTTGCTGCACTGCCGATGCTGGCCGTCGATGAGCATGAGCACCTGCACGCCGTGCGAAACGCCCCTGACCTGCGCCACGCCGACGGCCCGCTGGTGCACGAGCGCATTGCCCAGTGGGCTGCGCAAACCCCGCAGGCCACCGCCTTGCTGTTTGGCGAGCAGCGCATGAGCTTTGCCCAGCTCGATCAGCAGGCCAACCGCCTGGCCCATGCCCTGGTCACAGCAGGGGTGGGGCCGGAAGTGCTGGTCGGTATCGCCCTGGAGCGTGGCCTTGAGATGGTCGTGAGCCTGTTGGCGGTACTCAAGGCCGGCGGTGCCTATACGCCGCTCGACCCGCAATACCCCCGCGAGCGCCTGGCTTACCTGATGCAGGACAGCGGCATGGCCCTGCTGCTCAGCGACAGCGCGCTCCTGCAGCGCCTGCCGGTACCGGATGGCTTGGCAACCCTGGCCCTGGACCACATGGACCTGGCCGCGCAACCCTGCCACGCGCCGGCGAACGCCGCCCAGGCCGATAACCTGGCCTACGTCATCTACACCTCGGGCTCCACGGGCCTGCCCAAAGGGGTGGCAGTGGCCCATGGCCCCATCGCCATGCATTGCCGAGCCATTGGCGAGCGCTATGAAATGACGCCGGCCGACTGCGAACTGCACTTCATGTCGTTCGCCTTCGACGGTGCCCACGAGCGCTGGCTCACGCCCCTGACCCACGGGGCTTCGCTGCTCATCCGCGACCCGCAGCTGTGGACGCCGGAGCAAACCTATGCCGCCATGCATGCACATGGGGTGACGGTCGCTGCGTTCCCACCGGTCTACCTTCAGCAACTGGCCGAGCACGCCGAGCGCGATGGCAACCCACCGCCGATGCGGGTGTACTGCTTCGGCGGCGATGCGGTGTCCGAGGCCAGCTACGCCATGGCCCGGCGCGCACTGCGCCCGACCTATATCATCAATGGCTACGGCCCTACCGAAACCGTGGTCACCCCCCTGATCTGGAAAGCTGGCGAACAGGACAGCTGCGGTGCGGCCTATGCGCCCATTGGCGATCGCGTCGGCGAACGGCGCGCGTATGTGCTCGATGCCGACCTGAACCTGTTGCCCCTGGCCATCCCGGGGGAGTTGTACCTGGGCGGGCAGGGCTTGGCCCGTGGCTACCTCAAGCGCCCGGCGCTCACTGCCGAAAGGTTCGTACCGGACCCGTTCGGCAACGGTGCCCGGCTGTACCGCAGCGGTGATCGGGTGAGCCTGCGCAGCAGCGGCATCATCGACTACCTCGGGCGCATCGACCGCCAGGTCAAGGTGCGGGGTTTTCGTATCGAGCTGGGCGAGGTGGAAGCGCGCCTGCTGGCGGTGCCGGGCGTGCGCGAAGCGGTGGTGGTGGCCCAGGCCGGCCCGAGCGGCCAGCAACTGGTCGGCTACGTGGTGAGCGATGACGCGCCGCAATTGGCGTCCGATCATCAGGCCCAGGCTGAGCGCCGCGAATCGATCAAGCGCTGTTTGAAGGTGGACCTGCCCGACTACATGGTGCCCACGCACGTGCAGTTGCTCGAACGCATGCCCTTGACCCCCAACGGCAAGATCGACCGCCAGGCCCTGCCCGCAGTCGACCTTACCCAGCTGCAAGGCCAGCATGTGGCTGCCAGCAGCCCGCTCGAGCAGGCGCTGGTGCAGATCTGGCAGGCGGTGCTGAAGGTGCCTCAGGTGGGGGTGACCGACAATTTCTTCGAACTGGGCGGCGATTCGATCATCTCGATCCAGATGGTCAGCCGGGCCCGTCAGGCCGGCATCGTGCTCAGCCCCAAAGACCTGTTCCTGCACCAGACCGTGCAGGCCCTGGCCGGTGTGGCCCGTTTTGGCGAGGTCGCCCGCATCGATCAGGGCCCGGTCAGTGGCAGCTTGCCGCTGCTGGCCATCCAGCGCTGGTTCTTCGCCCAGGGCATTGCCGATGCGCACCACTGGAACCAGTCCGTGCTGCTGGCACCGACGCAGGCGTTGCAGCCACGTGCGCTGGAGGCGGCGTTGCAGGCGCTGGTGCTGCACCATGACGCCTTGCGCCTGCGCTTCGATGCCCAAGCCGGGCTCGCCTGGCACCGGGCACCGGCCCAGCAACAGAGCGCCGAGGAGCAGGCGCCTTTGCTGTGGCACGCCACGGTCGAGCGCGGCCAGGCCCTGACTGCGTTGTGCGAGCAGGCCCAGCGCAGCCTCGACCTGCACCAAGGGCCGCTGCTGCGAGCTGTGCTGGCGGAGTTGGACGATGGCAGTCAGCGGCTGTTGCTGGTGGTTCATCACCTGGTCGTGGACGGTGTGTCCTGGCGCATTCTGTTCGACGATCTGCAGCAGGCCTACTCGCAGTGCCTGGCAGGCCAGGCGCTGTCGCTGCCGGCCAAGACCACGGCCTACAAGCACTGGGCAGAACGCCTGCAGGCACTGGCGCAAACCCCGGCCCTGGCCGAGCAGCTGCCGTACTGGCAGGCGCAGGTCGCAGGCGCCGCCGACCACCTGCCAGGCGCGCGTCCTCACGCCAGCCTGGAAAAACGCCATGCCTGTACGGTACACACGCGCCTGGACGACACGCTGACCCGGCAATTGCTGCAACATGCCCCGGCGGCCTACCGCACCCAGGTCAACGACCTGCTGCTGACCGCGCTGACCCGGGTGATCTGCCGCTGGACCGGGCAGGCCTCGGCGCTGATCCAGCTCGAAGGGCACGGCCGCGAAGCGCTGTTCGACGAGGTCGACCTGACCCGCACGGTGGGCTGGTTCACCAGCGCCTTCCCGGTACGCCTGGACGATGCCGCTGACCTGACCGACGCGATCAAGACCGTCAAGCAGCAGTTGCGCGCGATCCCCGACAAGGGTATCGGCTACGGCGCGTTGCGCTACATGGGCAGCGCCCAGTCACAGGCAGCCCTCAACGGCCTGGCCGAGCCGCGCATCACCTTCAACTACCTGGGCCAGTTCGACGGCAGCTTTGCCAGCGACCAGGGTGCCCTGTTCGTGCCAGCCAGCGAGGACGCCGGCGCCGAACAGGGCGCCGAGGCCCCGCTCGGCAATTGGCTGAGCATCAACGGCCAGGTGTACGCAGGCCAGTTGCGCCTGGGCTGGACCTTCAGCGAAGCGATGTTCGAGCGCAGCGACATCGAGCGGTTGGCGCAGGATTACGCACGCGAGCTGAACCAGCTGGTCGCCCACTGCCTGTTGCCGGGCAGTGCCGGGGTGACGCCTTCGGACTTCCCGCTGGCCATGCTCGACCAGCCACAGCTGGACGCCCTTGGCCTGCCCTGGGCGGACGTCCAGGACCTGTACCCGCTCTCGCCCATGCAGCAGGGCATGCTGTTCCACAGCTTGCTTGAGCAACAAGGGGGGGACTACATCAACCAGCTGTCGGTCAGCGTCGAGGGGCTGGCGCCCGAGCGTTTCCGTGAGGCATGGCAGGCGGTGGTCCAGCGCCATGACATATTGCGCAGCGGGTTCCTCTGGCAAGGCGGGCTGGCCCAGCCGCTGCAGTGGGTGCGCAAGCAGGTGCAGCTGCCGTGCCGTGAAATCGACCTGCGTGGCCATGAAGATCTTGACGCTGCATTGACGCGCCTGGCTGATGCCGAACGCGAGCAAGGCTTCGACCTGGCCCAGGCGCCACTGCTGCGCTTGACGCTGGCCCGCACGGGGGATGATCGCTATCAGCTGATCTATACCAGCCATCACATTTTGCTCGACGGCTGGAGCAATTCGCAGCTGCTCGGCGAGGTGCTGCAGCACTACGCAGGCCAGGCGCTGCAGAGCCTGAACGGGCGCTACAGTGACTACATCGGCTGGTTGCAACGCCAGAACAAACAGGCCAGCGAGGCCTTCTGGCGCGCACAGTTCGCCACCCTTGAGGAGCCGACCTGGCTGAGCCGTGCGCTCAAGTGCGCCGCCACCGGCCAGACCGGGCAAGGCGAATTCAAATGGCGCCTGGACGCTGCGATGACCGAACAGTTGCACGGCTTTGCCCGTCAGCAGAAAGTCACCCTCAACACGCTCGTGCAGGCCGCCTGGCTGTTGCTGTTGCAGCGCTACACCGGCCACGACAGCGTGGCATTCGGGGCCACGGTCGCGGGCCGGCCTACGCAATTGCAGGGCATCGAGCAGCAGATCGGCCTGTTCATCAATACCCTGCCGGTAGTCGCGCGGCCCGAGCCGCAGCTGGCGCTGGCCGGTTGGTTACAGACCGTACAAGGCATCAACCTGGCACTTCGGGACCACGAACACAGTGCGCTGAGTGATGTGCAGCGCTGGGCCGGGCAGGGCGGCGATGGATTGTTCGATACCCTGCTGGTATTCGAAAACTACCCTGTGTCCGAGGCGCTGCAGCAAGGCGGCGTCAGTGACCTGCACTTTGGTGACGTGCACAGCCATGAGCAGAACAACTACCCGCTGACCCTGAGCGTCAGCACCGGGGCCGACCTGTTGTTGCATTACAGCTATGACGCGGCGCAGTTCAGTGCCGAACGCATGGCCCAGGTTGCAGGCCACCTGGCCCATCTGCTGGCGCAGATGGCGGACGGCTCGCCCCAGCGCTGCCTGGGTGAGCTGAAGCTGTTCGAAGAGGGGCGCCAGCGCGCCCCGGTGCAGGACTGGGGCATGGCCGCCGGTCAATACCCAAGCCTGGCGCCTGCCCATGTGCTGTTCGAACGGCAGGCCCGGCGTGTTCCGAACCACATTGCGCTGATCACTGAAACCACCGAGCTGACCTACGCCCAGCTCAACGCGGCGGCCAACCGCCTGGCCCACCGCCTGATCGCCCAGGGCGTGGGCCCGGACGTGCTGGTCGGCATCGCCGTCGAGCGCGACGCGCCGATGGTCATCGCCCTGCTGGCCGTGCTCAAGGCAGGCGGCGGCTACGTGCCGCTCGATCCGAAATTCCCCCGCGAGCGCTTGCAGCAGATGGTCGAGGACAGCCGCATCGCGCTGCTGTTGACCCAGTCGCACTTGCGCCAAGCGCTGGCGCTGGACACGCAGGTGCAGTGCCTGCTGCTGGATACGCCTGAGGACGGCAGCGGCGCCGACAGCGACCCGCTCAACCGCGTGCACGGCGACAACCTGGCCTATGTGATCTTCACCTCCGGCTCGACCGGCCGGCCGAAGGGCGTAGCCATCAGCCATGGTGCCTTGACCCGCCACGCCTTAGTGGCCCAGTGGTATTCCGATATCCACGCATCCGACTGCGTACTGCAATTTGCCACGTTCAACTTCGACGCCTTCGTCGAGCAGCTTTACGCCCCGCTGGTCTGTGGTGCCACCGTGATGCTGCGGGGCAACGAAATCTGGGACAGCGAGACGTTCTACCAGCGGGTGCTGGCCCACGGCATCAGCGTGGCCGACCTGCCGACCGCGTACTGGAACCTGCTGGCCACCCAGTTTGCCGGCGTGGGGCCACGCGACTACGGGCAGCTGCGCCAGATTCATGCGGGCGGCGAAGCCATGCCGCCTGAAGGCATGGACGCCTGGCACAAGGCCGGGCTGGGCCATGTGCGCCTGCTCAACACCTACGGCCCGACCGAAACCACGGTCACTTCCACGACACTCGACTGCACCCCGTACGTGCTGGGCGAACAACCCGTGCCTCATACCTTGCCGATCGGCACGGCTTTGCCAGGGCGGGACATCTACCTGCTGGACGACGCCGGGCAGCCGGTGCCGACCGGTGTCGTGGGTGAGCTGGTGATCGGCGGCCAGTTGCTGGCGCGCGGCTATTTCGGCCGCAGTGCGCTGACCGCCGAGCGCTTCCTGCCCGACCCGTTCGGCGGCAACGGCGGGCGCTTGTACCGCACGGGCGACCTGGCGCGCTACCGTGCCGATGGCGTGATCGAATACGTCGGCCGGGTGGACCATCAGGTGAAGATCCGAGGCTTCCGTATCGAGCTGGGCGAGATCGAGACTTGCCTGCTGGCGCGGGCCGGTGTCAGCGAGGCGCTGGTCATGGCGCAGCCTGGCCCGAACGGGCCGCAACTGGTCGCTTACCTGGTTGCAGATGCAAACGTGCAGACGCTGCGCGAAGCGCTCAAGGCGAGCCTGCCGGACTACATGGTCCCCGCCCATCTCATGCTGCTCGACCACATGCCGCTGAGCCCGAGCGGCAAGATCGACCGCAAGGCGCTGCCGCTGCCCGAGGCCTCCAGTAACCAGGCATTTATCGCCCCCCAGCGCCCGCTCGAACAGCAACTGGCGCGTATCTGGCAAGACGTGCTGAAGCTTGAGCGGGTGGGGGTGGACGACAACTTCTTCGAGCTGGGCGGTGACTCGATCATCTCCATCCAGGTGGTCAGCCGAGCCCGTCAGCAGGGGCTGCACTTCACGCCCAAGGAGCTGTTCCAGCACCAGACCCTGCGCGCCCTGGCCAAGGTCGTGCGCACTGGCGACAGCGCCGTGCAGATCGACCAGGGTGCCGTCCTCGGCGGCATGCCCCTGCTGCCGGTGCAGCACAGCTTCTTCAGCGAGGCCATTGCCCAGCGTCACCACTGGAACCAGTCGGTGCTGCTGGTGCCGCGCACCGCGCTTGAGGGCGTTGCACTGGAGCAGGCATTGCAGGCCCTTGTGCAGCATCACGATGCGCTGCGCCTTACCTTCAGCGAGGGTGAGCAAGGCTGGCAGGCCGAACATGGCGAGCCCGTGACGGCGCTGCTGTGGCAACGCGAGGTGACCGATGCCCAGGCACTCACCGCCCTGTGCGACGATGCCCAGCGCAGCCTGGACCTGGCCCAGGGCCCGCTGCTGCGGGCCGTGCTGGCCACCCTGGCCGACGGCAGCCAGCGCTTGCTGCTGGTGATCCATCACCTGGTGGTCGATGGCGTGTCGTGGCGCATCCTCTTCGAGGACCTGCAGCAGGCCTACGCGCAATGCCTGGCCGGGCAGCCCGCCAAGCTGCCGAGCAAGACCACGGCCTACCAGGCCTGGGCGCATAAGCTTGAGGCGCATGCCCACGACCCGGCGCTGCTGGGCCAGAAGGACTACTGGCTGGCGCAACTGCGTGGTCAACGCACAGACCTGCCGGGCGCCAAGGCCGATGCGGGCATGCAGGGGCACCACGCCCAGACTGTGCAGACCCGCCTGGACACCCAGCAAACCCGTCGCCTGTTGCAGCAGGCGCCTGCGGCGTACCGCACCCAGGTCAACGACTTGCTGCTGACCGCCTTGGCCCGAGTGATCTGCCAGTGGACGGGCGAACAGGCCGCGCTGATCCAGTTGGAAGGCCATGGCCGCGAGGAGCTGTTCGACGACGTCGACCTCACCCGTACCGTGGGCTGGTTCACCAGCCTGTTCCCGGTGAAGTTGCCCGTGTCGACCGACCTTGGCGATACGCTTCGCCAGGTCAAGGAACACCTGCGTGGCATCCCTGACAAGGGTATCGGCTATGGTGTGCTGCGCTACCTGGGGGACGCTGCCACACGCGAGGCCCTGGCGGCCCTGGCGACGCCGCGTATCACCTTCAACTACCTGGGCCAGTTCGACGGCAGTTTTGCCGACGACGATGACGCCTTGTTCATCCCGGCTACCGAAAAGCGCGGCCGTGAGCAGAGCCCGGACGCCCCATTGGACAATTGGCTGGTGCTCAACGGCCGCGTGTACGACGGTTGCCTGAGCCTGGACTGGACGTTCAGCGCCGAGCAGTTCGAAGTGCAGGCCATCGAGGCCTTGGCCGATGCCTACGGCGCACAATTGCAGGCGCTGATCGAACACTGCCTGGCGCCTGACGCGGGCGGCGTGACGCCCTCCGACTTCCCCCTGGCCGGTCTGGACCAGGCGCAGCTGGACCAGCTTGCGGTGCCTGCGGCCAACCTTGCGGACATCTACCCGCTGTCTCCGATGCAGCAGGGCATGTTGTTCCACAGCCTCTACGAACAGGGAAGTGGCGATTACCTGAACCAGATGCGTCTGGACATCGGCGGGCTCGACCCGCAGCGTTTGCGCAGCGCCTGGCAGGCCACCCTCGACGCCCACGCCATCCTGCGCACCGGGTTCAACTGGCAGTTCGAGCAAGCCGTGCAGGTGGTCTTGAGCCGGGTCGAGCTGCCGTTCCGCCTGCTGGACCTGCGCGACGACCCCTCTGCGCAAGCAACCCTTGATGCCCTGGCGCAAAGCGAACTGCAACGAGGCTTCGAGCTTCACACCGCGCCGTTGCTCAGGCTGGTACTTGCACAGACCGACGTGCAGGACTATCACCTGATCTACACCAGCCACCATATCCTGATGGACGGCTGGAGCACCTCGCAGCTGCTGGGCGAAGTGCTCCAGCGCTATGCCGGCCATCCGGTGGCCCATGGGCCTACGCAGTACCGCGACTACATCGGCTGGTTGCTGCGTCAGGACCGTCAGGCCAGCGAGGCGTTCTGGCGCGATCAACTGACCTGCCTGCCGGCACCGACCCTGCTGGCACAAGCCTTGAAGCCGGCAACGCGCAGCTCAGGTCAACACGATCACTTCCACCGGCTGGACGAACATCACACCCAGCGTCTGAACGCCTTTGCGCGGCGCCACAAGGTCACCCTCAACACCGTCATCCAGGCGGCCTGGCTGTTGCTGCTGCAACGCTACACCGGGCACGACGGCGTCGTGTTCGGGGCCACCGTGGCCGGGCGCCCGGCGGCGATCAGCGGCGTGGAGCAGCAGATCGGCCTGTTCATCAACACCTTGCCGGTAGTGGCCAGCCCCCAGGTAGATCAGCCGCTGCAGGCGTGGCTGCATGCGCTTGTGCAACTGAACCTGGCGCTGCGCGAGCAGGAGCACACCCCGCTCTTCGATATCCAGCGCTGGGCCGGGCAGGGCGGTGAAGCGCTGTTCGACAACATCCTTGTGTTCGAGAACTATCCGGTTTCCGAGGCGCTGCAAGCAGCGCCCGTGGACCTGCGCTTTGGCCGCATCGACAACCATGAGCAGAGCAACTACCCGCTGACCGTCAGCGTAAACGCCGGGTCCACCGTGCTGCTGCACTTCACCTATGCGGGCGAGGCATTCGATGCGCCGGGTATCGCGGGCATCAGTGACAACCTGGCCCACTTGCTCCTGCAGATGGTCGAGGGGCCCGACGGGCTTTGCCTGGGCGATCTGACCCTGCTGGACGACGGGCGCCAGCACGCCCCGGTGCAGGATTGGGGCATAGCCGCCGGTGAGTACCCAAGCCTGGCCCCTGCCCATGAGCTGTTCGCGCAGCAGGCCCGGCGTGTTCCGAACCACATTGCGCTGATCACTGAAACCACCGAGCTGACCTACGCCCAGCTCAACGCGGCGGCCAACCGCCTGGCCCACCGCCTGATTGCCCAAGGCGTGGGCCCGGACGTGCTGGTCGGCATCGCCGTCGAGCGCGATGCGCCGATGGTCATCGCCTTGCTGGCCGTGCTCAAGGCAGGCGGCGGCTATGTACCGCTCGACCCAAAATTCCCCCGCGAGCGCTTGCAGCAGATGGTCGAGGACAGCCGCATCGCGCTGCTGTTGACCCAGTCGCACTTGCGCCAAGCGCTGGCGCTGGACACGCAGGTGCAGTGCCTGCTGCTGGATACGCCTGAGGACAGCAGCGGCGCCGACAGCGACCCGCTCAACCGCGTGCACGCCGACAACCTGGCCTACGTGATCTTCACCTCCGGCTCGACCGGCCGGCCGAAGGGCGTAGCCATCAGCCATGGTGCCTTGACCCGCCACGCCTTCGTGGCCCAGTGGTATTCCGATATCCACGCATCCGACTGCGTGCTGCAATTTGCCACGTTCAACTTCGATGCCTTCGTCGAGCAGCTTTACGCCCCGCTGGTCTGCGGTGCCACCGTGATGCTGCGGGGCAACGAAATCTGGGACAGCGAGACGTTCTACCAGCGGGTGCTGGCCCACGGCATCAGCGTGGCCGACCTGCCAACCGCGTACTGGAACCTGCTGGCCACCCAGTTTGCCAGCGTAGGGCCACGCGACTACGGGCAACTGCGCCAGATTCATGCGGGCGGCGAAGCCATGCCGCCTGAAGGCATGGCCGCCTGGCACAAGGCCGGGCTGGGCCATGTGCGCCTGCTCAACACCTACGGCCCGACCGAAACCACGGTCACCTCCACCACGCTCGACTGCACCCCGTACGTGCTGGGCGAACAACCCGTGCCCCACACCTTGCCGATCGGCACGGCCTTGCCAGGGCGGGACATCTACCTGTTGGACGATGCCGGGCAGCCGGTGCCGACCGGTGTCGTGGGTGAGCTGGTGATCGGTGGCCAGTTGCTGGCGCGCGGCTATTTCGGCCGCAGTGCGCTGACCGCCGAGCGCTTCCTGCCCGACCCGTTCGGCGGCAACGGCGGGCGCTTGTACCGCACGGGCGACCTGGCGCGCTACCGTACCGATGGCGTGATCGAATACGTCGGCCGGGTGGACCATCAGGTGAAGATCCGTGGCTTCCGTATCGAGCTGGGCGAGATCGAGACCTGCCTGCTGGCGCAGGCCGGTGTCAGCGAGGCGCTGGTCATGGCGCAGCCTGGCCCCAATGGGCCGCAACTGGTGGGCTACGTGGTCACGCAGGTGGCTGCGGTCACGCTGCGCGATGCCCTGAAAGCGAGCCTGCCGGACTACATGGTGCCGGCGCACCTGGTGGTGCTCGACAGCCTGCCATTGAGCCCAAGCGGCAAGATCGACCGCAAGGCGCTGCCGCTACCCGAGGCCGCTAGCAGCCATGCCTTCGCCGCCCCGCAGACAGCGCTCGAACAGCAGTTGGCCGCAGTCTGGCAAGACGTGCTGAAGCTTGAGCGGGTCGGGGTGGACGATAACTTCTTCGAGCTGGGCGGTGACTCGATCATCTCCATCCAGGTGGTCAGCCGAGCGCGGCAACTGGGGCTGCACCTGACCCCGAAAGCGTTGTTCCAGCACCAGACCCTCCGGGCCTTGGCCCAGGTCGTTGGCACGGCAGACGCAGCCTTGCAGATCGACCAGGGTGCGGTCACCGGCAGCACGCCGTTGCTCCCTGTGCAGCACAGCTTCTTCAGTGAGGCCATTGCCCAGCGTCACCACTGGAACCAGTCGGTGTTGCTGGTGCCGAGCGCGCCGCTTCAAGGGGCTGCGCTGGAGCAGGCGTTGCAGGCGTTGGTGCAGCACCACGATGCCCTGCGCCTGCGCTTCAGTGAAGGCGAGCAGGGTTGGCAGGCCTGCCACGGCGACAGTGCCCAGGCGCTGCTGTGGCAACGCGAGGTGACCGATGCCCAGGCGCTCACCGCCCTGTGCGACGATGCCCAGCGTAGCCTGGACCTGGCCCAGGGCCCGCTGCTGCGCGCGGTGTTGGCCACCCTGGCCGATGGCAGTCAGCGCTTGCTGCTGGCGATCCATCACCTGGTGGTCGATGGCGTGTCGTGGCGCATTCTGTTCGAGGACCTGCAACAGGCTTACCAGCAGTGCCTGACCGGGCAGCCGCTCAGCCTGCCGGCCAAGACCAGCGCCTACAAGGCCTGGGCCGAACGCCTGCAAGCCCACGCCCGAAGCGAAACCCTATGCCAGCAACTGGCCTACTGGCAGGCTCAACTGCAGGGCTTTGCCCAGACGTTGCCTGGCGAAGATGCCCAAGGCAGCCAGCAGGTGGGCGACGCCCACACCGTGCAGGTTGAACTGGATCCAGCGCTGACCCGACAACTGCTTCAGCAGGCCCCGGCCGCTTACCGCACCCAAGTCAATGACCTGCTGTTGACCGCCCTGGCGCGGGTGATCTGCCAATGGACGGGCGAGCAGGCGGCATTGATCGAGTTGGAAGGCCACGGCCGCGAGATGCTGTTCGATGACGTCGACCTCACTCGTACCGTGGGCTGGTTCACCAGTCTGTTCCCAGTGAAATTGCCGGTGGCGGGGCCAGTGGGGGACACCATCAAGCAGGTCAAGGAGCACCTGCGTGCCATCCCGGACAAGGGCCTTGGCTTTGGAGTGCTGCGTTATCTGGGCGATGCGGCCACCCGCCAGGCATTGGCCACCCTGGCGCAGCCACGCATCACCTTCAACTACCTGGGCCAGTTCGACGGCAGCGCCGCACGTGAGGACGACGCGCTGTTCGCCCCGGCTGCGCAGAGCGGTGGGCGCCAGGTCAGTGATCAGGCGCCGCTGGGCAATGCCTTGACCATCAACGGGCAAGTGTTCGAGGGCGCCCTGAAGCTGGACTTCACCTTCAGCCGCCAGCGGTTCGCCGCGGGCACCATCGAGGAACTGGCCCATGCCTATGTGGGCGAGCTACGTGCGGTCGTTGAACACTGCCTGGCCTTGGAACACCCCTGCCTGACCCCGTCCGACTTCCCGCTCGCAGGGCTTAACCAGACGCAGCTGGACCGCTTGCCGGTGCCGGCCGGGGCTGTCGAAGACCTGTACCCGTTGTCGCCGATGCAGCAGGGCATCCTGTTCCATACCCTCGAAGCCGCCCAACAGGGGCTGTACGTCAGCCAAACCAGTGTGCAGGTACAAGGGCTGGACAACGCGCGCTTCATTGCGGCCTGGCAGCACATGGTCGATCGCCATGAAATCCTGCGCACTGGGTTCTGGACCGAAAGCCACCTCAGCGAGCCGTTGCAATGGGTGGCCAAGCGCGCCGAACTGCGTGTGCGCGAGCTCGATTGGCGGGATCGCCCGGTCAGCGTCGCCGACCTGCAACGCCTGGCCGAGCAGGACTACGCCCGCGGCTTCGACCTGCTGCACCCGCCCTTGATGGGCCTGACCCTGGTGCGCCTGGACGAGCAGCGCCAGCAACTGATCTGGAGCAGCCACCACATCCTCATGGACGGCTGGAGCCACTCACGCCTGCTGGGCGAGGTGTTCGCCGTGTACGGTGTGCAAGCACTGCCCGGCAAGCGCGGCAGCTACCGCGACTACATTGGCTGGCTGGCCGCCCAGCCCCAGGCGCAGATGGAGCTCTTCTGGAAAGACAAGCTGGCCGGGCTGGAAGGGCCCACCCTGCTGGCCACCGGGTTGCATCCAGCGCCCGTCGCCGAGGCCGACGGCTACGACGCCCTGTACCTGAACTGGGACGCCGCGCAAACCCGGCAACTGCGTGACCAGGCCCAGCGCCTGCGGGTCACGCCCAACACGCTGATCCAGGCGGCGTGGTTGCTGCTGCTGCAACGCTACACCGGGCAATCGCGCGTGTGCTTCGGCGCAACCGTTGCCGGTCGTCCGGCAAACCTGCCGGGTGCTGGAGACATGCTGGGCCTGTTCATCAACACGCTGCCGATCATCCAGGCACCTGCGCCCGAACAGCCGGTGGGCCAGTGGTTGCAGGCCCTGCAGGACTACAACGTGCAGGTGCGTGACTACGAGCACGTCTCTCTGGCCGATGTGCAGCGTTGGTCCGGGCAAAGCGGGCAGGCGCTGTTCGACAGCATCGTGGTGTTCGAGAACTATCCCCTGGACGAGCGCCTGCAAGACGCCGGTGAAGACGGCTTGCACTTCGGCGCCAGCGAAGGTCGCGACGTGACCAACTATGCCATGGACCTTGCCGTGCACCTGGATGACACCTTGAGCATCGAGTTCCTTTACTGGCGCAGCCGCTTCAGCCCCGCCGCCTGCCAGGGCATCCGGCGCAGCTTCGGGCGCTTGCTTCAAGCGCTGCTGGACGACCCACTGGCCGCCATCGGCAGCCTGCCCATGCTCGATGCCGACGCTGAACGCCAGCAAGCCCAGGCCAACCGGCTGGTCGCCAACCCGACCCGCACGCCGCTGCTGCAGCGCATTGCCGGGCATGTGCAGGCCCGTGGTCAGCAGGTGGCGGTCAGCTGCGCCGGGCGGTCCCTGACGTATGCCGAACTTGAGGCGCGCGCCAACCGCCTGGCCGTGGCCCTGATCGAGGCCGGTGCTGCCCCGGAGGTGCGTGTCGGGGTGGCGCTGGAGCGCTCGGTGGACATGATCGTGGCCTTCTATGCGGTGCTCAAGACCGGCGCTGCCTATGTGCCTGTCGATATCGACTACCCACGCGAGCGGGTGCAGTGGATCATCGAGGACTCGGCCATGCGACTGCTCATCAGCCAGGCTAGCGTCAGTGAACGTTTGCCAAGCGCCGAAGGGGTCGACACCCTGCTGCTCGAATCGCTTGCGCCGGTGCAGGCGCAGGTCGCCTTGCCGGCGGTCGCGATCGACGAGGACAACCTGGCGTACCTGATCTACACCTCCGGCTCGCTTGGCAAGCCCAAAGGCGTTGCGGTTGCCCGCGGGCCGCTGGCCATGCACTGCCAGGCCATCATCGAGCGCTATGGGATGAGTGAGGCGACCCGCGAATTGCTGTTCATGTCGTTCGCCTTCGATGGCGCCCAGGAGCGCTGGCTGTCCACCCTGGCGGCCGGTGGTCAGCTGGTGGTGCGCGACAACCGTCTGTGGACGCCCGAGGAAACCTGGCAGGTGCTGCATGAGCAGGCCATCACCATCGCCTGTTTCCCGCCTGCGTACCTGCAACAGTTGGCCGAATACGGCCAGGCCTTCGACAACCCGCCACCGGTGCAGATCTACTGCTTTGGCGGCGACGCCGTGGCCGATGCCAATTTCGAGTTGGTCAAGCGCACCCTGCGCCCAAGGCTGCTGACCAATGGCTACGGCCCTACCGAAACCGTGGTCACGCCGTTGCTGTGGGTGGTCGATACCGACCGGCGCTGCGAGGCGGCCTATGCGCCGATTGGCACACGGGTGGGCGAGCGTACCCTGCACATTCTCGATGCCGGCCTGAACCCATTGCCCGATGGCGTACCGGGTGAGTTGTACATTGGCGGGGAGGGGCTTGCGCGGGGCTACCATGCGCGGCCAGGCCTGACCGCCGAGCGTTTCGTCGCCGACCCCAGTGGCCGTGGCGCGCGCCTGTACCGCACCGGCGACCTGGTGCGCCGCCGCGCAGACGGGGTGATCGACTTCCTTGGCCGGCTGGATCATCAGGTGAAGATCCGGGGCTTTCGCATCGAGCTGGGCGAAATCGAGGCCCGTTTGCGCAGCCAACCCCAGGTGCGCGATGCGGTCGTCGTGGCCCGTGACACCGAAGGCGGCAAGCAACTGATCGGCTACGTGGCCACCAGCAGCCCGGCGCTGCAAGGCGAGGCGCTGCGCATGGCGTTGCAACAGGGCTTGCCCGACTACATGGTGCCCAGCCAGATCCTGGTGCTGGAACACCTGCCGCTGAGCCCCAACGGCAAGGTCGACCGCAAGGCGCTGCCAGACCCGTCCTTCAAGGGCCGCGAGTACGTGGCACCGCGCAACGCCCTCGAAGCGGGCCTTGTCGCGATCTGGCAAGAGGTGCTGGAGCTGGAGCAGGTCGGGGTGACGGACAACTTCTTCGAGCTGGGCGGCGATTCCTTGCGCACCCTGAAGGTGTTGTCCAAGGTGCGCAATCAACCGGCGCTGGGCGTTGAGCTGAAGCTGCGTGACATGATGAGCAAACCCACCATCGCCGAGTTGTCCGGTTATGTGGATGACGCCGTGGCAGTGCCATCACCGCTGCTGCCGCTCAACGGCCCGGTCGCGCATTGCGAGCCCCTGTTCTGCCTGCACGCAGGGTTCGGCACCGTGTTCGACTACGAGCCCTTGGCGCGGCGACTGGACGGAGTGCGCCAGGTCATCGGCGTGCAGTGCCGCATGCTGCTGGACAAGCACTGGCAGGACAGCTCGCTGGAAGCCATGGCCCAGGACTACGCAGGGTTCATCCGCGAACAGCAACCACAAGGGCCGTACCACTTGCTGGGCTGGTCGCTGGGCGGGCCGCTGGCGCTGCTGGTCGCCCGTGTGCTGGAAGGGCAGGGCCACTGCGTGCACTTCGTTGGGCTGGTGGACAGCTTCGTGCCCGGTGACCACGGCCCGGAGGACGACCTGACCGAAGAGCTGCGCAACTTCCTGTCGATCATCCTGGACCAGCCGCCCGAAAGCCTGCCGACGTTCGACCTGACTCTCGACGGCTCCCACCAGGCCCTAGAAGCCCTGGTAGCGCAGGTGCAGGCCCACGTGCAGGGCCACGGTGATTCACCGCGCTTCGCTGCCGAGGAACTGGTGCATGCCTTTACGGTGGCGCTGCGCCTCAAGGCACTGTCGCGACGCCTGGCGCCGCTGCCCGCCATCGAGTGCCCGGCCAGCTTCTGGTGGGCACAGGAGGGGTACGGCGCACCGGCCCACGCCTATCAACGGCGGTTCAGCCATGACGAGGCAACGCTCATCCAGGCGTCGCACTTCGACATCCTCAAGCAGCCCCAGGTGTTGCGCGAGGTGTGCCAGTGCCTGGATGCGACCACCGAAACCCAAGGGCGCGCATGACGCGCCCTGTCACTGACTTTCAAGTAAGGATTGAACATGGCATTGCACCCTGACCTGGCCGCGTTTCTGGAACTGGTCGAATTCGGCAGGCTGACCGGCAAGAGCCAGCCCATGCACGCGATGGAGGTGGCCCAGGCCCGCGCCGAATTCGCCGCCAGCTCGCAAGTGCTCGACCCCAGCCCGCCCGGTGACCTGAGTGTCAGCGAACTGAGCATCCCCACCCGCGACGGCGCCCAGCTGCCTGCACGGCTCTACCGCAACGGGCAGCCGGCAGCTGCACCGCAACCGGTGATCCTCTACCTGCACGGCGGCGGCTATGTGGTCGGCAGCCTCGATTCACACGATTCGGTGTGCCGGCGCCTGGCGAGCATGGGCGACTTCGCAGTGCTCGCCCCGGATTACCGACTGGCGCCGGAGCACCGTTTCCCCGTTCCAGTGAACGATGCGCTCGATGCCGCCAACTGGCTGGCCGAGCATGCCCTTGCGCTTGGGCTGGACAACCGCCGGGTGGTGTTTGCCGGCGACAGCGTCGGCGCAAGCCTTGCGACCGTCCTGGCCATCACCGCGGTCAAGGCCCCTGAAACGTTGGCGATCAAGCCGCTGGCGCAGCTGCTGTTCTACCCGGTCACCGACTTGTCGTGCCTGCGCGAATCCCACCGCCAGCATGCCGAAGGCTATTTGCTGGAGACCAAGACGCTGGAGTGGTTCTACCAGCACTACGCACCGCTGCCCGAACAACGCCTGGACTGGCGCGCTTCACCGCTGCTGGCCCAAGTGGAAACGCCTCTGGCGCCGGCTTATCTGTGGGTGGCGGAATATGACCCGTTGCATGACGAAGGCCTGGCCTATCGCGACCGGTTGCAGGCGAGCGGGACGCCGGTGACGTTTGTACGGGCACAGGGGCTTAGCCATGACTTTTTGCGGATGTCGGGGTTGGTGGGGCAGGTGGGGGGGATTTATCGGGATGTGGGGGGGTGGCTGAACGCGGTTGGGGGGTGAGGTGAGCGTTGTGTTTTTTCGTCGATTTGGCCATCAACAGCAGATTGATCTGCCGTTACCACAGCGCTGGTACCTGACGATTTCTCAGCTGACTTTGCATTTGGATGACGTACACGTTTCGGGCTGCGCAGCTCTTGTGCAACAGCGGCGGGCAGGCGATGAGCGTAATAACCCTGGCGTGCCGTTACCAGAAGAGAGCGTACACACATCCAGCCCTATCTATTGCGACCAACTTGGATAGTAGGTGTGTGCTTTATCTGATCGTTTAATAGGCTCTGTGAGAAAAGCCTTGATACTCGGTAATGCTGCGTTGAAAACAGCCTGGATCGCCAGTCCGGTCGGAATGCTCATTTACAGCTCGTAAAGTCGAGCGAGACGACCGTTCCTCGGGTGTTTTCGCCTTGCCTGACCTTCGTCTCAAGACTTTTCACACGGAGCCTAGGTAGGCGTTGCGGATGGCTACAGGATGGGTAGCGTTCGAGCGCGGCCGCCTTGCAGCACATTGCAGGCAAGCCGGCTCAGTTGCCGAGCCGGCTTGACGTTACGGGCAGGGGGTTTAGAAGCTATACCGGGTCGTGAACATCACGTTGCGCGGCTCACCGTAATAACCGGTGGAGAACGTGGGGTCCAATGCGCTGAAGTACTTTTTGTCGAACACATTGTTCACGTTGACGGTAGCGCTCAGCTCCTTGGTGATGTCGTAGCGCGCCATCAGGTCGAACACGGCGTACTGCTGCTGGGTCGCCTTGCCCTGGCTGGTGGTCAGGCTCAAGCCGCTCTGCCAGTTCATGCCGCCACCCACGGTCAGCTGGTTGAGCTCGCCGGGCAGGCGGTAGGTGGTCCAGAGCTTGACCAGGTTGGCCGGCGCCTCGGTCATGATGCGCTCGCGGTCCGAGTCCTTGGTCAGGCTGTGGCTGTAGCTGGCGCTGACGTTCCAGTCGGGCATGACTTCGCCGTAGATTTCCATGTCGATGCCGCGGGTCTTGGCGCCGGACACCGCGCGGTACGCCGACTCACGAACGGTACCTTCGACAGTCTCGCCGGTGGCCACGCCCAGGTTGTCCTGCTTGATTTCATAGAGGGCGACGGCGGTGTTGACCCGCCCTTCCAGAAACTCACTCTTCAGGCCAATCTCGTAGTTGTCACCTTCGCGCGATTCCAGGGTCTTGCCTGCTTGATCGCGGATCGACTGCGGCTTGTAGATCTTGGTGTAGCTTGCGTAAAGCGAGTGGATGTCGGTGAGGTCGTACACCACCCCTGCATAGGGGGTGACGAAACCGCTTTCGCGGGTCGAGGCGCGGCTGTTCAGGCCCGGGTAGGACGGGTTGGCCACGGTTTTTTTCTTGTAGCTGTAGTCGCCCACCCGTGCGCCCAGGATCAGCGACAGGTCATCGGTGGGTTTGAAGCGCGCCACCATGTACGCGGCGTTCTGGCGCACGGTGGTGTCGTCGTTCATCAGCTTGCCCACTGAAAGGGGGCGCTCGGTGTCGTTGTCCCAGGTGTAGATATTGGCCGGGCGGCCTTCCAGGTCGTCGTCTGCCGGGTCGCTGTAGTCGTGAAATTCCGAACCGCTCAGGCCGATCACCAGCTCATGCTCGCGGCCCAATAGCTGGAAGGGGCCCTGGACCAGGGCGTCGATACCCAGTTGGCGCTGCGAGCCTGAGCCGTCGCCGCCGTACAGGTAGGCACCTTCGCCGGTTTGCTTATCGGGGAAGTCGCCACTGAGCGAGGCCAGGGAATAGTCACGCGAGCTGTACATGTTGTTGACCGCCACCTTGAGCTTCCAGTCGTTGACCAAGCTTTGCTCAAGGTTGGCGAAGGTGGTGAGCGTGTTCTGCTTGCGGTAGCTCCAGCGCGAACCTGCGTTGATCGAACGGGAGAAGTCGGTCTGCTCGCCATTGCTGTAGAACAGCGGGAAGCTGGCGAATGATACGCCACGCGGGTTGTTCTTCTGGTAGTCCACGCCCACGCTCAACAGGGTGCTGTCGGTGAGGTCGGCTTCGAGGATGCCGTAGTAGGTCTGTTTTTCCTGCTGGTAGTGGTCGATGTAGCTGTTGCCTTGCTTGTACGCCACGACCGTGCGACCGCGCAGGCGGGCATCGTCGGTCAGGGGGCCAGACACGTCCACCTCGGTGCGGTAAGTGTCCCAGGAACCAGCCCCGGCGGTGATCGAGCCCTGGAAGGTGGAGGTCGGGCGCTTGCGGACCAGGTTGATGCTGCCTGATGGGTCACCGGCACCTGTCATCAGGCCAGTGGCGCCGCGCACGATTTCGACGCGGTCGTAGATCGAAGTGTCGATCAGGCTCTGCGGGCTGGCACTGGTCTGCACGATCAGGGTGGTGGGGATGCCATCGAACTGGTAACTGTCGAGCGAATAGCCGCGCGAATAGATGTTCACCCGTTCACTGTCGATGTTCTGCACCGACAGGCCCGGCGCCTGCTTGAGCACGTCGCTCAGGGTAGTCAGCTGTTGGTCCTGCAGGCGTTGACGGGTCATCACGCTGACCGACTGAGGCGTTTCGCGCAGGGACATGGGCAGCTTGGTGGACGCACTGCTGCTGTTGACGGTGTACGAGCGGCTGGCTTCGCTTGAACCGTCCAGGGTGCTTTGCACGGTGGTGGCGTCCAGCTGCAACGAGCTGGTGTCGTTGCCACGACGGTGAATGGTCACACTGTTGCCCTGGATGTCGTACGCAAGCCCCGTGCCTGCCAGCAAGGTGGCCAGGGCCTGCTGCGCGGTGAGGTGGCCTTTGACGGCTCGACCTTTGAGCCCTTGCACATCATCCGGGCTGAACAACACCTGCTGGTCGGCCTGCCGGCCGAACGCCTGCAGCGAAGCAGAGAGCGGCATGGCGGCAATGTCCACATCCACTTCCTGGGCCATCACCTGGGCCGACAACGGCAGGCACAGCGCCATGCTCAGGCTTGAGCCGAGCAGCGTCGTCTGGAAGACACGGTGAAGCCTGAAGGCCTGGGTGAGCGGGTTGAGCGTGCTAAGGGCTGGCATTACATCCTCTCTGATGGAGTTTGAAATGATAATGATTTGTATTAGTTGCTCAGTGAGACGCATCAGCGTAGGAAAACCGGAAAGAAAAGTTTCAGTCCGGTTACAACGGATCAGGCGGGGTGGAGTGCTGGCGCGATCTTGCCGCGGTGCAGGCGCACCAAGTGGTCGGCGATATCGAAGTAGCGATCGTCGTGGGAGATCACGATGATGGTCTTGCCCAGCCGCTTCAGGTCTGGCAGCAGCTCGGTGTAGAAGATCCGCCGGAACGTCGGGTCCTGGTCGGCGGCCCATTCATCGAACACCAGGACGGGCCGCTCCTCCAGCCAGGCGCTGACCAGCGCCAGGCGCTTGCGTTGGCCGGTAGACAGGTCGGTGGTGCTGAACACCCCGTCGCGGATGCTCACCTTATGGTCGATCTCCAAGCGCCTGAGATAACGCCCTGCGTCATCGGGCAGCGGTTGGTCGCCCTGGATCACGTCGTCGAACAGGTAGTAGTCGGCGAAGATGGTGGTGAACAGCTGGCGATAGTCATCGCGGGTCTGGGCCGTCACGGGCTGGCCGTTGAGCACGATGCTTCCGGCCTGCGGGGCGTACAGGCCCAGCAGCAGCTTGATCAGGGTGGTCTTGCCGCAGCCGTTTTCACCGACGATGAACACGATGTCGCCTTGCTCGACCTGCAAATTCACCGGCCCGAATTGGAAGGGCTCGGCGCCCTCCACGGCAGGGAAGGTGTAGCGAACGTCCCTGAGTTCGAGCGAGTTCATGGCCAGGGCTGGCTTGCGTGCGTCGTCCAGCAGCAGGTGTGGTTCGGGCGAGGAGAACTGCGTGGACAGCGCAGCAATGCGGCGAAAGGCGATCTGGGCCTTGCCGATGATCGGCAGGGTGCTGATCAGGTGCTCCAGCGGGCCCTTCATGTACAGCAGCACCAGCACGAAACCGCTGGTAACGCTCTTGTCCGCCGAGGGCCAGTACGATTGCAGGGCCAGCGCCACCGCAATGACCACGAAGAACAACATCGAGCCCAGGGTCTTGGCGATCACGAAGGTGTTGATCGAGCGGACCTGGGTGGCGCAAATCCGGTTGGCCGTATCGCGGATGCCGTGGCTGAACATCCGTTGACGGCGTGGACGATGAATACGCAATTCCTTGGCGCCTTCGGCGATGGCGCTGTAGTGCTTCTGCAAGTCGTCCTCGGCTTCACGGGCGGCTTCAAAGCCACGCATGCCCCTGGCTTGTGCGATGAACTGCAACACGGTGCCCACGCCGATGGCCACCAGGATCACCAGGAACATCTGCCACGACAGGTGTGCCAGGTAGCCCAGGCACCCCAGCGTCACGGTGAGCGAGATGGCCAGCGGGGCGAAGACGTAGGCGAAGTCGCTGATGGTGTCCACATCATGGGTCAGTACCGGGATCAGCCGGTGGCTGCGGTAACGCTCGATCTGGTCGATGGGTGCGGCCAGCACCTTTTCACCCAGCTGACGACGCAAGGTCGCGATGACGTGCTGGCCTACGTAGTTGGTGCCCATGTCGGACAGAATCGAGCTGAGCAGCGCCAGCAGGCACAGGCCGGCGAAGCCCAGCACCACGCCCTGGGTCAGGCCGGCGTCGCTGTGCAAACTGCTGTTGATGGTGGCCAGCAGAGCGGTGACGCTCAGGCCACCGATCATGCCCAGGACGATGCAAGCCGTGACCAGGGGCCAGAACGGCTTGAGCAGGGCGAACAGTTCCCTGACGGCGCCACGAGGTGGATGGGTCATGTGTTTCTCCTCAATCGCGTGGGGCTGTCAGAGGTCGCGGACGACTCGGAAACCAAGGAAGTCGCCGCGCACCTCGGGGGAGCGGTTGTTGCGGTTGCCCGAGCGCGAGAACACCGGGGCCTCGCCCCAGTCGTTGCCGCGCATGACGCGTTTCTCGCAGTTGCCGGTCTTCCAGGCGCTGCCATCGGCAGGCGCACCCTCGTAGTCAGGGTTCAGGCAATCGGCCGTCCACTCGTAGACGTTGCCATGCATGTCGTACACGCCAAAGGCGTTGGCCGGGTAGCTGCCCACGGGCGCGGTGTAGGAGTAGCCATCGGCGGGGCCGTAGGTGTTGGCGTGCTGGCTGATGCTGTAGGCCTTCTCGTCGTTGTTGTCGAAGGGGAACGGGAAGGGGCCGGTGGAGCCGGCCCGGGCGGCGTATTCGCGCTGCGCCTCGCTGATCAGACGGTAGGTGTGCCCGGTCTTTTTCGTCAGCCATTGGGCGTACGCATCGGCGTCGAACCAGCTGATGCACACCGCCGGCTGGCGAGGGCCCTGCTTGTAGGTGGGTTTGCTGGCCTTGCAGAAGCGGCCAGGACGGGTGTCGCCATCGGCGATTTTGACCCCGGTTTCCCGGATGTACGCATCCAGCTCGCCGGCGGTGACCGGGAAGCGGCCCACCGCGAACGGCTTGGCGAAGGTCACGGTGTGCTGCGGGCCTTCGTCGTATTCGCGGCCCACTTCATCCTCCGGGGTACCCATCAGGTAGCTGCCGGCGGGCAGTACCACCATTTCCGGGCAATGTGGGCAGTCCTTGAAAACGCTACCGGGTTTGCTCGCTTCGCCTGCGTGGACAACGGGGCAGGCCAGCAGGCCGAGCACTACGGCAGCGCCTAGCTTGTACAGGCTGCTGGACAATGGTTTGGGTGAAGCGCAAGGCAGGTTGGGCATGGTGATAAGTCCGTGATCGGTGGTCTGCATGAAGGGTTCAGCGGCGCAAGCGTGGCGTGAGTACGGCGATCAGCCGGTCGATTTCGGCTTCGGTGTTGAGCAGGCCCGGTGCAGTGCGCACCACCGGTCCCACGTCGCGCGACACCGCATCGACGACGATGCGCTGGCTGTTGAGGTAGGCGGCGACCTCGTCGGCATCCTGGTCGGCCACCCGAAAGAAGGTGAAGCCAGCCGATTGGCGGGTGCTGCGCGGCGTGACCAGCTGCACGCCCGGCAACGTTTCGAGCCGCTGCCTGAGGTAGTCGTTGAGGCCGTGGATGCGCGCCTGGATGGCGGCCTTGCCGTGCTGCAGGTGCAAGTCGAAGGCTGTGCCCAGCGCCCACCGATGTTCGAAGGCGTGATAGCCGCCTGGGGTGAAGGTGGTGGCGAAATCCTCGTCCTCGGAAAAGGTCGCGATAAGCGGGTTCAGGTTATCGAGTGCGGGGGTGGCAGCGCAGATGATCCCGGTGCCGCGTGGGCCGAACATCCACTTGTGCGTGCCGGCAATGAAGTAGTCGCAGTTCAGGTCGGCAAAGCGCATGTCCTCAACACCAAAGCCATGTACGCCGTCGATGACGTACAGGATGCGCTCATGCTCGGCGCGGTCGCGGTTGGCCTCGCGGACCAGTTCGCCGATGGCGCCGACCGGCAGCTTCACGCCACTGCCCGAGTGCACCCAGGTCATGCCCAGCACGCGGGTCTTGGGGTTGATGGCCGCCTTGATAGTGCTCAGCACCTGGTCGGTGGACAGGTTCCACGGCTCGTCGAACAGCCGCAGGCGGCGTACCGGGGTGCCGTCGCGGGCGGTGCGAAAGTCCAGGGTGTGGCGCGCTGCGGAGTGCTCGTGCACCGTCGTCAGGATCTCTTGCCCGGGTGCTAGCTTCAGCCCACCGTAGATCAGGCCCAACCCCTCGGTGGTGCTGCCGGTCAGGGCAATTTGCCGCGGGGCGACTTCCAGGTAGCGGGCCGCCGCTTCGCGCACCTGCGCTTCGTGCTTCCATTCCGACTGGCTGTCCCAGTCCACCAGCCGTGCCGGGTGCCGGTCCAATTGCGCGCGCAAGGCCTCGATGGCCTCGCGCACCGGTCTTGGGTGCGACGTGATCAGGAAGTTGGCGAAGTGGGCGTAGGCCGGGTCGAGGTTGAACAGGCTGCGAAAGCCCGCCCAGGCGTCAGCGCCTGTGGCGGGTGTGGGCGCGGCCTGGGCGGCGGGTATCAAGTGGCCTGCCAGTGGCAGGCTGGCAGCGAGCAGGCTGGCCTGCTTCAGAAAGGCGCGACGGTCGTTCATCAAAGGGCTCGCATCATCATCGGGAGGGGGTGGCGCCAGGGGCTGCTGCCGCTTGTACCTGCTGCCAGACACGCAGGAAATTGCCGCCCCACAGCTTGCTGATGTCAGCTTCGGAGTAACCCCGTGTAATCAGTTCGGCCGTAACGTTGCGGGCCTCGCTGGCGTCCTGCCAGCCGTCGATGCCGCCGCCTTCGTTGAAGTCCGAACTCAGGCCGACATGGTCGATGCCGACCTTGCGCACCGCATAGTCGATGGCGTCGCCGTAGTCCTTGAGCGTGGCTGGCGGTTCTTCGTCGAGAATGGCGTACAACGCATTGGCGTACTGGCCCACTTTCTGTTCAGGCCAGCCCGCGATGACGGGGTCGCCCGGCATGAGGGCGTAGTTCAGGTCGGCCAGGGGCGGCAGGGAATAGTCGCTGCGCAGCGCGTTGAGCCGCTGCTGGGTTTTGCTGCTCAAGGGCTTGAGGTAGGTGGAGAAGGCGACGATCTGGATGACGCCGCCGCTGTCCTTGATCAGTTGCATTTCCTTGTCCGACAGGTTGCGGCGAATGTCGACCATCGCCCGGGGCGCTGAATGCGACGCCACCACCGGTGCCCGGCTGAGCGCAACGACCTGGGCCAGTGCCTGGCTGGACATCTGCGACACGTCGATGACCACCCCCAGGTCGTTCAGGCGCTGTACCGCCTGTTTGCCTATGGGTGACAGGCCTTCGAGTGCATCGACGGTGTCATTGAAGAAGGGCAGCGGGCGCGAGGAGTCAGCCCAACTGTTGTTGCCCACATAGCTGAAGCCGAACAGGCGCATGCCCCGCGCGGCCCAACGGTCCAGCTGGTCCAGGTCGTCGCCCAGTGCGTAGGCATTGAGCATGCTGAGCAACACCGCAAACTTGCCTTCGCCGTGCAACCTGCGCATGTCCTGCGGGGTATAGGCAATGCCCACCCGTTCGGGAAAGTCGCGGACCATGCCCATGATGGCGTTGTAGCGCACCTCTTGCGTATGGCGGGCGGCCTCGACGAAGCCGGGGGTAGGGCGGTGTGGGCCATTGTCGCCGGTCCAGGATTCGGGCCAGGCGAAAATGGTCAGGGCAGCGGCAGACAGGCGCCCGCGCGCCGCTTTGTTCAGGTCGAAGCGACCCGCACCGTCCTGGTCGGCTTCGCTGCCTTCGGTGCCGAAGGTCAGCGGCAGCGTGATGTGGCTGTCGAACGAAAGCAGGCGCTCCTGCAGGTCATTGGCCTGGCGCATGACGTCCCTGGGGTAGCCTGCCGGCGTGTCGAGATAGTCCCAGGCCGCCCACCCGGCACCGGCGGCCACGGCCGCGGCCAGGCTGATATACAGGGCTTTCTTCCAGCGTGGTGTCGTCATCTTGGTCTCAGTAGGTTCACCGTCGAGGGATGGGCTTGGATGCCGCCGCTACCTGGAGGGAACGAGCTGCGATGGCAGAAATTTAAGCCCCCGCCGCCTGGCTGAAGGCAGGTGTCAGCGCGCACTGCAGCGCTAAATTTCGCCCGCCGGGCCACGTCCTAGCCTTGGATGGGCCGTGCTCCATGGCCGAAGTGAAAGCACAGGTAGGGCAATGACGATTTCTCGACGCGGGTTCATCGCCGGTGTGGCATTGACGGGTATGGCAGTGCCAGGCGCGCGGTACCTGCAGCGGCGGCGAGCCAGTGAAGAGCAATACCCTGAGACACCTGGCGAGGCGGTGGTGGAACTCGCCGATACGCCTGTCAGGCAACTGGGCGACACCTTGCGCGGTATCTGGCACTGGACACCTCAAGGCCGCGAGGCCGGGCTTGCCGGCGTGCCGCCAGGGGAGCTTGAGCTGTTCCTGGATGTGGCTTCGAGCGGGCGGGGTTTGCGCGGCTACCTCGACACCCCTGAACGTTTGCGCAGCACCCTGGAGCCACGCTATCGGGTGGTGGCTGACTTATTGCTCGATCAGCCAGGGACGCTACGCTGGCGCCTGTTGGCCACGGACGCCAACCCGCTTGGGGCACGCTACGAGTGCCAGGTTGTGCTGGACGAGGTCTGGGGGGCGTACGGTAACGCAGGGCCTGCGACCTTGAGCGGGCACGTGGCGGCACTGGAGCGGCCCTTGGCGCTGCCTGTGCAGGACAACCGTTTCCTGGCACTGAAAAAAACCTTTCCCGAAGCGCGGGAGCGCACGCCGTTGCCGGCGCCGTTGCTGGCCAAGTTGATCGCGCCGGAACACCGGCTGTTTCACCAGCTGTGGCATGCGTCGCGGGACAAGTGGCACAAGCTCGATGACGAAAAGCGCGATGCGCTGCGAGGGCTGGGCTGGCAGCCAGGGCCAAGGGCGCGCGAGCGGGATGCCCGGGGCCGGCACAAGGACCGCAACGGCTCCGGCGAAGACTTTCTGTTCATGCACCGGCACATGCTGGGCAACGCCAGGGCCATCGAGCCTTTACCGTCGTGGGCGCGCTTTCCCTTGCCCCAGCCAGCACTCGAGCGCGACCGCGCAGGGTTCGCGGCGTATTTCGACAACCATGACGGCAATGCCTTGCCGCCTACATGGTTGGCCGATGATGACGAGGAGTACACCCAGTGGGTGCGCGACATCAAGAGCCCGGACACCTTCTACGGCAACTTCCAGGTTTGGGAGTCGCGCTATGGTGATCCGCACTACCTCAGTACGCTGACCTTGGGGCAGCTTGGCTCGGAGCTGGAGTTGGGCCTGCATGACTGGCTGCACATGCGCTGGGCCTCGGTGCCGCGCGATCCGGCCAACGGCATGCCGGTGCCGATGGCGCGCACGCCCGACGACTATGCCCAGCGCTGGTATGGCGCCGAGAACGATTTTCTCGGCGACCCTTTTTCATCCCATGTGAACCCGGTGTTCTGGCGCTTTCATGGCTGGATCGACGACCGCATCGAGGACTGGTTCCAGGCCCATGAACGGCTTCATCCTGGTGAGGTGCGGCGCCTGGAGGTCAACGGCGTGCCCTGGTTCGCGCCGGGGCGCTGGGTAGAGGTCGCCGACCCCTGGCTGGGGCCGGATACCCATGGGTGCTCTACAGTGCCCGGTTTGCGCCCAGGGCGGAGCGTGGAGATGGACCCGGAGACCATGAAGCTGGCCCTGCGTATCATCTATGCCGAAGACGAGCGTTTCGCCGCGTTACGGCCCAAGGTGCCGCAGCGGCCGTGGTATGCCCGGCATCTGAAGGTGATGCGGGCGTCGCGGTAAGGGCCTGGGGAATTTCATGCAGCGATGGGACGCAAGGCGGCCCCGACAATATGCGCTGCGAAGCTGAGTTCTTGGGCTGCTGCGCAGCTCAACGCGGCCGGTCTGGCGCCCCGGCGAGGCCGGTCCAGGACTATACCGGAGCAACTGCCTTGCATCGCATCTAAAGGCTAGCCCGTGTGGGAACGGCCTTGCGCCGCGATAGGCCGCGCAGCGGCCTCGGCTATCCTGGCGTTTTTCGAGCTCCGCGTTGCGCCTACGGTGCATCACCCCCCACCTCCCACCCACCACCCAGCGCCTTGTAAAGCGCCACGCTCGCTTGCAGGCGGGCCAGGCGTAGCGTTGCCTGCTGGTCCTGGGCCGTATACAGCGTGCGCTGGGTTTCCAGTACGGTCAGCACGGTCTCGGCGCCTGCCCCGTAGCGCTGTTCGGCCAGGTCAAAGGCCAGTTGGGCTTGTCGCACTTCTTCGTCCTGCCAGTGACGCTGGCGGTCGACACCGTCAAGGGCATTGAGCGCCTTCTCCACATCGCTCAGGCCAGCGAGGATGCTACTGCGATACTGCTCCAGCAATTCGGCCTGCTCGGCCTCGGCCAGGTCGCGGGAAGCCCGCAGCCTGCCGTTGTCGAAAATCGGCGCAAGCAGGCCGGAAGTCAGGGTGTAGTAAGGGCTTGTCAGCGTCTGGGCGAAGGTGCGGGCGCCGCTGCCAAGGGTGGCGCCGAGGATCACCTTGGGCAGCATGGCCGCTCGGGCCACCTGCACGTTGGCATTGGCCGCTGCCAGGCGGGCCTCGGCGGCGGCGATATCGGGGCGACGGGTCAGCAGGTCGCTGGGCAGGCCGCTATCGACCGTCGGCCAAGCCACGTTGGCGAACGGCTGACGGCTGGTTGGCAGTTGCTGCACCGGGTCGCCGAGCAATGTCGCGAGGCTGATTCGGGCGTCTTGCACCCGTTGCGCCAAGAGGGGGATCTGACGCGCCTGGGCCGCGACCAGGCTGCGCTGCTGGGCAAGCTCCAGGCGTGTTGCCGAGCCTGCGCGCTGACGCGCCTGGACCAGGCGCAAGATGCCCCGTGCATTGTCCAGGTTCAGTTGGGCGATGCGCAGTTGCTCGGCCAGGGCCAGGCCCTGCAGATACGTGTTGGCAATGTCGCTGAGCAGGGTCAGCTGCACCGTCTGCCGGTCGAAGCGGCTGGCTTGCAATGCGTGCAGGGCATTGTCGCGGCTAGCCCGCAGGCCGCCCCAGAAATCGATTTCATAGCTGGCACTGAGCTGGGTATCGAACGCGGTGCTGGTGCGCTGGCTGCTGGTGGCATCGAGGTCGTCATAACCCTCGCCCTTGAGCAGCCGCTGGCGGCTGGCATCCACGCCCAGTTCGACCGCTGGCAGCAAGGGTGCATTGGCGATGGCAGCACGGGCTCTGGCCTGGCGGATGCGCGCGGTGGCGGCCGCCAGGTCGTGACTGTTATGCAGGGCGCGTTGCACCAGGCTGTCCAGTTCGGGGCTGTTGAAGGACTGCCACCACTGACGCGCCGGTCCATCGGCCTCACTGAAAGCGCGTGTCGGGCCCTGCCAAGCCCCTGGCAGCTGGACCTCTGCCTGGGGCAGAGTGGGCGGGCTGCACCCGGCGAGCGCCAGGCAGAGGGTCAACAGGCTGATGCGGCTTGGCAAGGGCATGGCTTATTCGCTGGTAAGGGCTTTGACCGGGTCGAGTCGGGCGGCCTTGCGTGCGGGCATGAAGCCGAACACGATGCCGGTGATCACAGCGCAGGTAAAAGCGCCAAGCATGGCAGGCAGCGCGAAGGCCACCGCGATATCGGCCAGCATCAAGCCGGCGCCGACGACCAAAGCCAGGACGATGCCGCTGAGCCCGCCCACCATCGACAGCATGACCGCCTCGCTGAGGAACTGGCGCATGATGTCGCGCTGGCGCGCTCCGGTGGCCATGCGGATACCAATTTCGCGGGTACGCTCGCGCACGGTCATCAGCATGATGTTCATCACCCCAATGCCGCCTACCAGCAGCGAGATGGCCGCAATGGCGCCGAGCATCAACGACAGGCTGCTCTGGGTGCGTGCCTCGGCCTGGATCAAGGCCGCATCGTTGGTCAGTTCGAAATCGTGGCGGCCTTGGTGGCGCTGGCGCAACAGGTGATCGATGGCCGCCTCGGTCCCGTTGACCTGCGTCGAATCGCGCGCCGCGATGGTGATGTAGTCGGGGTCGCGATGACCGAACAGGCGGATGGCGGCGGCCGAGTACGGCACCACGATACGCCCGTCGCTGTCCTGGTCGCCGGAGCTGGCGCCTTTTCCCGCCAATATGCCGATCACCTGGAATGGCACGTTGCCGATCAGCAGGTATTGGCCGATCGGGTTGGCATGATCGCCCAACATCTTCTCCCGCACTTTCTGGCCGATCACGGCGACTGCCGCCGCGCCGGCTTCGTCGGCCTGGCTGAAGAATGAGCCCTCGACCACGGGCCAGTTGAAGATGTCCTCGAACCAGGTGTTGTTGCCGCCCACGTAGAAGATCTGGCTGGTGTTGTTTTGGCGCACCATGAGCTTTTCCCCGATAACGGGCATGACGTGCTTGACCTGCGGCAATTGGCCGATGGCGGCGACATCGTCCAGGGTGACGGTACCTGCCGGCTCGCCGAGTGTCGCCGGCTTGCCGTTGAGATAAAGGATGTTGGAGCCGAACGCGGCCATCTGCGCCATCACCTGGCGCTTGCTGCCTTCCCCCACGGCCAGCATGACCACCACCGAGGCTACTCCGATGACGATGCCTAGCAAGGTGAGCGCGGTGCGAAAGCGATTGATCCACATGATGCGCCAAGCTGCCTGGAGTGCTTCGACCAGCTCGCCTTTCCAGGCGCCGCGCAGCTGCGCCCCCTGGCCCAGGCGCTGACGCAGGTCATCGGCCTGCAGGCCGGGGGGGCGGGCTGCGCCGTCGCGCTGGTCGGCCGAGTCGCTGATCATGAGGCCGTCGCGAATTTCGATGACCCGGTGCGCGCGGGCCGCGACATCTCGGTCGTGGGTGATCAGGATGATCACATGGCCTTGGTTGGCCAACTCGTCCAGCAGTGCCATGACTTCCTTGCCGCTGTGGCTGTCCAGGGCACCGGTGGGCTCGTCGGCGAGGATGATGTGGCCACCGTTCATCAAGGCGCGGGCAATCGACACCCGCTGCTGCTGACCACCCGAGAGTTGATGCGGGCGGTTGGCAGTGCGGCTTGCCAAGCCTAACCGGTCCAACAGGGCCGCGGCGCGCACCTGGCGCTCCTGGGCCGGGATGCCTGCGTAAATGGCGGGCATTTCGACGTTTTCCAGCGCAGAGCCGGAAGGGATCAGGTGGTAACCCTGAAACACGAATCCGAATGCCTCGCGGCGCAGCCACGCCAGTTCATCGTTGCCCAGCTCGGCCACGTCCATCCCCGCGAAGTGATAGCTGCCGCGGGTGGGACGGTCCAGGCAACCGAGGATGTTCATCAGGGTCGACTTTCCGGAGCCCGAAGCGCCAACGATGGCAACGAATTCACCGGGATGAATACGCAAGCTGATACCCCGCAGCACGTCCACCCTGGGGCTGCCGAAGCCGCCGTAAGCCTTGCAGATGTCGCGAAGTTCGATCAAGGGTGTGGTCATCTAGCCTCCACTGCCTTGGCCGATCAGTAACCGCTCACCTTCGCCCAGGCCATCGAGCACCTGCACACGCAGGCGATCGCTAAGCCCTGTTCGTACCTGACGCGGTTGCACCTGGCCATCGGGGGCGAGCACCTGGGCGGTGTGCATGCCATCGCGTTCGTCCAGCGCGGCCAGGGGTACGGTCAGTACACCGCTGGCCTGCCCGACGACGAAGAACACTTGCGTGGTCATTTCGGCCATCAGCGCACCGTCAGGGTTCTCCACATCCAGCAAGACGGTGTACTGCACCACCTGAGTACCGGTGGCGCCATTGGTCGCGCTCGCCGGGCTACCGCCACCGCTGCTGGTTTGCTCCAGCGGCTTGGGTGGAATCGGCAGGATCTGCCTGACGCGGCTGCTCCAGCGGCGCTTGCCGCCTGCCAGTGTCGTGAAATAGGCCGTCATGCCGGGCTTGACCTTACCGATGTCGGCCTCCGATACCTGCGCCCATACCGTCATCGGCGAGAGCTTGGCGATGCGCAGAATCAACGGGGTTTGCTGTTGAGCATTGAGGGTCTGGCCTTCACGGGCATCCACCGCGACCACGGTGCCGTCCATCGGGGCGTAGATACGGGTATAGCCCAATTCGGCTTCGTCACTGCGCAGGCTCGCTTGGGCCTGACGGATCTGCGCCTGATACATGTCGATACGCGCCTGGGTGACGCTGAGCTGCGCATTGGCCGCCTGCACATCCTCTTCGCGGGTAGCGCCGGCGTCGGCCAGGCTGCGCTGGCGGGCGAGCTGCTGCTTGGCCAGTTTGAACTGGGCGCGCTGCTCGGCGAGCTGCGCCTTGAGGTTGTCGATGGAAAAGCGCCCGGCATCCACGCGCGCCTGCTGTGTTGACGGGTCAATCTCCACCAGCAGTTGTCCCTTGCGCACGGTATCGCCGGCTTCGACGTGAAGCGTGCGAATCTGCCCGGAGGCTTGTGCGCCAACATCCACATAGCGCCTGGGTTGCAGCGTGCCCAGCGCGGTGACGCTGCTTTCGATGTCTGCACGCGTCACGGTGACGGTATTGGCCGGTACCGCGCCCAGGGGCAGGGTGCTCCAGGCCAGAAGACTGCCCAGGCTCAGCAGGGCGAAGCCGCCCAGAAGCAGGCGGTGGCGAGTAGCGGGTGCACGTCTCATGGGGACTTCCAGCCGAAGTGGGCCTGAGCGCAAGCAATGCCTGTGCGCAGGCAGGTCCCCGTTAAACGAAGGTCATGGTGTTGAATTTAGCCCTGGCAGGCGACCGACGTCGGTTGCTGCGGTTAATGATAATTTGTAAGATTCCAATTTGATATCACCTGCGACCATCTGGGCTGCGCGGGGCAGTCATCGGGCGATTCAGGGTGCCGCCGTGGAACACTATTATCGCGAGTTGGTCAATTTCCTGAGCGCACGCCTTGGCAGCCGCCAGGCTGCCGAGGATGTGGCCCATGACGCCTACGTTCGGGTACTGGAGCGTGTCGATGCGCAAGTGATCGAGCACCCTCGCGCGTTTCTTTATCGCACCGCGCTCAACCTGGTGGTGGATCGACATCGGCGCCACTTGATTCGCCAGACCGAACCGCTGGAAGTGCTCGACGAGGGCGTTCAGTGGCAGCACACGGTCTGGTCCCAGGACATGCACCACGCCCAGCGGCTGGACCTGCTCCAGCGCGCCTTGGACGAATTGCCCAAGCCATGCCGTGACAGCTTTCTGCTGCGCAAGCTCGAAGGCTTGTCCCACCCGCAGATCGCCGAGCGGCTGGGCCTGTCGCGTAGCCTGGTGGAAAAGCACATCGTCAATGCCATGAAACACTGCCGGCAACGCATGCGCCAGTGGGAGTCCTGACGGCACGCCGCGCAAACTGCACATTCTGTTGGGCCGGCCCTTGCTTTCCGAGGGTTTCCCGGCTTGTATCTAGGGGTATCGATGCCGGACCTGGCATGGGCTTGACGGGCTCGATCAGGTCTTGGGCGCTCCTACCACTGTCCAGGTCCGACCATGGCCAACAAGTCCTTGCGTATCCTGATTGCCGATGCCCACCCGTACCAACGCCTGCAACTGGAGCGTATGCTCAATGGCCTGGGGTATTACCGTATTGCCCCTGTCGACAGTTTCGAGGAGCTGCAGCGCCTGGTACTCGGTGCCCTGCAGCCCTTCCACCTGCTGCTGGGCAACATCGAATTGGCCAGCCACGCAGGCGTAGACCTGGTACGGTTTTGCCGGGTCAGCACGCAGATCCAGCATGCCCTGCTTTACCATTGCGCCCAGCTGAAGGTGCCTGCGGTGCCCCAGGCCGAGCGCCAGGCGGTCAGCCTGAGCCTGCCCCACGTACCTGACGATGACGCCCTGGCGTCGTTCATGTCCATCATCGACGCACCCGTGGTGGTGGGCACCTTACCTATGCCAGATGGGCTACGCAGGGCGGGCCCCAGAGCGCCGGGCAACTTGGCCCAGACGGTCTTTCATCGCTGAGCCGGGCAGGGTAGGGGGCAATCGGGTCGCTATTTGCTATCCTCCGGCCTTTGAACATTGCTGCGAAACCTGCCATGACTGCCACCGATACCGCTCGTCCACCCCGGTTCACCCGCCGTGACCACCGGACGCTGGGCCTGGCTGCGCTGGGCGGCGCACTGGAAATCTACGATTTCATCATCTTCGTCTTTTTTGCCCTGACCCTCAGCCAGCTATTCTTCCCGCCCGAAATGCCTCAATGGCTACGGCTGCTGCAAAGTTTCGGCATCTTCGTCACCGGTTACCTGGCCCGGCCGTTGGGTGGCATCCTGATGGCGCATTTCGCGGATCACCTGGGCCGCAAGCGCGTTTTCAGCCTCAGCATTCTGATGATGGCGCTGCCTTGCCTGCTCATCGGCGTCATGCCGACGTATGCCGACATCGGCTACGCGGCGCCGTTGTTGTTGCTGGCTCTGCGCATTCTGCAGGGGGCTGCAGTCGGCGGTGAAGTGCCCAGTGCCTGGACCTTCGTTGCCGAACATGCACCGCCCGGGCGACGCGGCTATGCCTTGGGTTTTCTGCAGGCTGGGCTCACGTTCGGCTATCTGCTGGGCGCCCTGACGGCAACCTTGCTGGCCCACGTGTTCTCGCCCGAGGAAATACTCAGCTACGCCTGGCGTTATCCGTTCCTGCTGGGGGGCGTGTTCGGGGTCATCGGCGTGTGGTTGCGCCGCTGGCTGAGTGAAACACCGGTCTTTGTGGCCTTGCGCAGCCAGCAGGCCCCGGTGAAGTTTCCCTTGCGACAGGTGCTTGGCGAACATAAACGTGCCTTGGCGCCAGCGGCGTTGCTGACCTGCGTGCTGACCTCGGCAGTGGTGGTGCTGGTGGTGATCACCCCGACGGTCATGCAGCAGCGCTTTGGCATGAGTGCCGGGGATACCTTTGCCCTGAGCAGCGTGGGCATCGTGTTTCTGAATCTGGGCTGTGTGCTTGCGGGGTTGCTGGTCGATCGCGTGGGCGCGTGGCGGGCGCTGCTGCTGTACAGCGTGCTGCTACCCCTGGGGATCGGCGTGCTCTATGCCAGCCTGATCGGGCACTGGGGCATGACATGGGTGGCCTATGCCCTGGCGGGCTTGTCGTGCGGCGTGGTGGGCGTGGTGCCCTCGGTCATGGTCGGGCTGTTCCCCGCGCAGATTCGCGTATCGGGCATTTCGTTCACCTACAATGTGGCCTATGCGCTGTGGGCCAGTATCACGCCCTTGGCGCTTATCGCACTGATGCCATGGAGCCCTTGGGTATGTGTGGGTTTCTGTCTGGTGATGGGCGGGGTAGGGGTAATGACGGCGGTGTACTTCGGGCGCCGAGAGCCCCTGGCGGCGGGTGAACCTGGGCTTGAGCTCTCGCGCACGGCCTGAAACGTGTGACCCTGCCGTTTCCGAGCACGCCCTGGCCGATATAAAAAGCCCCCGGTTCGAGAGAACCGGGGGCTTCTTGTATCGGCCAGGGCGAGGTGACTACATGTTCGGGTAGTTGGGTCCGCCTGCGCCTTCGGGCGTAACCCAGGTGATGTTCTGGGCCGGGTCCTTGATGTCGCACGTCTTGCAGTGCACGCAGTTCTGCGCGTTGATCTGGAAACGCTTGCTGCCATCTTCCTGAGTGACTACTTCGTAGACGCCTGCCGGGCAATAACGCTGGGCAGGTTCGTCATACAGCGGCAGGTTGCTGGCGATCGGAATGGTCGGGTCGGCCAGCTTCAGGTGGCAGGGCTGCTCTTCTTCATGGTTGGTGCTGGACAGGAACACCGAGCTGAGCTTGTCGAAGCTGAGCTTGCCGTCGGGCTTGGGGTACTCGACCTTTTGCGAGTCTGCGGCCAGCTTCAGGCAGGCATAGTCAGGCTTGGTGTCGCGCAGCGTGAAGGGCAGCTTGCCGGCGAACCAGTTCTGGTCGATGTAGTTGAACGCAGCACCCAGCAACGGGCCGAACTTGTGCATGGCCGGGCCGAAGTTGCGGCTGGCGAACAGTTCTTCATGCAGCCAGCTGGCCTTGAAGGCGCTGACATAGCCGTCTAGCTGGTCACCGCCCTCACTGCCGGCGATCAGGGCGTCAGCGACGGCCTCTGCAGCGAGCATGCCCGACTTCATGGCCGTATGGCTGCCCTTGATCTTGGCCACGTTCATGGTACCCAGGTCGCAACCGATCAGGGCGCCGCCCTTGAACACCATCTTGGGCAGCGAGTTGATGCCGCCCTTGGCCAGCGCGCGCGCACCGTAGCTGATGCGTTTGCCGCCTTCGAGGTACTGGCTGATCACCGGGTGGTGCTTCAGGCGCTGGAACTCGTCGAAGGGCGACAGGTAGGGGTTGGCATAGGACAGGTCGACGATCAGCCCGACGACCACCTGGTTGTTCTCCAGATGGTAGAGGAATGAGCCACCGGTGTTGTCCTTGGCCATGACGTCCAGCGGCCAGCCGGCGGTGTGCACCACCAGGCCTTGCTGGTGTTTGGCTGGGTCGATTTCCCACAGTTCCTTGAGCCCGATACCGTAGTGCTGCACGTCCGAATCGCTGTCTAGTTTGAAGCGCTTGATCAGTTGCTTGCCGATGTGGCCACGGCAGCCTTCGGCGAACAAGGTGTATTTGGCGCGCAATTCCATGCCTGGCGTGTACAAGCCTTCCTTGGGCTGGCCTTCGCGATCGACCCCCAGGTCGCCCGTGACGATGCCGCGTACGACGCCGTCTTCGTCGAATAGCGCTTCCTGGGCTGCGAAGCCTGGGTAGATCTCGACACCCAGGTTCTCGGCCTGCTGGGCCAGCCAGCGGCACAGGTTGCCCAGCGAGATGATGTAGTTGCCCTGGTTGTGCATGGTCTTGGGCACGAACAGGTCAGGCACCTTGGTGGCGCTGCCGGCATCCTTGAGCACGTAGATGTCGTCACGCTTGACCTCGGTGTTCAGCGGCGCGCCCAGCGCCTTCCAGTCCGGGAACAGCTCGTTCAGCGCGCGTGGCTCGAACACGGCGCCGGAGAGAATATGGGCACCGACTTCGGAGCCTTTTTCCACCACGCAGACGCTGATTTCGCTACCGGCTTCGGCGGCCTTCTGCTTCAGGCGGCAGGCGGCGGACAGGCCCGCCGGGCCGGCGCCGACGATGACCACGTCGAATTCCATGTATTCGCGTTCCACAGGTTCTCTCCTACTCATCAAGGCTCATAGCTGTTGCTTTGTCTTATGGGTGCGCGGGCATTCGCAGCGGTGGCCGGGCCACCAGGTTGTAGCTGGGCAAATGACGAACTACACCGTTTTGTCTTGGACGCGCATTATATCTACACCACTTGACCGGTCCAATACAAACGTTTGTTTGAATTTGCCGCAGCCCAGTAAAATCAAAGGGAGGCGGCTGGAAGGTGACCGATTTGCCGTATTGACCGGATGGGGTGATACGGTCAAGATACGAGCGGTTTCACGTTCGCCGTAGGCTTGCAGCCGGGCGCAGGTACACCTCTAAAGACCAGGTGTGGAGCAGGGTTTTCAAGCGTTCAAGCGGTTTGTAGTGAAGTCTACACGCCACGACAGCAAATGACCCGCGTGCATTTTTGCCCCAGGCATGTGCACATCAGTGATGGGTCGGCGAACGCCGGGACGCACTTGGTTGCGTTCACCATGAAAACTTCGTCTGCGGCTTGTTTCCAGAGGTGCCCTTGTACCCACGCGTATCGCAGGGCCTAGTCCCAGGCGACTATCTATTCACCGGAGAGTAACGAGGAATCCATGAAGGTTCTTGTAGCTGTCAAACGAGTGGTCGACTACAACGTCAAGGTTCGCGTCAAGGCGGACAACTCCGGCGTCGACCTTGCTAACGTCAAGATGTCCATGAACCCCTTCTGCGAAATTGCCGTGGAAGAGGCCGTTCGCCTGAAAGAAAAAGGCGTTGCGACCGAGATCGTCGTCGTATCCGTCGGCCCGACTACCGCCCAGGAGCAGTTGCGTACCGCCCTGGCGCTGGGTGCCGACCGCGCCATCCTGGTCGAAGCAGCCGACGAACTGAACTCCCTGGCAGTGGCCAAGGCGCTCAAGGCCGTGGTCGACAAGGAGCAGCCGCAGCTGGTCATCCTCGGCAAGCAGGCCATCGACAGTGACAACAACCAGACTGGCCAGATGCTCGCCGCACTGACCGGTTACGCCCAGGGCACTTTCGCGTCCAAGGTCGAAGTCGCTGGCGACAAGCTCAACGTCACCCGTGAAATCGACGGCGGCCTGCAAACCGTCGCGCTCAACCTGCCGGCCATCGTCACCACCGACCTGCGCCTGAACGAGCCGCGCTACGCGTCGTTGCCCAACATCATGAAGGCCAAGAAGAAGCCGCTCGAGACCCTGACGCCGGATGCGCTGGGCGTTTCCCTGGCCTCTACCAACAAGACCCTGAAAGTCGAAGCACCCGCTGCCCGTGGCGCTGGCATCAAGGTCAAATCGGTGGCCGAACTGGTCGAGAAGCTGAAGAACGAAGCGAAGGTAATCTAAATGACTATCCTGGTTGTCGCTGAATACGAGAACGGTGCCGTAGCGCCGTCCACCCTCAATACCGTTGCTGCTGCCGCCAAGATTGGTGGTGATGTGCACGTACTGGTCGCCGGTCACAACGTAGGTGCCATTGGCGAATCCGCCGCCAAGATCGCCGGCGTGGCCAAGGTTCTGGTCGCCGATAATGCCGCTTACGCCCATGCGCTGCCCGAGAACGTTGCGCCGTTGATCGTCGAGCTTGCCCAGGGCTACAGCCACGTGCTGGCCCCGGCCACCACCAATGGCAAGAACACCCTGCCGCGCGTTGCAGCGCTGCTGGACGTCGATCAGATCTCCGAAATCATCTCGGTCGAATCTGCCGACACCTTCAAGCGCCCGATCTACGCGGGTAACGCCATCGCTACCGTGCAGTCGAGCGCCAGCGTGAAGGTCATCACCGTGCGCACGACCGGCTTTGATGCCGTGGCTGCCGAGGGTGGCGCCGCCGCTGTCGAGGCGGTGGGTGCTGCCCACGATGCTGGCATCTCGGCGTTCGTTTCCGAAGAGCTGGCCAAGTCCGATCGTCCTGAGCTGACCGCTGCCAAAATCGTCGTTTCTGGCGGGCGCGGCATGGGTAACGGCGATAACTTCAGCCACCTGTACAGCTTGGCCGACAAACTGGGTGCCGCTGTTGGCGCTTCCCGTGCAGCGGTCGATGCGGGCTTCGTGCCCAACGACATGCAGGTCGGCCAGACCGGCAAGATCGTCGCTCCGCAGTTGTACATCGCCGTCGGTATCTCGGGCGCCATCCAGCACCTGGCCGGTATGAAGGACTCCAAGGTGATCGTGGCGATCAACAAGGACGAAGAGGCACCGATCTTCCAGGTGGCCGACTACGGCCTGGTTGCCGACCTGTTCGAAGCCGTGCCGGAGCTGGAAAAGCTGGTCTGATCCGCTGGCTTCACTTATAAAGAACCCGGCCCTCTTGTTGAGGGCCGGGTTTTTTTATGGTCGAGGAGTGTGGGATGAGGTTGGGTGCAACGGGCAGGGCGCTGGCCTGCATGACAGTTCTGGTATCGCCACTGGCGATGGCGGCAGGCAAGTGCGAACGCCTGGTGGCCACCGGCAGCCCCGACGCGCCGCCCTATTCGTGGCAGGATCCTAAAGACCCTAAGCACCTGATTGGCGCCAACGTCGACTTGCTGCGCCAAGTCGCGGGGGAGCTGGGTATCAAGGTGGAGGTGCTCAATGCCGGCCGGCGCGACCAGGCCCTTGAGGAGGTGCGCAGCGGGCGCATGGATCTGCTGCTCGATGCGCCGTTGCAAGTTGAGCAATTGACATCGCTGGACTATATCCACCCGCCGTTGCAACTCAATGAGTACCTGGTATGGACGCGGCACGATGCCGAGTTGACCTTCGATGGCCCAGCCGACCTTGCGCGGTATCGGGGGAGTCTTTCGGAGCGCGCGCGGTTGACCCCCGCGTTCACCGCGTTTGCCAAAGACCAGTTGAAACCGGTGATGGCGCAGAATCTGACCCAGGCCTTTCAGAAGTTGGTGCTCGGCCAAGTGGACTACGTGCTAGCCGGTCGTTACTCGGGCATGGCCATGGTCCAGAGCCTGGGCATGAACGATGCCCTGATTGCCCGCGGCTTACCCGTTGATCGACCCGGGCTATACGTGGCGCTGTCCCATGACTCGGCGTGCAACGACAGTTGGCTGCGTGGGCATTTGGCGAAAAAACTGACAGAATTGCCCATCTCCGGTACGTCCGATGCTGTGCTGCAGACCAATCTCGAGCGCTGGAAGGCGCAATTGCAGGTGCAGGGCGACGCCCCCAAACACTAGGAAGATCGCGTGAAAACCCAACCTTTGATCCTTGCCATGGCCATGCTTGCCCTGGCTGGCTGTGCCAACGACCCTGCCCCGGATGAGCAGATGCGCCTCTCCGAGCAGGCCCTGGAACAAGCAAGAGCGGTTGGTGCTACCGACCAGGTCGAAGCGTTCAAGCTGGCCGAAGACAAACTGGGACGTGCTCGTACAAACATGCTCACACAGGATTTTCGCGACGCTCGCATGCGCGCCGAACAGGCTGAGCTCGATGCTCGGCTGGCCGAGGCACAAGTGCTGAACCAAAAGAGCGACGAGCAGTTGCAACTGCTGCAATCGAGGATCAAGCGGCTGCGCAAACAATTGGAGGTGCAGCCATGATGGCGCGTGGTTCTTTCACGGTACTGACGTTGCTGGCCCTTGCAGCAGGCCTGACCGGTTGCGCCAGCCAGCGCAGCACGGCCGCGCTGGATCAAGCCGCTGCCAGCTTCCAGAAGGTCAAGGATGACTCGGATGTGCTGCGCAGCGCGCCGCGTGATGTGATTCGCGCCGGCGAGTCGCTGTCGCGCGCCGAGCGTTTGTCCAGCTACATGGGTACCGGTGCCGATGTGCGCCATTACGCCTACCTCAGTCAACGCTACAGCGAAATTGCCAGTGAGCACGCCAAGCTTGCGCTGAATCAGGAGCGCCAGGCCAAGCTCGACTTGGAACGCCAACGGCTGCAACTGGCGCTGCGCGAGGCCAAGCTGGCCAGCGTGCAGCAACAGGGCAAATGGGTCGAGTCGCAGATCGTCGCACTGGCGTCGGAGCAGCCCGACCGTGGCTTGGTCATGACGCTGGGTGACGTACTGTTCGATACCGGCAGCGCCGACCTCAAGAACTCGGCCAGCCGGACGGTGCTAAAGCTTGTGCAGTTCCTCCAGCTCAACCCCCGCCGCATAGTGCGCATCGAAGGTTATACCGACAGCACTGGCACGCCTGAAGAAAATCTCAAGCTGTCCCGCGACCGGGCGCAGGCCGTGGCCGATATGCTGGCCGACCTGGGCATCGATGAAAAACGGATGCAAGTCGAGGGCTATGGCGACCAATACCCGGTTGAGGTCAACGCCTCGGAGCGGGGCAGGGCGCAGAATCGGCGGGTCGAGATCGTGTTCTCCGACGACAAGGGCAAGCTCGCGCCAGCACGCTGACGGCTGGGTGTCAGGCCCGGGCAATGGGTCATGCTGGCCGTCGAAATGGGCAGTGCATGGCCGCCGTTGCCCCTGCGCGTGAATGACTTGTGGGCGCTTGCCACCTGCCGGATAGGCCCATGACCAGCATGCCCGCACACCGTTAACGTGCGGGTGCTGCAAATCGCTTCCAAGCACGTGTACCGTTGACTATTCTGTCATCTGTCCCAGTACACTTTGCAACTGTTCCGGTATCCTGAACCGCAGTGAGCGACACAAGAATAATGAGCCTGTCCGCGCGTCGAGATCCAGCCATGACCAACCTGCTGTTATACCAGCGTATCGCCCAGCAACTGGCCGAAGACATCCGGCGCGGTGTCTACCAGCCCGGCGAACGGGTGCCTTCGGTGCGCAAGATGAGTGCGCAGCTCAATGTCAGCCATGCCACCGTCCTTCAAGCGTATGCCAACCTGGAGGACCAGGGGCTGATTCGCGCGCGTCCCCAGTCTGGTTACTATGTGCATCAGACCCCGGCGCTAACGGCACCCACGCCGGACATCGCGCGCGTGGAGCGCCCCGGTCTGGTGACCCGGGCCAGCATCATCCAGCAGGTGCTGACCGAGGCGCGCCGCGATGGCGTATTCGCCTTCGGCGCGGCCGTGCCACATGTCGACTATCTGCCCGTGCGAGCCTTGCACCAGCAACTGGCCAAGGTGACACGCTTTCACAGCCCGCGCGCCTTCAGCTACATGTTCAGCCCAGGCTTCGAGCCCCTGCGTCGGCAGATCGCCATTCGCATGCGCGACGCCGGCGTGCTGGTCGACCCACAGGAGGTGATCGTCACCCATGGCTGTGTCGATGCCTTGCAGATGTCGCTGCGTGTGCTCACCAAGCCCGGCGACCTGATCGCGGCCGAGTCGCCGACCTACTACGGTCTTCTGCAATTGGCGGACTTGCTCGGATTGAAAGTGATCGAGATCCCCAGCGACCCCTCGACCGGCATCAGTCTCGAAGCCTTGCAACTGGCCGCCAACCAATGGTCCATCAAGGCGTTGGTGTTGACCGCGCGGTTGAGCAACCCGCTAGGAGGGACCGTTCCTGAAGAGCGGCAAAAGCAGTTGCTGCGCCTGGCATCGGACTACGACATCCAGATCGTCGAAGATGACATCTATGGCGAGTTGATGTTCGAGCAGGGCAAGACCAAGGCCTTGAAGGCGTTCGATCGTCTGGACAGGGTCATCTACTGCTCAAGCTTCTCCAAGACGCTGTCGCCTGGCGTGCGGGTGGGCTGGATGATTGCAGGCCGCTACCAGGACGAGATCCAGCGCTTGCAGACCTTCACCACCCATTCGGCGTGCAGCGTGACCCAGATGGCGGTAGCGGCTTACCTGGAAAACGGTGGTTATGATCGCCATCTTCGCTTCATTCGCCAGGAGTACCGCAAGAACCTCAGTGCTTATCAGTTGGCGGTGCAGCAGCACTTCCCGGAGGGCACTCAGATGACGCGCCCAACGGGCGGCTTCATTCTCTGGGTGAGCTTGCCTGGCCGGGTCAATACCCAGGAGCTGCACGTGCGGGCACTGGAGCAGGGTATCAGCATTGCGCCGGGGCTGATTTTCAGTAACACCGAACAGTTCAACCACTGTATCCGCCTGAACTGCGGGATTCCATGGAACAAGGAGGCCGAGCGCGCAGTCATCACCTTGGGACTACTGGCACAACAATTGTGCAGGGAGCCTGCAACCCCACTTTTGTGAGGCTTGCCAGGCGGCTGCGGAACAGGGAGCATACGCATTTTCCATGGGGTTCTGTCCATTTGCCATGAACGCACTGCGCCGGTATCTGATGGTCTTGTGTCTGCTGCCTGCGGTTCTGCCGGGCAGCCCAGCCCAGGCTGCCCAGCCAGCAAGCCAGGCACAGTCCGCTACGGGTAAAGCGCAAGTCAAGCCCAAGGCACAGCAAAGTGCTCGCAAGGCAGTCAGCAAGCGCGCTAAATCGACGCACAAAAAGGTCAGTAAGCAAGTGGCCAAGCCATTGCCTAAAACCAACCTCGACCTGAGCTTGCCGACCGAGCTGGTCGATAACTTGCAGCCGAACGTGGGTGAGCCATCGCCCATCAAGAAGCGCAAACCCTTGCTGCCGCCGTTGTTCGTTGAAAAGTCCGAAGCCGACAGTCCGTTTCAACTAAACGGCCGCTTGATCAGCAACGAAATGCAATTGCAGCTTCGCAACGACAGTCGCCGGGATGTCGAAGGCGCCGCCATCGATTTCGAGTACCGTCAGTGAGCGGGGACTGACCGGCCAGTCAGTGGATTTTCATCCGGGTGGCAATTTCAAACGTCCGTTTGAGCGGTTACTATCCGTGTGTGCCGCCCTATCCCGTTCTCTGGAGTCCTGATTCACTTGAATGCCATGAAATGCCGCGAAGGCTGCGGCGCCTGTTGCATCGCGCCATCCATTACCTCAGCCATGCCACTGATGCCCGAGGGCAAACCGGCAGGGGTGAGGTGTCTGCACCTTACCCCTGCGAACCTGTGCGACCTGTTCGGCAAGCCCGAGCGACCGGCGGTCTGTGGCGGTTTCAAGGCCGATCCCGAGGTGTGCGGCGCTGACGATGAAGAGGCGATCAGGATTCTGGGCTGGTGGGAGCGGGTAACGGCGGCGTGACAGGCTGGATCTTCGACAACAAGGATAAACATGATGAGATCGTTCAAGCGTATTGCGCTGCTGTGTGGCGTCAGTGTTCTGTTTGCACCTGTTGCCTTGGCTGAAAACTGGCAGGTGGCCAAGGACGAGGAGGGCATCAAGGTCTCCCTCAGTGAAGTGCCGGGCTCCAAGTACAAGGCTTACCGAGGCGTGACCGTCATCAAGGCGCCGCTGGCCAAGGTTCAGGCGTTGCAGGAGGATGTGGCCGGGGCTTGTGCCTGGATTCACGAGTGCAAGTTGCAGAAACTGCTCAAGCATGAGGGTGACCAGAGCTGGACCTACACCCAGTTCAATACACCCTGGCCTGTGACCCCACGCGACTCCGTGCTGCGTGTAACAACGGTCAAGAGTGCCGATGGCAGCCTTACGCGCAACCTCGTCGAAGAGCCTGCCTACGTGCCCGAGGAGAAGGGCTTCGTGCGGGTGGCGAAGGTGGACGGTTTCTGGAAGCTGGTGCCCAAGGGTGACAGCACGGAGGTCACGTACCAGGTGCATACCGAGCCAGGCGGCAGTGTGCCGGCGATGGTTGCCAACAAGTTCGTGGTGGAAGCGCCGTTCAATACGCTCAAGGCGCTTCGGGCGCGCGCTGAGAAAAACTGACGTTTTTCTGCTGCATGGGTGAAGGCCGCCTGTCACAAGAGGCGGTCAGCACTGGACCTACGAAAAAGGCTGCCCGAGGGCAGCCTTTTGGCATTGGGCGTGGAACGCTTACTTGCGGTCGGTCAGTGCCACGATGTCGCGCTTCGCCTCGCCGGTGTACAGCTGGCGCGGACGGCCGATCTTGTACGGGCTGGAGAGCATTTCCTTCCAGTGCGAAATCCAGCCTACGGTGCGCGCCAGGGCAAAGATCACGGTGAACATGCTGGTCGGAATGCCGATGGCCTTCAGGATGATGCCTGAGTAGAAGTCGACGTTCGGGTACAGCGAGCGCTCGATGAAGTAAGGATCGGTCAGGGCGATCTCTTCCAGGCGCATGGCCAGTTCGAGCTGCGGGTCGTTCTTGATGCCCAGCTCGCGCAGGACTTCGTCGCAGGTCTGCTTCATCACGGTGGCGCGCGGGTCGCGGTTCTTGTAGACGCGATGACCGAAGCCCATGAGCTTGAACGGATCGTTCTTGTCCTTGGCCTTGGCGATGAAGGTGTCGATGTTGGACACATCGCCAATCTCATCGAGCATGGTCAGTACCGCTTCGTTGGCACCGCCGTGGGCCGGGCCCCAGAGTGCCGCGATGCCGGCAGCGATGCAGGCGAACGGGTTGGCACCCGACGAACCTGCCAGGCGTACGGTGGAGGTGGAGGCATTCTGCTCGTGGTCGGCGTGGAGGATGAAAATCCGGTCCATTGCCTTGGCCAGCACCGGGCTGATCGGTTTGATCTCGCACGGGGTGTTGAACATCATGTGCAGGAAGTTTTCCGCATACGACAGGTCGTTGCGCGGGTACATCATGGGCTGGCCCATGGAGTACTTGTACACCATCGCGGCCAGGGTCGGCATCTTGGCGACCAGGCGCACCGCGGAAATTTCGCGGTGTTGCGGGTTATTGATGTCCAGGGAGTCGTGGTAGAAGGCCGACAGGGCGCCGACCACGCCGCACATCACCGCCATCGGGTGAGCGTCGCGGCGGAAGCCGTTGAAGAACGTCTTGAGCTGTTCGTGAACCATGGTGTGGTTCTTGACGGTGCTGACGAACTGGGCTTTCTGCTCGGCATTGGGCAGTTCGCCGTTGAGCAGCAGGTAGCAGGTCTCGAGGTAGTCGGACTGTTCGGCCAGTTGCTCGATGGGATAGCCGCGATGCAGCAGGATACCCTTGTCGCCGTCGATGTAGGTGATCTTCGACTCGCACGAGGCCGTTGCCATGAAACCAGGGTCGAAGGTGAAGTGACCAGTGGCCCCCAACCCGCGGACGTCGATTACATCAGGACCAACCGTGCCGGTTAAAATGGGCAGCTCGACGGGGGCAGTGCCCTCGATGACCAACTGCGCTTTTTTGTCAGCCATGTGGCCTCCTATTAATGCTTGAAATCATCAGACAGACCCCCCACGCAGGGCCCGCACCACTATAGAGGGATAAATTCAGATGTCAATTTGCCTAAAGGCTTGTTGAATCAGCTCTTCAAGCCTGATTTTTCCCGAAATTCTCGCCCATTTACGCCTTTTCCTCATTAAAGGCAATGCGCTATTCGGGCTACCCCCTCACGTTGTCATGAGCAGCCTAACTGTCTATACTCGGCACCCGACCGCCAGGGGCTTGCAAGCCCGACCTGCTGGGGGTCGCCGTTCCCTGGGTGGTGGGTACCTGACCAGTACACTTACCAACAACTTTGCCCTGATTCGCTAGGGGCTCTTCAGTGTGAAAAAAGCCGTGAAAAGCCAACGACCTGTAAACCTAGACCTAAGGACCATCAAGCTTCCTGTCACCGCGTACACGTCCATCCTGCACCGTATCTCCGGCGTCATTCTGTTCATCGGCCTTGCCATCATGCTGTATGCACTGGGCAAGTCGCTGGGTTCGGAGGAAGGCTTCGGTGAAGTGAAGGCGTGTCTGACCAGCCCGCTGGCCAAGTTCGTGACCTGGGGCCTGTTGTCCGCCCTGCTTTATCACCTCGTGGCAGGTGTTCGTCACCTGATCATGGACATGGGTGTCGGCGAGACGCTGGAAGGCGGCAAGCTGGGCTCGAAAATCGTGATCGTCATCTCCGTGGTGCTGATCGTTCTGGTGGGAGTTTGGGTATGGTAACCAACGTCACGAACCTGTCGCGTTCGGGCCTCTATGACTGGATGGCGCAGCGCGTCTCGGCGGTCGTTCTCGCGGCTTACTTCATCTTCCTGATCGGCTACGTGGTCGCCCACCCAGGCATCGACTATGCCCAGTGGCATGCCCTGTTCTCCAACAACGCGATGCGGATCTTCAGTCTGCTGGCCCTCGTTGCCCTCGGCGCTCACGCCTGGGTCGGCATGTGGACCATTGCTACCGACTACCTGACGCCTATGTCGTTCGGCAAGTCGGCAACTGCGATTCGTTTCCTGTTCCAGGCGGTATGCGGCGTTGCGATGTTCGCTTACTTCGTCTGGGGTGTGCAGATTCTCTGGGGTATCTGATCCATGGCTAGCATTCCAACCATTTCCTTCGACGCCATCATCATCGGTGGCGGCGGCGCCGGCATGCGCGCAGCGCTGCAGCTGGCCCAGGGCGGTCACAAGACTGCCGTGGTCACCAAGGTCTTCCCGACCCGTTCGCACACCGTCTCCGCCCAGGGCGGCATCACCTGCGCCATCGCTTCGGCCGACCCGAACGACGACTGGCGCTGGCACATGTACGATACCGTCAAGGGCTCGGACTACATCGGTGACCAGGACGCTATCGAATACATGTGCCAGGAAGGCCCGGCTGCGGTCTTCGAGCTGGACCACATGGGCCTGCCGTTCTCGCGTACCGAAACCGGCCGTATCTACCAGCGTCCGTTCGGCGGCCAGTCCAAGGACTTCGGTAAAGGTGGCCAGGCTGCCCGTACCTGTGCCGCTTCCGACCGTACCGGTCACGCGCTGCTGCACACCCTGTACCAGGGCAACCTGAAAGCCGGTACCACCTTCCTCAACGAGTACTATGCCGTTGACCTGGTGAAGAACCAGGAAGGCGCCTTCGTCGGCGTGATCGCGATCTGCATCGAAACCGGCGAAACCATGTACATCAAGTCCAAGGCCACCGTTCTGGCCACTGGCGGTGCTGGCCGTATCTACGCCTCCACCACCAACGCCCTGATCAATACCGGTGACGGCATCGGCATGGCACTGCGCGCCGGTGTTCCGGTGCAGGACATCGAGATGTGGCAGTTCCACCCGACCGGTATCGCCGGCGCCGGCGTACTGGTCACCGAGGGCTGCCGCGGTGAGGGTGGTTACCTGATCAACGCCCACGGCGAGCGCTTCATGGAGCGCTACGCACCGAACGCCAAAGACCTGGCCGGCCGCGACGTGGTTGCCCGTTCCATGGTCAAGGAAATTATCGCCGGCAACGGCGTGGGCCCGAACAAGGACCACGTACTGCTGAAGCTGGACCACCTGGGCGAGGAAGTGCTGCACAGCCGTCTGCCAGGCATCTGCGAACTGTCCAAGACCTTTGCCCACGTTGACCCTGTCGTTGCGCCAGTGCCGGTCGTTCCGACCTGCCACTACATGATGGGTGGTGTTGCCACCAACATTCATGGCCAGGCCATCACCATGGACGAAGAAGGCAATGATCACATCATTCCTGGCCTGTTCGCCGTAGGTGAAGTGGCGTGCGTATCGGTTCACGGTGCAAACCGCCTGGGCGGCAACTCGCTGCTCGACCTGGTGGTATTCGGCCGTGCTGCCGGCCTGCACCTGGAAAAGGCGCTGAGCGACGGCATCGAGCACCTCGACGCCAGCGACACCGACATCGACGTTGCCCTGAACCGCCTGAACAAGCTCAACGAGCGCTCCACCGGCGAAGACGTAGCCAGCCTCAAGCGCGAATTGCAGAGCTGCATGCAGAACTACTTCGGTGTGTTCCGTACCGGCGAGTACATGCTCAAGGGTATCGAGCAACTGGCTGGCCTGCGTGAACGTATTGCCAACGTCAAGATCAACGACAAGTCCCAGGCCTTCAACACCGCGCGTATCGAAGCGCTGGAGCTGCAGAACCTGCTGGAAGTTGCCGAAGCTACCGCCATCGCGGCCGAAGCCCGTAAAGAGTCGCGCGGCGCTCACGCCCGTGAAGACTTCGAAGACCGTGACGACGAGAACTGGCTGTGCCACACCCTGTACTACCCGGGTGTCAAGCGCGTTGCCAAGCGTGGCGTCAACTTTGCGCCGAAGACCGTGCCGGCCTTCGAACCAAAAATCCGGACCTACTAAGGGTGGCTGCTATGTTGAAAGTCGAAGTTTATCGCTACAACCCCGACACCGACGCGGCCCCCAAGATGGAGTCGTTCGACGTCGATACCGGCGGCAAGGACCTGATGGTTCTGGATGTATTGGCGCTGATCAAGGAAAAGGACGAGGGCTTCTCGTACCGTCGCTCCTGCCGTGAAGGCGTGTGCGGTTCCGATGGCATGAACATGAACGGCAAGAACGGCCTGGCCTGCATCACCCCGCTGTCGGGCGTGGTCAAGGGCAACAAGCTGGTACTGCGTCCGTTGCCTGGCCTGCCGGTCATTCGTGACCTGGTCGTGGACATGAGCATCTTCTACAAGCAGTACGAGAAGGTGAAGCCGTTCCTGCAGAACGATACGCCACCTCCGGCCATCGAACGTCTGCAGTCGCCGGAAGACCGTGACAAGCTGGACGGCTTGTACGAGTGCATCCTGTGCGCGTGCTGCTCCACGTCCTGCCCGTCATTCTGGTGGAACCCGGACAAGTTCCTGGGCCCCGCCGCGCTGTTGCAGGCCTACCGTTTCCTGGCCGACAGCCGTGACACCAAAACCCAGGAGCGCCTGGCGTCCCTGGATGACCCGTTCAGCGTATTCCGCTGCCGCGGGATCATGAACTGCGTCAACGTTTGCCCTAAAGGTCTCAATCCGACCAAGGCAATCGGCCACGTACGTAACATGCTGCTGCAAAGCGGCACCTGATACACGTTGTACCTGCAGTACGCCGACGTGCGGGTGTAACGCCCGCACCGAGGTAAAACCCGAACGGGGCTCACAAAGCCCCTGTTCATTACCTATGAAGATGAGACCAGCAGGGGCTTTCCGGGCTGGTACCCGGAAAATCAGCAGGATCCAGGTGGCGTGGTTCAGTCGCTGTTTTCGGACCGTTCCAGGTTTTCATGGCTCTCGCCGATCAGTCCCCTAATCGAGGGTGACCAAGCATGCAAGAAAGCGTGATGCAGCGCATGTGGGAAAGCGCCCACCTTTCAGGTGGTAACGCTGCATATGTGGAAGAGCTCTACGAACTCTACCTGCACGACCCTAACGCTGTGCCAGAAGAGTGGCGCACCTACTTCCAGAAGTTGCCCGCCGACGGCAGCACCGCTACCGACGTATCGCACTCCACGATCCGCGATCATTTCGTACTGCTGGCAAAGAACCAGCGCCGCGCCCAGCCGGTATCTGCCGGGAGCGTGAGCAGTGAACACGAGAAGAAGCAGGTTGAAGTGCTGCGACTGATCCAGGCCTATCGTATGCGCGGCCATCAGGCTGCCAAGCTCGACCCCTTGGGGTTGTGGCAGCGCCCTGCGCCCGTAGACCTGTCGATCAATCACTACGGCTTGACCAATGCCGATCTTGATACGACCTTCCGTGCCGGCGACCTGTTCATCGGCAAAGAGGAGGCGAGCCTACGCGACATCCTCGATGCGCTCCAGAAGACATATTGTCGCACCATTGGCGCCGAGTTCACCCACATCGTCGATTCCGAGCAGCGCAGCTGGTTCCAGCAGCGCCTGGAAAGCGTGCGTGGCCGTCCTGAATTCTCCGCCGACGTGCAGTCCCACCTGCTCGAGCGCGTCACTGCAGGCGAAGGCCTGGAGAAATACCTGGGGACCAAGTACCCGGGCACCAAGCGTTTCGGCCTGGAAGGTGGCGAAAGCCTGATCCCGATGCTGGACGAAATGATCCAGCGCTCCGGCTCCTACGGCACCAAAGAAGTCGTCATCGGCATGGCCCACCGTGGTCGCCTGAACGTGCTGGTCAATACCTTCGGCAAGAACCCGCGCGAGCTGTTCGACGAGTTCGAAGGTAAGAAGATGAACGAGCTGGGCTCCGGTGACGTGAAGTATCACCAGGGCTTCTCTTCGAACGTGATGACCCCAGGCGGCGAAGTCCACCTGGCCATGGCGTTCAACCCGTCCCACCTTGAAATCGTGTCGCCTGTGGTCGAAGGCTCGGTGCGCGCCCGTCAGGATCGCCGCAACGACAGCGTTGGCGACAAGGTGCTGCCTATCTCCATTCACGGCGACGCGGCCTTCGCAGGCCAGGGCGTGGTGATGGAAACCTTCCAGATGTCGCAGACCCGCGGTTTCAAGACCGGCGGTACCGTGCACATCGTGATCAACAATCAGGTTGGCTTCACCATCAGCAACCCGCTCGATGCGCGCTCGACCGAGTATGCCACCGACGTGGCCAAGATGATTCAGGCGCCGATCCTGCACGTCAATGGCGACGATCCGGAAGCCGTGTTGTTCGTCACCCAGCTGGCCGTCGACTACCGCATGCAGTTCAAGCGTGACGTGGTCATCGACCTGGTTTGCTACCGTCGCCGCGGTCACAACGAGGCCGACGAGCCCAACGGCACCCAGCCGCTGATGTACCAGCAGATCACCAAGCAGCGCACCACCCGCGAGCTGTACGCCGAAGCCCTCATCCAGGCAGGCCGCATCGACGCCGAGCGCGCCCAGTCCAAGATCGACGACTACCGCAGTGCGCTGGACAACGGCCTGCATGTGGTCAAGAGCCTGGTCAAGGAGCCGAACCGCGAGTTGTTCGTGGACTGGCGCCCCTACCTGGGTCACGCCTGGACGGCTCGCCACGACACCCGCTTCGACCTCAAGACCCTGCAGGAGCTGTCGGCAAAACTGCTGGAGCTGCCTGAAGGTTTCGTGGTCCAGCGTCAGGTCGCCAAGATCTACGAAGATCGCCAGAAGATGCAAGCCGGTGGCCTGCCGATCAACTGGGGCTACGCCGAGACCATGGCCTACGCCACGCTGCAGTTCGAAGGGCACCCGATCCGCATGACCGGCCAGGACATCGGACGCGGCACCTTCTCCCACCGTCACGCGGTGCTGCACAACCAGAAGGATGCCAGCACCTACGTACCGCTGAAGAACCTGTACCCGGGCCAGCCACGCTTCGAACTGTACGACTCCTTCCTGTCCGAGGAAGCGGTACTGGCATTCGAGTACGGCTACTCCACCACCACGCCGAACGCGTTGGTGATCTGGGAAGCCCAGTTCGGCGACTTCGCCAACGGTGCGCAAGTGGTGATCGACCAGTTCATCACCAGTGGCGAGCACAAGTGGGGCCGTCTGTGCGGCTTGACCATGCTGTTGCCGCACGGCTATGAAGGCCAAGGCCCAGAGCACTCCTCGGCGCGCCTGGAGCGTTACCTGCAGATGTGTGCAGAGCAGAACATCCAGGTCTGCGTGCCGACCACGCCGGCGCAGATCTACCACCTGTTGCGTCGTCAGGTCATTCGCCCGCTGCGCAAGCCGCTGATCGTGCTCACGCCCAAGTCGCTGCTGCGTCACAAGCTCGCCGTCTCGACGCTGGAAGACCTGGCGGAAGGTTCGTTCCAGACCGTCATTCCGGAAATCGACACCCTCGATCCGGCCAAGGTCGAGCGCCTGGTGCTGTGTGGTGGCAAGGTCTACTACGACCTGCTGGAAAAACGTCGTGCCGAAGGCCGCGAAGACCTTGCGATCGTGCGTATCGAGCAGTTGTATCCGTTCCCGGAAGACGATCTGGTCGAAATCCTGGCGCCGTACACCAACCTCAAGCACGCGGTCTGGTGTCAGGAAGAGCCGATGAACCAGGGCGCCTGGTACAGCAGCCAGCACCACATGCGTCGTATCCTGGGCCGCCACAACAAGGCGCTGAACCTGGAATACGCCGGTCGCGAGGCTTCTGCCGCGCCAGCCTGTGGTTACGCTTCCAAGCACGCCGAGCAGCAGGAACGACTGCTGCAAGACGCGTTCACTGTTTAACGCCTTCGCGCATCTGAAACCGAATTTAAGGAAACACTGATAATGGCTATCGAGATCAAAGCCCCAACCTTCCCGGAATCGGTTGCCGACGGCACCGTTGCCACCTGGCACAAGCAGCCAGGCGACGCCGTCAAGCGGGACGAGCTGATCGTCGACATCGAGACCGACAAGGTCGTACTGGAAGTGCTGGCCACTGCCGACGGCGTGTTGGGTGACATCGTCAAGGGCGAGGGCGATACCGTCCTGTCCGACGAAGTGCTGGGTTCGATCGTGGAGGGCGGCGCTGCTGCCGCTGCACCTGCTGCTGCGCCTGCCCAGGCCGCCGCACCGGCCGCCGCCGCTGCCGACGCCAGTGAAGACGACCCGGTCGCTGCCCCTGCTGCCCGCAAGCTGGCAGAAGAAAATGGCATCGACCTGGCCAGCGTGTCGGGTACCGGTAAAGGCGGTCGCGTGACCAAGGAAGATGTGGTCGCTGCCGTTGCCAATAAAAAGTCGGCGCCTGCCCCGGCGGCCAAGCCTGCCGCTGCAGCACCGGCACCAGTCGTGACCGCCGCTGGCGATCGTACCGAGAAGCGTGTGCCGATGACCCGTCTGCGCGCCAAGATCGCCGAGCGCCTGGTCGAAGCCCAGTCCAACATGGCCATGCTGACCACCTTCAACGAAGTCGACATGACCGAAGTCATGGCCCTGCGTTCGAAGTACAAGGACCTGTTCGAGAAGACCCACAACGGTGTGCGCCTGGGCTTCATGTCGTTCTTCGTCAAGGCTGCGACCGAAGCGCTCAAGCGCTTCCCGGCTGTCAACGCCTCGATCGACGGCAACGACATCGTCTATCATGGTTACGCGGACGTCGGTGTAGCGGTCTCCAGCGACCGTGGCCTGGTGGTCCCGGTACTGCGCAACGCCGAGTCCATGAGCCTGGCCGAAATCGAGAACGGCATCGCCACCTTCGGCAAGAAAGCCCGTGACGGCAAGCTGGCCATCGAAGAAATGACCGGTGGCACCTTCACCATCACCAACGGTGGTACCTTCGGTTCGATGATGTCGACGCCGATCGTCAACCCACCACAAGCCGCGATCCTGGGCATGCACAACATCATCCAGCGCCCGATGGCCATCAATGGCCAAGTGGTGATTCGCCCGATGATGTACCTGGCGCTGTCCTACGATCACCGCCTGATCGACGGCAAGGAAGCGGTGACCTTCCTGGTGACCATCAAGAACCTGCTGGAAGATCCGTCCCGCCTGCTGCTGGACATCTAATCGCGCAGCTGTAAGCTGCGAGCGACAGGCTTCAGATCGAAGCCTGTCTGTCTTGCGGCTTGCAGCGGCCGCTTGAGCTAACAAGGAATCTTTTATGACCCAGAAATTCGACGTGGTAGTGATTGGTGCCGGTCCTGGCGGCTATGTAGCTGCTATCAAGGCCGCCCAACTTGGTCTGAAGACTGCCTGCATCGAGAAGTACACCGACGCCGAGGGCAAGCTGGCCCTGGGCGGCACTTGCCTTAACGTAGGCTGCATTCCTTCCAAGGCGCTGCTGGACAGCTCCTGGAAATACAAGGAAGCCAAAGAGAGCTTCAACGTCCACGGTATCTTCACTGGCGAAGTGAAGATGGACGTACCGGCGATGGTTGGCCGCAAGGCAGGCATCGTCAAGAACCTGACCGGCGGTGTCGCCACCCTGTTCAAGGCCAACGGCGTGACCTCCATCCAGGGCCACGGCAAGCTGCTGGCGGGCAAGAAGGTCGAAGTGACCAAGGCTGACGGCACCAGCGAAGTCATCGAAGCGGATAACGTCATCCTGGCTTCCGGCTCGCGCCCGATCGACATTCCGCCGGCCCCGGTCGACCAGAATGTGATCGTCGACTCCACCGGCGCCCTGGAATTCCAAGCCGTGCCCAAGCGCCTTGGCGTGATCGGTGCTGGCGTGATCGGCCTGGAACTGGGTTCGGTATGGGCGCGCCTGGGCGCAGAAGTGACCGTGCTCGAAGCCCTGGACACCTTCCTGATGGCTGCCGACACCGCTGTCTCCAAGGAAGCCCAGAAGGTCCTGACCAAGCAAGGCCTGGACATCAAGCTGGGTGCGCGCGTCACCGGTTCCAAGGTCAACGGCGACGAAGTCGAAGTGACCTACACCAACGCCGAAGGCGAGCAGAAGATCACCTTCGACAAGCTGATCGTTGCCGTGGGCCGTCGTCCAGTGACCACCGATCTGCTGGCTGCCGACAGCGGTGTGAACATCGACGAGCGTGGCTACATCTACGTCGATGACCAGTGCGCGACCAGCGTGCCGGGCGTCTACGCCATTGGTGACGTGGTGCGTGGCCTGATGCTGGCGCACAAGGCCTCGGAAGAGGGCATCATGGTCGTCGAGCGCATCAAGGGTCACAAGGCCCAGATGAACTACGACCTGATCCCATCGGTCATCTACACCCACCCGGAAATCGCGTGGGTCGGCAAGACCGAACAGTCCTTGAAGGCCGAGGGTGTAGAGGTTAACGTGGGCACCTTCCCGTTCGCGGCCAGCGGCCGTGCGATGGCGGCCAACGATACCGGTGGTTTCGTCAAGGTCATCGCCGATGCCAAGACCGACCGCGTACTGGGTGTGCACGTGATTGGCCCATCGGCTGCCGAACTGGTACAGCAGGGCGCAATCGCAATGGAATTCGGCACCAGTGCCGAGGACCTGGGCATGATGGTCTTCAGCCATCCAACCCTGTCCGAAGCGTTGCACGAAGCAGCGCTGGCGGTGAATGGCGGTGCCATTCACGTCGCCAACCGTAAGAAGCGTTAATCATAAGAAACCACGGCGGGCTGCCCGTCGTGAGTCTTGCGTGCATGACTCACCGCGGAAAGTCCGCCGGACCGGATCACATGGGATAACCCGGGGTCAACGGTCACAGGTGGTGCGGCGCCAGTGATGGCGCAGCGCCGAAGCGCAGTACCTAACGAAGACGGTAAAAAGCATGAATCTTCACGAGTATCAGGGTAAGCAGCTGTTCGCTGAGTACGGCCTGCCAGTTTCCAAGGGTTTCGCGGTCGACACCCCTGAAGAAGCGGCAGAAGCCTGCGACAAGATCGGCGGGAACGAGTGGGTCGTCAAAGCCCAGGTTCACGCTGGTGGTCGCGGCAAAGCGGGCGGCGTCAAGCTGGTTCGCAGCAAGGAAGACGCCAAGGCGTTCGCTGCACAGTGGTTGGGCAAGAATCTGGTCACCTACCAGACCGATGCCAACGGTCAGCCCGTCTCCAAGATTCTGGTCGAATCCTGCACCGACATCGCCAAAGAGCTGTACCTGGGCGCTGTGGTCGATCGTTCGAGCCGCCGCATCGTGTTCATGGCCTCCACCGAAGGTGGCGTGGACATCGAGAAAGTCGCTCACGACACACCTGAAAAAATCCTCAAGGCCACTATCGATCCACTGGTCGGCGCTCAGCCTTTCCAAGGTCGCGAGCTGGCGTTCCAGCTGGGTCTGGAAGGCAAGCAAGTGCAACAGTTCGCCAAGATCTTCGTGGGCCTGGCCAAGCTGTTCAAGGATCACGATCTGGCCCTGCTGGAAGTGAACCCGCTGGTGATCAAGGCCGACGGCGACTTGCACTGCCTCGATGCCAAGATCAACATCGATGCCAACGCCATGTACCGTCAGCCCAAGCTGAAAACCTTCCACGACCCGTCCCAGGACGATGCCCGTGAAGCCCACGCTGCCAAGTTCGAACTGAACTACGTTGCCCTGGAAGGCAACATCGGCTGCATGGTCAACGGTGCTGGCCTGGCCATGGGTACCATGGACATCGTCAACCTGCATGGCGGCAAGCCAGCCAACTTCCTCGACGTGGGCGGCGGTGCTACCAAGGAACGCGTTACCGAAGCGTTCAAGATCATTCTGTCCGACAGCAATGTCGCGGCCGTTCTGGTCAACATCTTCGGCGGCATCGTTCGCTGCGACATGATTGCCGAAGGCATCATCGGTGCTGTGAAGGAAGTCGGCGTGAAGGTGCCGGTCGTCGTTCGCCTTGAAGGCAACAACGCCGAACTGGGCGCTAAAGTACTGGCAGAAAGCGGTTTGAACATCATTGCTGCAACCAGCCTGACCGACGCTGCTCAACAAGTTGTCAAAGCTGCGGAGGGCAAGTAATGAGCGTCCTGATCAATAAAGACACCAAAGTCATCTGCCAGGGCTTCACCGGCTCGCAGGGTACTTTCCACTCCGAACAAGCCATCGCCTACGGCACCAAGATGGTCGGCGGCGTCACTCCAGGCAAGGGTGGCACCACCCACCTGGGCCTGCCGGTGTTCAACACCGTCAAGGAAGCCGTTGAGGCGACCGGCGCCGATGCTTCGGTCATCTACGTACCAGCGCCGTTCTGCAAGGACTCGATCCTGGAAGCAGCGTTTGGCGGCATCAAGCTGATCGTGTGCATTACCGAAGGCATTCCGACCCTGGACATGCTGGACGCCAAGGTCAAGTGCGACGAGCTGGGCGTGACCCTGATCGGCCCTAACTGCCCAGGCGTCATCACGCCGGGCGAGTGCAAGATCGGCATCATGCCTGGTCACATTCACTTGCCAGGCAAGGTCGGTATCGTGTCGCGCTCCGGCACCCTGACCTACGAAGCTGTCAAGCAGACCACCGACGCCGGCTTCGGCCAGTCGACCTGTGTCGGCATCGGCGGTGACCCGATCCCGGGCTCCAACTTCATCGACATCCTGAAGCTGTTCCAGGAAGACCCGAAGACCGAAGCGATCGTCATGATCGGTGAGATCGGCGGTTCGGCTGAAGAAGAAGCCGCAGCCTACATCAAGGCCAACGTCACCAAGCCTGTCGTTTCCTACATCGCCGGTGTTACCGCACCTGCGGGCAAGCGCATGGGCCACGCTGGCGCCATCATTTCGGGCGGCAAGGGCACTGCAGACGAGAAGTTCGCAGCCCTGCAGGACGCAGGTGTCAAAACCGTGCGTTCGCTGGCTGACATCGGCAAGGCCTTGGCCGAGCTGACCGGTTGGGAAGTGAAGAAGTAATACTGCTGCACCCCCCACGCGCACAAAGGCCACCTTAGGGTGGCCTTTGTCGTATATGGACGCCGATTAATCTGGCGAAGATTTGCTCGTCAGGATGGGGGACCAAAGGGATTAGGTTTTTTCGATAGCTGTGATAGGAATTTTCGTACATACACCCTGTTCAGCCAGCGGATAATACCGATTGTTCCGTTCACGCAGACGACAATGACGTACGCACATCGGACAACACGCACTGTGCCAGTGCGTTTAAAGGGTAAAACGGTTAATCTACGCGACTATTTTGTGCCCGTGCCCCAAAAGGGAACGACACGCTAAACGGGTCTGGCCTACCAAGCCGGGCAGCATTTCCCTCACCCATGGGGAAATCCCCTCACGAATCCCGATTTCAGCAGTGTGGTACTACCTTAAATGAAAGTTCTCAAAGGCCAGGATATCCTGGCGCTTGGCTTTATGACGTTCGCGCTTTTCGTAGGCGCTGGCAATATCATCTTTCCGCCCATCGTCGGCCTGCAATCCGGCCCGCACGTGTGGATGGCTGCGCTAGGCTTTTTGGTCACGGCGGTAGGGCTGCCTGTGATCACCGTGGTCGCCCTGGCCAAGGTCGGCGGCGGCATGGATGCGCTGAGCAGCCCGATCGGCAAGTTCTTTGGTGGCCTGCTGGCCGCCGTTTGCTACCTATCGGTCGGCCCCTTGTTTGCAACACCGCGTACCGCGACGGTATCGTTCGAAGTGGGTGTAGCGCCGTTGACGGGTGAAAGCCCGCTGGCGCTGTTCATCTACAGCCTGGTCTACTTCATCGTGGTGTTGGCGGTGTCGATGTACCCTGGCAAGCTGCTGGATACCGTGGGTCGGTTCCTGGCACCGCTCAAGATCATCGCGCTGGCCGTGCTTGGCATCGCGGCCTTCGCCTTGCCAGCGGGCACCATTGGCGAGGCGCAGCCTGCCTATGCTGCTGCCGCGTTCTCCAAGGGCTTCTCCGACGGCTACCTGACCATGGATACGCTCGGGGCGCTGGTATTTGGCATCGTCATCGTCAACGCCATCCGCTCGCGCGGCGTGGAGTCGCCCAAGTTGATCACGCGCTATGCCATCATTGCCGGGTTGATTGCAGGTGTTGGTCTGGCGCTGGTGTATATCAGCCTGTTCCGCCTGGGCGCCGGTAGCCACGAAATCGCGGCAGGGGCGAGCAACGGGGCGGCCGTGCTGCACGCCTATGTGCAGCATACCTTCGGCTCGTTGGGCAGCGGCTTCCTGGCCGTGTTGATCGCACTGGCGTGCCTGGTGACTGCCGTGGGCTTGACCTGCGCCTGTGCCGAGTACTTCAGCCAGATCCTGCCGTTGTCCTACCGCGCGCTGGTCGTGATCCTGGCAGGCTTCTCGCTGCTGGTGTCCAACCTCGGGCTGACCAAGCTGATCATGTTCTCGATCCCTGTGCTCACCGCCATCTACCCGCCGTGCATCGTCGTGGTGGGGCTGAGCTTCGTGAACGAGCTGTGGAACTCGCCAACGCGCATCCTCGGCCCGGTGATGCTGGTCTCGTTGCTGTTCGGCATGGTAGATGCCGTCAAAGGCAGCAGCATCGCCCACGTGCTCCCGGACTTCATGGCTCACTTGCCCTTGAGTGATCAGGGCCTGGCTTGGCTGGTGCCGTCGGTGGTGACCTTGGTGGGTGCAGTGGTATGCGATCGCATGCTCGGCAAGCCCCGCCAGGCCATGGCATGAGTTGCTAAGCCCAGGGTCCGGCATCGGCCACAAGCCACGGGATGCTGGACCCACCGCTTGGCACTGCAAGCCCCGCATTCGCAAGGATGCGGGGCTTTTGTTCGTATGCACCTTGGCAAACGGCGCAAGCGAGCCGCCTTGGAAATTATTCGCCGGAGTTCGCGTGCCTTTTGCGGCTTGCCAGCGTCGAAAGACGGTCTTTATGCTTTCGGCACATGGCACCTACGGATCTCTGCATGAACTTCATCCTGAGCAATCTCAATAACCTTATAGCGGCATGCTGGTTCGTGCTGTGCTGGGGCGGCTATACGCGCTATGCCATCTGGAAGGGGCGGGACACCGCATGCCTGGCCAGCGTGTTGCATTTGTACCGTGAAGACTGGATGCGCAGGATGCTTCTGCGTGACAACCGCATTGCCGATGCCAGTGTCATCGGCAACCTGGAACGCAACGCCTCCTTTTTCGCCTCCAGCACCCTGATCATTCTGGCGGGTATTTTGACTGTGCTGGGGGCTTCCGACCGCGCACTATCGTTGCTGGCTGATCTGCCGCTGGTGCAGCAGGCATCCCAGGGCATGTCGGAGATCAAGTTGCTGTGCCTGGCCACGGTGTTCGTGTATGCCTTCTTCACGTTCAGCTGGTGCATGCGTCAATACAACTTCGCTGCCGTACTGGTGGGCTCGGCGCCCATGATCGGCGAGCGTCAGGTAAGCGAACTAGAGCGCAAGGCCTTCGCCTTGAGGGCGGCCAGGGTGCTGTCATTGGCGGCCAACCAATTCAACTTCGGGCTGCGCGCTTATTACTTCGGCATGGCCATGTTGAGCTGGTTTATCAACCCCTGGTTGTTCATGGCGGTAAGTGTAGGGGTTGTGCTGATCCTTTATCGCCGCGAGTTCCATTCAGACGTGCTTGACGTCATGGTGTTCACCCCCACCGAAAGTTCGACAGGCGAGTTGCATGCCTCACAGTCCACGTTGCCTAACTGAAACGATTAGTCCACGAATGACAGGCATAAAAAAACCCGACAGTGTCGGGTTTTTTTGTTCGGTTCGATTACTGCTTGGCAGGATCGGCCGGAGTAGTGGTGGTTGCTGGCGTGGCTGGTGCAGCCTCTTCGGCAGCCTTGCGATTGGCTTCGGCCTGGTCTTGGGCAGCTTCGGCGTTTTCCTTGGCAGCGTCGTTCATCTTGTCCTGTGCGTCACCCATCTTCTCCTGGGCTTCTTCACGGTGTTCTTGTGCGTCCTGGGCTTTGTCTTCGCTCGCTTTATCGCAAGCAGCCAGGCCCATGGCAGCAGCCAGCATCAGAGCAAAAGCAAATGGTTTACGCATGAGGGTGTCTCTCCTTGGTGGAATAAGTTGACTTGATGCTTCGAGTCGGGCCCTGCTGGATTAGTTCCACGGTCATTACGCAGATATTAAATATCTTGAAACTGAACTTCCGGCCATGGCGAGTGTTTCGCACTAAGGCGGGTTATCGGCCGCGGGCAACTGCAACTCAGCCGGTATGGCAGTGCACGGCAGGTCCGTACATGCACGTCCCTTCGTTGCGTCAGTATCGGCACCCGTCTGAATGTGGAAACGATACACCGCCTGCGGCAAGCAGGCGGCAAAGCAGCTCGCCACGACCCGCTCGGATTTGAAGATCGAATCGGGCAAGCCCTTGAAATCAATTCGGCAGCCCCCATCTGCATGACATCCGCCGCCAACGCAGCCACCCATGCCGCTTGGCGACCACTGTCATCTGATCGGAGTTTGAAGAACATGAGCGTGGAGACTCAAAAAGAAACGCTGGGCTTCCAGACCGAGGTAAAGCAACTGCTGCACCTCATGATCCATTCCTTGTACTCGAACAAGGAGATCTTCCTGCGCGAACTGATCTCCAACGCCTCCGACGCCTCCGATAAACTGCGTTTCGAGGCGCTGGCAAAGCCTGAACTGCTCGAAGGCGATGCGGACCTGAAGATTCGCCTGAGTTTCGACAAGGAGGCCGGTACGGTCACCCTCGAGGACAACGGCATCGGCATGAGCCGCGACGACGTCATCGCTCACCTGGGTACCATTGCCAAATCCGGCACTGCCGACTTCATGAAGAACCTCACCGGCGATCAGAAGAAAGACTCGCACCTGATCGGTCAGTTTGGCGTGGGCTTCTACTCGGCATTCATCGTGGCTGACCAGGTCGATGTCTACAGCCGTCGTGCGGGCCAGCCCGCCAGCGAAGGGGTGCACTGGTCGTCAAAGGGCGAGGGCGAGTTTGAAGTTGCGACCATCGACAAGCCTGAGCGCGGTACCCGCATTGTTCTGCACCTGAAAAAGGACGAGCTGGAATTCGCCGATGGCTGGCGCCTGCGCAACGTGGTCAAGAAGTACTCCGATCACATTGCCCTGCCAATTCAGTTGCCCAAGGAACAGACAGCAGCCGAAGGCGAAGAGCAGCCAGCCCAAGAGTGGGAAACCGTCAACCGTGCAAGCGCCCTGTGGACCCGTCCGCGTACCGAGATCAAGGACGAGGAATATCAGGAGTTCTACAAGCACATCGGCCATGACTTCGAAAACCCGTTGGCCTGGAGCCATAACAAGGTCGAAGGCAAGCTTGAATACAACTCGCTGCTGTACGTGCCTGCCCGCGCCCCGTTCGACCTGTACCAGCGCGAAGCGCCGCGTGGCTTGAAGCTGTACGTTCAGCGCGTGTTCATTATGGATCAGGCCGAGTCGTTCCTGCCGCTTTACCTGCGCTTCATCAAGGGTGTCGTGGACTCCAACGACTTGTCGCTGAACGTGTCGCGGGAGATCTTGCAGAAAGACCCGATCATCGATTCGATGAAGACCGCGTTGACCAAGCGCGTGCTGGACATGCTTGAAAAACTATCCAAGAACGAGCCAGAGCAGTACAAGAGCTTCTGGAAGAACTTCGGTCAGGTGTTGAAAGAGGGCCCGGCCGAAGACTTTGCCAACAAGGAAAAGATCGCTGGCCTGTTGCGCTTCGCGTCTACCCACGACGAAAGCGGCGAGCAGAGCGTGTCGCTGGCCGACTACCTGGCCCGCGCCAAGGAAGGCCAGGACAAGATCTACTACCTCACCGGCGAGTCCTACGCGCAGGTCAAGAACAGCCCGCACCTCGAAGTCTTCCGCAAGAAAGGCATCGAAGTGTTGCTGCTGACCGATCGCATCGACGAGTGGCTGATGAGCTACCTGAACGAATTCGACGGCAAGGCGTTCGTGGATGTGGCCCGTGGCGATCTGGACCTGGGCAAGCTGGATACCGAAGAAGACAAGAAAGCCCAGGAAGAAGTCGCCAAGGATAAGGAAGGCCTGGTAGAGCGCCTGAAAAGCGCATTGGGCGAAAACGTCGCCGAGGTCCGCGTCTCCCATCGCCTGACGGATTCGCCAGCCATTCTGGCCATCGGCGAGCAGGACCTGGGGCTGCAGATGCGCCAGATCCTGGAAGCCAGCGGCCAGAAAGTGCCCGATTCCAAACCCATCTTCGAGTTCAACCCGACCCACCCGCTGATCGAGAAGCTCGATCACGAACAGAGTGAGGACCGCTTCGCCGAGCTGTCGCACATTCTGTTCGACCAGGCCGCGCTGGCAGCCGGTGACAGTCTGAAAGACCCCGCAGCCTACGTGCGGCGCCTGAACAAGCTGTTGGTCGAGTTGTCTGCTTGAATTGACGTATGGCTAAAGCCCGCTTCGGCGGGCTTTTTTCATGGTGCAGCCTTAAGGAGTACAGCATGAGCAAAGTAGTCGTCGAATCACTGGTCCACCACCTGTCCGGCAAGACCTTCGAGAGCCGTTTGGCCTATGAGCCCGGCGCCCTGGGTCGGCCTGGCCTGGTGATGGCGCCCAACTGGATGGGCGTGACAGAAGGGGCCGAGCGCATTGCCAAGGAAGTGGCAGCGCAAGGTTATGTGGTGCTGCTCGTCGATCTCTATGGTCAGACCGTTCGCCCGGCGAATGCCGATGAGGCGGGCACTGCAATGATGCCGCTCAAAAACGACCGCGGCGAGTTGCGCAGGCGCATGGAAGGCGCCCTTGCGCAGTTGCTGGGCCAGTCCAAGGCGCCACTTAGCCCCGGCAAGGTGGCGACCTTCGGGTTCTGCTTCGGGGGATGCTGTGCGCTCGAACTGGCGCGTGCGGGGGCTGATCTGCGTGCAGCGATCTCCTTCCACGGCACACTGGACACGCCTGACCCTGAGGATGCCAAACGCATCAAGGGCTCGGTCCTGGTGCTACATGGCGCATCCGACCCCTTGGTGCCCCAAGAGCAGCTCCCGGCGTTCGAAGACGAAATGAACGCCGCCAAAGTCGATTGGCAACTGGTGAGCTATGGCGGTGCGGTGCATTCGTTCACTGACCCGGATGCCAACGTGCCTGGCAAGACGCAGTACGACCGGCGCACCTCCGAGCGGGCCTTCCGCGCAATGCACAACCTGCTGGCCGAGGTATTCCAGCGCTAGCGCGCACGTGACCGGAGCGAGTGCCAGCGCTGCGTAGATGGCAGGGCTGGCGAACCGCACGCTGCGCTTGCAGGTCTAGTAGGTTTGCCCATTACAAGGAAGCCAACCATGATCGCCAGAGCACTGGCCTGCGTAGCGTTGACCGCCTGGCTTGGCCCAGGTGCGGAGGCCCGTGAATACCGCTACAGCGATGCGCACCTGCATTACGTGGATTTCTTCCAGGAATCCGAAGGTATGCCGGCGCTGCTCAGGGCCATGGACGCTGCAGGCATCGATCAGTCGATGATCTCCGGCATACCCGTTGCCAAGAAATGGCATGAAGACGAGCCCAAGCGCCCCCGCTATTACGCCGGCGACGATGCCGACGCCTATTGGTACAGTGCCACCGATACTTTCGTGGCAGCGGCGCTGCAGCAGTTGTCGGGCGAACAGCGCAAGCGATTTCACCCCTTCCTGACCGGCTTCAATCCAGTCGACAAGAATGCCGTCAGCCATATCGAGCGCATGCTCGACCTTTATCCAGGCCTCTGGCAGGGTATCGGCGAGGTATTCACCCGTCACGATGACCTGACGGCGTTGACCAGCGGTGAAACCCCGCGTGCCAACAACGAAGCCATGACGCGGGTCTATCACCTGGCCGCCGAGCGCGACCTGCCGGTGCTGTTACATTCCAATATCACCTCCAAGCGCGAGCGTAACCCTTTGTACTTGGCCGAGATCGAAGAGCCCCTGCGCAATCATCCGCATACGCGCTTCATCTGGGCACACGCTGGCAGCAGCATGGAAATTCACCGGCACCAGACACGGATGGATTTTCTGCTGCCCGTGCTGACGCGATTGCTCGAAGATTACCCGAACCTGTACGTGGACCTGTCGTGGAGTGTGCTCAAGCCCTACCTGCTCGATGAGCAAGGCGTCCCACGCGAAGCCTGGCTGGCGCTGGTAAAGCGATATCCGACGCGGTTCATGCTGGGCTCGGATGTGGTCGGCCGCTTCGATAGCCTGGGGGAGGAGATGGACAGTTTCAGGCCATTTCTGGATGCCTTGCCCGAGGACGTGGCCAGGCGCGTGGCCAAGGACAACTTCCTGGCTGTACTGCCCAAGGGGAAATGACACAGGTCGCGTCGTGCCCAACGGGATCTTTTTTACAACGTAAATGAAAACGCCCCGAACCAGTCGGGGCGTTTTCTATTGGCGCGTCAGCGAATCACTTGCCTTCCCAGCGCTTGAGCACCAGGGTGGCATTGGTGCCGCCGAAACCGAAGCTGTTGCTCATGACCGTATCGATCTTGGCATTTTCTTCGGTCTTGCGCAGGATCGGCAAGTCAGCGACCGCCGGGTCCAGTTCGTCGATGTTGGCCGAGCCGGCGATGAAGTTGTTCTCCATCATCAGCAGGCAGTAGATCGCCTCGTGTACACCGGCAGCCCCCAGGGAGTGACCGGACAAGCTCTTGGTCGAGCTGATCTTCGGTGCATTTTCGCCGAACACTTCACGAACGCCCTTCATTTCGGCAACGTCGCCCACTGGGGTAGAGGTGCCGTGGGTGTTCAGGTAGTCGATCGGCGTATCGACGGTCGACAGCGCCTGCTGCATGCAGCGGATGGCGCCTTCGCCGCTTGGCGCGACCATGTCATAGCCGTCGGAAGTGGCGCCATAGCCGACGATCTCGGCGTAAATCTTGGCGCCACGGGCCAGGGCATGTTCCAGCTCTTCGACCACCACCATGCCACCGCCTCCGGCGATGACGAAGCCATCTCGGTCTGCGTCATAGGCACGCGAGGCCAGTTCCGGGGTTTCGTTGCGCTTGGTCGACAGGGCGCCCATGGCATCGAACAGGAACGACTGGCTCCAGTGCTCTTCTTCACCGCCGCCTGCAAACACGATGTCCTGCTTGCCCCACTGGATCTGCTCCAGTGCAGTACCAATGCAGTGGGCCGATGTAGCGCATGCAGAAGAGATCGAGTAGTTGATGCCCTTGATCTTGAACGGCGTCGCCAGGCACGCCGAAACGGTGCTGCCCATGGTGCGGGTAACCCGGTAGGGGCCTACACGCTTGACGCCTTTTTCGCGCAGGGTATCCAGCGCTTCCATCTGGTTCAGGGTCGATGCACCACCGGAGCCGGCAACCAGGCCGGTACGTGGGCTGGAGACTTGCTCTTCGGTCAGGCCCGAGTCCTTGATGGCGTCCTGCATCGCCAGATAGGCGTAAGCAGCCGCATGCCCGACGAAACGGAAGACCTTGCGGTCGATCAGTTCCTCGAGATTGAGGTCGATGGAGCCGGAAACCTGGCTACGCAGCCCCATTTCCTTGTATTCCGGGTTGTAACGGATACCCGGACGGCTGTTGCGCAGGTTTTCGGTGACGGTAGCTTTGTCATTGCCCAGGCACGACACGATGCCCAGACCAGTGATAACGACGCGGCGCATGCGAATAACCCTTAGAAGTTGTCAGTGGAGGTGAACACGCCGACCCGCAGGCCTTCGGCGGTGTAGATCTCGCGGCCATCGACACTGACCGAACCATCGGCGATGGCCATGTTCAGCTTGCCTTTGAGCACGCGCTTGATGTGAATGTTGTAGGTGACTTTCTTGGCGGTGGGCAGCACCTGGCCGAAGAACTTCACTTCACCGGAACCCAGTGCACGACCGCGGCCCGGCAGGCCTTGCCAGCCCAGGAAAAAGCCGACCAGCTGCCACATGGCATCGAGGCCCAGGCACCCTGGCATCACGGGGTCGCCTTCGAAATGGCAGGCAAAAAACCAAAGATCAGGATTGATGTCCAGCTCGGCGACCAATTCACCTTTGCCGTACTTACCGCCTTCTTCACTGATGTGGGTGATGCGATCGACCATCAGCATGTTCGGCGCGGGCAGTTGCGCATTACCTGGGCCGAACAGCTCACCGCGACTGCAGCGCAGCAGGTCTTCCCGAGTAAAGGCGTGTTGTTTGGTCATGCGAGCTCCTCAATAACCCCCTGCGGCAGGGGATGAATCTTCCCGGCCGGCCCGTCACGCATCGCGAGCGGGGCGGCAGCCTACAGGTAGACTATTGCGTTGTAGTGAAAGTCACAGCGCACCTGTCGAAAGAAGTACAGGTGTGCACTGAAACGTCTATTTTCAGGTCCGAAAGGAGTCCTGTCCAGTGTTTAAGACTGCCGCACTTTAGCATTTATCGCCAGTCGCGGTTGCCTGTCCTGGCAGCCAGCGCGCCAGCACCTGCTGCAATTCACTGCGGCGCAGGGGTTTGCTCAGGTAGTCATCCATCCCTGCGGCAAGACACCGTTCGCGGTCACCCTGCAACGCATTGGCGGTCAGGGCGATGATCGGTACGTGCGCGCCGTTTGTCAGCAGGCGCAATTGGCGCGTGGCCTCGTAACCGTCCATGTAGGGCAGGCCACAGTCCATGAAAACGGCGGCGAAATGCTGCTGCCTGACCTGCTCCACGGCCTGCTGGCCGTCATCGGCCGTGCTCACCTCAACGCCCAAGCTGCGCAACATGGCCTCGGTGACGCTCTGGTTGACGGCATTGTCTTCGACCAGCAATACCCTGGTGGGTTCGGTCCAGGCAAGCTGGCCGGGCGGCGCAACGCGGCGGGCCTGGCGCGTCAATGCTGGCAATGCCAGGGGCATCTCCAGCGTAAAGGTCGAGCCATGGCCTTCGAGGCTCTGGCCATGCAGGTGCCCACCCATGCGTTCGGCCAGGGTGCGCGCGATGGACAGGCCCAAGCCGGTGCCGCCGTAGCGACGGGAAATCGAGCTGTCGGCCTGCTGGAACGCGACGAACATCATCTCCAGGCGATCGTTGTCGATGCCAATGCCCGTGTCCTGCACGCTGCATGTCAGCCAGATTCGCTGCTCATCCATCACCTGCCAACGGGCCTCGACCCGCACCTGCCCCTGTTCGGTGAACTTCAGGGCATTACCGATCAGGTTCAGGAGAATCTGCCGGATCCGGGTAGGGTCGCCGTTCACCTGCAACTGGGCAGTGTTCTCGGCCAGGCTCAAGTCCAGCGCCAGCCCTTGTTGCTGCGCTGCATGCTGGAATGACTGGACGCAGTGGGTGATGAGCTCGCCGAGGTTGAAATCGATGTGCTCGAGCTGCAAGGCCGCCCGTTCAATCCGCGAGAAATCGAGGATGTCATTGATGACCCGCAACAGATGCCCCGTCGACTCGCTCGCCACTGCGGTGTAGTCGGCCTGCTCGCTGCTCATCGAGGTGGTTTCGAGCAATTGCAGCATGCCCAGTACACCGTTGAGCGGTGTGCGCAGCTCGTGGCTCATCATGGCCAGGAAATCGGACTTGGCGCGGTTGGCCTGCTCGGCTTCCTCGCGTGCCTGGATCAGCTCGGCAATGGCTTTCTTCTGCTCGGTACTGGCCTGCTCCAGCGCGCGGGCCAGATTATTGATGTGCCGGGCCAGATGCCCCAGCTCGCTGTCGTCCACCACTGGAACGGGCGTATCGTAGTGGCCCTGCTGGATGGCCTTGACGGCATGGCCCATGTCGCTGATGGGTTTGGCCAGGCTCAGGGCCAGGCGGCGAGCCAGCAAGAACGTGAACAGCAGTGCGAACAACGCCAGCACGGCGGCCTTGATCACGATCTCCTGCTGACGCTGGCTGAACGCATCGTCCGACATGCCGACGATGACCCGGCCCAGGTAGTCATCGCCGATGGCCGGGGCAGCCGCCAGGCCTTCCTGAAGGAAATCGCTTTCGAGTCGAATCTGCTGCAGACGTATCGGCGCCTGAAACACCTCCACCTGCTGGGCGCGGTTGGTGCTTTCGTCAGACTGCTCGACGTACACCAAAATATGGTTGCGGCTGTCCTGCACCTCCAGAAAACGCACGTGGGGAATGCTCAGGGTGGCGCGCATCAGGCCTTCGAGCACTTCGTTGTTGCCTGAGATGACCCCGTATTCGGACGCGGGCGCAAGCTGGTTGGCAATCAATTGGCCGGTGTGGTTGAGCTCCTGACGCAAATCCTGGATGCGCACGAACGTGAAGAAGCTGATCAAAAGCAGCGTCAGCAACAACGCCGGGCCTAGGCTGATGATCTGTGTGCGCGTATGAATGTCCCAGTTCAGGCCCTTGGTCATGGGGTGCGCTCTCCAGCAGCCAGGGCTTGGGCGGCGGCATCGGGATCAATGGGCTCCAGGCCCAGCGCCCGTGCCACCTGCTGATTGCCGCTGACCCCGAAATGAGCTGGGTAGAGGCTGCGGGGCCAGCGCGCAGGCGGTTGCCCGAGCAAACTGTCGAGCACGCTCAGCCAATCTTGCTGGTCGCTGTAGGTGCTGGCCAGCGCGCCGGCACGGACGAATCCGGCATTGGGGCCAATCAAGGCCATTTGGCGGCCGTAACTGCTGAGCAACAGGTTTTTCGCTGTCTTGGAATTGTACAGGTCCGGATCATCGAGCCCGAGCAGCACGTCACTGCTGCCCAGAAGGTGTTGCAAGGGGCGGCTGTCACGCGGGTCGGGCCAAGCCTGTGCCACGATCTCCAGGCCAAGCGGTTGCGCGGCACGGCGCAGCTCATCCAGCAGAAACCCACTGTGTTCACCGTACAGCACCCCGATGCGCCTGGCTTGCGGCAACAGGTAGCGGGTCAGGCGCAGTTGCCGATCCAGCGGCGGGTCGCTCCACAGCAAGGTGAGAAACCCGGGGCGTGACTTTCCCAGGCGCTGTTCCACCTGCACCCGGCTGACCCTCATGGCCAGTGCCGGTGGCCCGGCGGTTTGCGACAGGCGCCATTGCAATGCCTCATCGTCCAGCAACACCAGGCGCAGGTCCAGGTTAAGCCGGCCCGGCGCAGGCAGCTCGCTGGCAGCCTGGAAATGCACGTGGTCATTGGGGCGTCGACTTTCCAGGGCAGCGATGAAGCTGCGGATGCCCGGCTGGTCCTGGGCGCCGACCAGCAGGATTTCGCTAGCGGACAACTGCCCCAATGGCCACAGCCATAGCACCAACAGGCGCAGCAACCGAACCATCAGAACTCCAGCTCCGCGCTCAGGCTAAGCCGATGCCGGCTGTCGTAGCGGTTCTGCACGGCGGTGGTGGGCTCATCATCCAGGCGTTGCTGCCACAGGGCTGCCAGTTCCAGGTTGCTCCCGTACACATGCCAACGCTTGGCCACGCGCAGGTCCAGGCGTTCGTAGCGGTACTGATTGAGGGCATCGTCTCCGTAGTAGAAAGCACCACTGGACCAGCCGTGGCCCCAGTCCCTCATCCAGCCAGCAGAGCCGCTGTTGCTGGCGCTGAGGTTGCGGTCGGCAGGATTGCTGGCCCAGGCGTCGACATGGGCGAAGGTCAAGCGCAGCCGGTCGCGCAGGGTAGGGCGCCAATCGAATTGGGCCTCGCTGCCGCTGAAGCGCGCGCGGTTCGCATTGCTGGCGATGTACTGGTTGTTCTTGAGCGGCTCGCTGATCATGCCGGTGATCTCATCAAAGAACACCTTAAGGTCCATGCTCAGGTCCAGGTCGCTGAAGTAGCCGTTGTAGCCCAGCTCACGCGAGCGCATGTGCTCCTGCTCCAGGTCGCCAGGGCCGCGGGTCTTGACGAAGTATTCGCCATGCTGCTGGCCGAAGGCGTAGGGCATCAGGTTCTTGACGGTGTAGCTCCAGTTGACGTTGTTTTCGAACATGTCAGGCGAACGTACCGCCTCGGAATAGACGGCGCGCAGGCCATGGCGCGGGGTGATCAGGTAATTGACCGCCAACCGTGGCGTAAGCGAGCTGCCAGAGAGCCGCGAATCCTCGAACATGGCGCCGCCCTGCACGATCCAGTGCTCGTCGGCTCGCCACTCCAGTTGCCCGAAAAGCCGCCAGGTCTGATCGTCCACGCTGCCATTGAAATAAGTCTGCGAGTCGGCACGATCATAGCGATAGTTCATACCGCTGAGCAGGCGCAGGCTGTCTGTGAGGCTGTAGGTGTCCTGGATTTCCAGGTCATAGCGGGTTTCACGCGTGCTCTGGTCGACATCGCCGCACACCACGTCACTGCCGCCCTGGTTGTTCCACTGCTCCTTGATCGCATCGACCAGGGCCTGCTCCTGAGGGTTGCTGCTGAGGGGCGGGTTGTTCGCGCCACGGGCTACCCGCTCGGCGTAGTTGGGGTTCATTTGCCAGAGACGGGTGAGTTCGGGGCTGAAGGACAACGCCGCGTCGCAGGCCCGCCACACTTGCTGGCGGTCGAAGTGCTGCGCCGAGCCCTGGACGTACAGGCTGTGTTCAGCGGCAAAGTCGATGTTCCAGCGCACCGAGCCTGCATAGTCCATGGCCTTGACGTCGGCATCCTTGCCGCGCTGGGTCACGAACGGGAACACTGGCTGGTAGGTATAGGGCCGCTGGTTGGTGCCTTCCTTGGCGGCCAGTTGCCAGTCCAGTGTCTGGTCCTGCGCCAGGGTATGGCTGGCGCTCAGGTTCAAGCGTGTGGCGCGGCGGCTGTCACGGTAGTGCTGGCCGAACTGGTCATGGTCGAAGCCGTCATCCTGCTGGCCCGACAGCGACAGACGCATATCGCCGTTGTCCCAGCCAAAGCCCTGGCTGGCATAGAAGTCGTCGATGCCGTTTTGCCCGCGCGTGACTTTCAGGCGCGTGCCGTGGCTGTCGGCAGGATTGCGGGTGAGGATGTTCACCACGGCCATCAGGGCATTGGCGCCATAGCTGACCGTGTTCGGCCCTCTGAATACCTCGATTCGGTCGATATCTTCCAGCGCCAGCGGGATATCGCTCCAGTCCACCGTCGCCAGCCCGGCCCGATACACCGAGCGGCCGTCGATCAGCACCTGCATGCGGCGCGCTTCGTTGACATTGCTGCCGTGGTAATTGACGGTCGGTTGATTGCCGGCCAAATAGCCCACCATCATCCCTGGCACGAGCCTGAGCAGCTCGGGGATATCACGCGCGCCGCTGGCCCGGATCAAGGCGCCGTCGAGCACGGTCATGCTCCCTGGCACCGCAGCCGGGGATTGTTTGAGGCGTGTTGCAGTCAAAACCTGTGGCAGGTCGCTGTTGTCGATGAACAAGTCATCTGCCAGCGCAGGTGTACCGAGCAGGGCGGTCAACAGCAATAGCCGCGGGTAGGGAGGCGAGCCAGGGAGCACGGAGCGGCCTTGTATCGTGGGTAAACCGGCATGGTAAATGAACTTTGCCGTTTTGCCAGTGATCTGCGGCGGTATTGATGCTGGCCGATCGGTGGGTATGCACCTGGCCTGGGCGAGCAATGCCCGACTGGCCTTGGCGCGGGGCAGGTGACCCGTATAATGCGCCGGTCGCCATTTATTTTAGGTGTTAACGGATTGGATATGACTGATCAGCAACCTGTTGCAGTTCTGGGCGGCGGCAGCTTCGGCACGGCCGTGGCAAACCTGCTGGCACAGAACGGTGTGCCAGTGCGCCAATGGATGCGCGACCCGGCACAGGCCCAGGCGATGCGCGAGCATCGCGAGAACCCGCGCTACCTCAAGGGCATTGGGCTGCACGAAGGGGTAGAGCCAGTCAATGACCTGCTGGCCACGCTCCAGGCCTGCGACCTGATTTTCGTGGCCTTGCCCTCCAGTGCCTTGCGCAGCGTATTGGCGCCCCATGCCGACCTGCTGCGTGGCAAAGGACTGGTCAGCCTCACCAAAGGGATCGAGGCCCAGACGTTCAAGCTGATGAGCCAGATCGTCGAGGAGATCGCCCCACAGGCGCGCATAGGTGTGCTCTCCGGGCCCAACCTTGCCCGGGAAATTGCCGAGCACGCCCTGACTGCCACTGTGGTGGCCAGCGAAGACGAGCGCCTGTGCCAACAGGTGCAGGCTGTGCTGCATGGCAGGACCTTCCGCGTGTATGCCAGCAGCGACCGTTTTGGCGTGGAACTCGGTGGCGCCCTGAAGAACGTCTACGCCATCATCGCTGGCATGGCCGTGGCGCTGGGCATGGGCGAGAACACCAAGAGCATGTTGATCACCCGCGCACTGGCCGAGATGACCCGCTTTGCGGTCAGCCAGGGCGCCAACCCCATGACCTTCCTGGGCCTGGCCGGCGTGGGCGACCTGATCGTCACCTGCTCCTCACCCAAGAGTCGTAACTACCAGGTGGGCTACGCGCTCGGCCAGGGGCTGAGCCTGGATGAGGCGGTGAGTCGGCTGGGGGAAGTGGCAGAGGGCGTCAACACCCTCAAGGTACTCAAGGCCAAGGCCCAGCAGGCGCAGGTGTACATGCCCCTGGTCGCCGGCCTGCATGCCATCCTGTTCGAAGGCCGCACGTTGAACCAGGTGATCGAGCACCTGATGAGCGCCGAGCCGAAGACCGATGTCGATTTCATTTCCACCAGCGGCTTCAACTGAACCCTGATAACCCTGGCAAACGGCAAGGAGCGACACATGAACGATACCCCTGAGCATGCCCAGCGCGAGTCCCTGATCCTGCGCGTGGTCTGGATGCTGGTTTTCCTGGTGGTCTGGCAATTGGCCGAGTTGCTGCTGGCCGGCCTGGTAGTAGTCCAGTTGATCTATCGACTGATCTACGGTGCGCCCAGCGCCAGCGTGATGGACGTTGGCGATAGCCTGAGCCAGTACCTGGCTCAGATCGGACGTTTCGGCACCTTCCATACCGATCAGAAGCCCTGGCCGTTTGCCGATTGGCCAGCACCAAGCCCGGCGGACGGCGAGGCGCCCCACGTGGCGCGCGCGCCTTCGCCTGCTGAACCTGACCAAGAGCCCAAGCTGTGAACCTGTGGGTGTTGCGCCATGGTGAAGCTGAGCCGCGAGCCACCCGCGATGCCGAGCGGCGCTTGACCGCGCACGGTCGCGAGCAGGTTCTGCACAGCGCTGCACACCTGGCAGGCAAGCCACTGCAGGCGATCATTGCCAGCCCTTATGTTCGGGCGCAGCAGACCGCTGCGTTGGTCCATGAGGCACTGGGGTTTAGCGAGCCGGTACGCACGGTGCCGTGGCTGACGCCCGAGAGCGATGTGCAACTCACGATCGGCCAGATTGAACGCCTTGGTCTGGATCACGTGCTGCTGGTCAGCCACCAGCCGTTGGTCGGCCACCTGGTCGGGTTGCTCGAGCACGGTCACCTGCAGCGGCCGGCCGCCATGGGCACGGCCAGCCTGGCGGAGCTAGAGGGGGATTGGCCCTTGGCGGGATTGATGACGCTGCGCGCCTTGCACATGTCCTGCTGATTGCCTGCGGTGGCTTCGTCATACAGGTTTGCAATGGAGGCAACTGGCATTTTTGTCAGTTGTTTCAATCGATTGCGACTTGCTAGCTTAGTCACGAAGAACATGCATAAGGTTGGGTCGATGACGGGCGAAATGTGGAAATTGTTGTGCTCGCTGAACCTGCAAACCACCACGGAGAAGGTCGAGCAAGGCATCGCCCTGGACCACGCCCAGCACAGCTTGCTGCGGGAGGTCGCCGACGCCAAGTTCTATCACCTGATGCGCAAGATCGAGGCGAACACGGCGCTTGAGGAAGGCCGACGTCAGCAAGCCGAGCAGGAACTGCTTGCCTTGCAGCTAGCCTGCACCCGCGTGGCCCACCTGATACAAACCAGCTGCCTGGCGCTGCGCAGATTGAATCTTGACGCTGAAGACCAGCGTCTGGCGCGCGAGGCGCTGGAAAGCCATCAAGCCTTCATCAAGGCGTGTCTGCGCCGCTCGCTGGGTAGCTTTGATCGATCGGCATGACCTGATCGCCCTTGCCGATGACCTTTCCGAACGTTGCCTGGGGCTTGGTGGACAACCACAATGGGCCACTCTCTGCGCCCGGAAGCCCACCATGCCGCAACCGATATTCTTTGCCCATGCCAATGGGTTTCCGTCGGCAACCTACGGCAAGTTGTTCGCCGCCCTGGCGCCGGACTACTCTGTGCAGAGCTTGCCCCAGCACGGCCATGATCCGCGCTTTCCGGTAGACGCCAACTGGCAGAGCCTGGTGGACGAGCTGTTGTACCACCTTGAGCAGCAGCCAGGCCCCGTATGGGGCGTGGGACATTCGCTAGGGGGTGTTCTGCATTTGCATGCCGCCCTGCGGCGACCCGAGCTCTACCGGGGCGTGGTCATGCTCGACTCGCCCGTGCTGACCCGCGCAGACCAGTGGCTGCTGCGTGCTGCCAAGCACCTGGGCTTGATCGACCGCATTACCCCGGCCGGCCGGACGCTAGGTCGGCGCGCCGAATTCGAAGATCGGCTCAGTGCCCGCTCGTATTTCGCCAGCCGATCACTGTTCCGCCACTTCGACCCCGACTGCCTCGATGCCTACGTCGAGCATGGCCTGCACGAGCATCAGCACGCGCTGTGCCTGCGCTTCGATCCTGCTACCGAAATCAGCATCTATCGCAACGTACCCCACCTGAGCCCTGCGCCTGTACAGCAGTTGCACCTGCCGCTGGCCATGGTCCGTGGTCAGGCCAGTACCGTGGTGCGTCGTCATCATGCCTTGGCGGTGCGGGGCATGCCGAGGGGGGAATACCACAGCGTTCCGGGTGGCCACATGTTCCCGCTGGAGCACCCGGAAGATACCGCAAGCCTGATCAAGGGCCTGTTCGATCGGTGGAGTCAGGCATGAATATCCAGGTCGAAGACATACGCTTGAACCTTGGCCATATCGAGCTGGCCGGCCACGTGTTCGGCCCCGAGGACGGCCTGCCGGTGATCGCATTGCACGGCTGGCTGGACAACGCCAACAGCTTCGCGCGCTTGGCGCCCCGCCTTCGGGGCCTGCGCATCGTGGCCTTGGACATGGCCGGTCATGGCCATTCGCAACATCGCCCGCCGGGTGCCGGCTACGCGCTGGCCGACTACGCCTACGACATCGTGCGCGCAGCCGAGCAACTTGGCTGGGAGCGCTTCGCCCTGCTGGGGCATTCGCTTGGCGCTATCATCAGCGTGCAACTGGCCGCCGCACTGCCCGAGCGTGTCAGCCACCTGGCGCTCATCGATGGCCTCATCCCGCCTACCGGCGAGGAGCAGGATGCTGCCGAGCGGCTGGGGATGGCGCTGCGCGCACAGATGCGCCTCGACACCAAGCGCAAGTCGGTGTACAGCACCCAGGACCAAGGGGTGGAGGCACGCATGAAGGGCATGGTCGCGGTGAGCCGCGAAGCGGCCGAGCTGCTGGCCCAGCGTGGGCTGATGCCCGTGGCTGGGGGCTACAGCTGGCGCAGCGACAGTCGCCTGACCTTGCCCTCGCCGGTGCGCCTGACGCAAGCCCAGGCGATGGCCTACGTGCGGCACGTCAAGTGCCCCGGCTGCCTGGTGGTGGCAGCGCAGGGCATGCTGGCGCGTCGCGAGGGGTTGCTTGAGCAGCTACCCTTTGAACAGGTGACCTTGCCCGGTGGCCATCACCTGCACCTGAACGATGAGCAGGGCGCAACGCTTGTAGCAGACTGTTTCAATCGCTTCTTTGGCTTTGCTTGACTTGCACCGGACAAGTGTCGAGGCTTGGCGGGTTGATCAGGGAGACAACCATGCAATTGCCAGACATGTACATGCTTCACCTTGACGCCGAGCGCCGCGTGGGGCGCCTATGAATGCGCCTGCCGCCTTGCGTGGCCTCTTGGCCATCAGCGCTCTGCTCGCCAGCACCACGCTCTGGGCCGGCAGCCTGCCAGTGCCAGTGGACGCCAAGGTTGTCGATCAGCGCCCGGCTGTGCAGCAGGAGCGCATCTATCCATTGGGGCCACTGCGCAAGATCAGCGGCCGCCTGCGGGTGGAGGATAAAGTAGAGAGCCGTGGCCAGGTCAGTTCCACCACCTATGAGCTGCCGGTTGAGCGCTCCGCGCGGGAGGCTTTCACGCGCGCGCGCGAGGCCTTGCAGCAAGACGGCGGGTACCCGTTGTTCTGGTGCCAGGGCCGCGACTGTGGCGAGGCTAGCCTGTGGGCCAACGATGTCTTTGCCAATGCTCGGCTCAATGGTGGCGATGAGCGCCAGGCGTTCATCCTGCTGCGCCGCTCTGCCGAGCAGGCCGATACGTTGGTCGCACTCTACAGCGTGACCCGTGGTAACCGTCGGGCCTACCTGCATGTGGAGGAGTTCGTCGCCGCCAGCCCGTTGGGTGAACTGCTGCCTACTGCTGCAACCGTGCTGCGTGAAATGCGTGACACTGGCAAGCTCGATTATCCTGATCTGAGCGAGCCGCAGCCGGCCTGGGCAACCCTGCTTGCACGCAGCCTCAACCTGGACAGCACCTTGCGCGCCTCCCTGAGCGGCGCCCAGGCCGAGGCCTGGCGTGAAGCGCTGATAAAGGCCGGTGTACGCAGCGCTCGCCTGGAGCTCGGCGATTCGCCCACCGATGGCCTGCACCTCGAACTGATCCGTTGACGAGCAAGACCATGGTTGACAATGATCGCCTGCTGATCCAGATCCTTTTGCTGGCATTGCTTGGCGCCGGCCTGTGGGTCATGGCACCCTTCATCTCGGCGCTGCTGTGGGGCGCCATCCTCGCATTCGCCAGCTGGCCCTTGATGCGGTTCCTGACCCGCGTGCTGGGTGGGCGCGAAACCCTTGCCGCCGGATTGTTGACCAGCGCCTGGATCCTCATCGTGGCGCTGCCTTTGGTCTGGCTGGGCTTCAACCTGGCCGACCACATTCGTGATGCGACCTTGTTCGTGCGTGATGTGCAGGTCGATGGCCTGCCGAATGCGCCTGTGTGGCTGGTCGACATCCCGTTGGTAGGGGAACGCATGGCCAGCTGGTGGTCGTCGCTGGACCAGCAGGGCGCCGCGCTGCTGGCGTCGGTCAAACCTTACTTGGGGCAAGTAGGCAACTGGCTCCTGGCCCGCAGCGCGCAGATCGGCAGTGGCGTGCTGGAACTCACCCTGAGCCTGGTCTTCGTGTTCTTCTTCTACCGCGACGGGCCGCGGCTCTCGGCGTTCGTGCTTCGGCTGTTGCACCGGCTGACCGGCGAGCGCGCCGAGTATTACCTGAACCTGGTAGCCGGCACGGTACAACGGGTGGTCAATGGCGTGATCGGTACGGCGGCGGCGCAAGCCCTGCTCGCATTGATCGGCTTTCTCATCGCAGGCGTGCCGGGTGCCATCGTGCTTGGTTTGATCACCTTCATGCTCAGCCTGATCCCCATGGGCCCGCCGCTGGCCTGGCTGCCGGTGACCGGCTGGCTGATCTGGAAGGGTGACTACGGCATGGCGATCTTCATGGGTATCTGGGGCACCTTCGTGATCAGTGGCGTGGACAACGTGCTCAAGCCCTACCTGATCAGCCGTGGCGGCGACTTACCGCTGGTGATCGTGTTGCTCGGCGTGTTCGGCGGCCTGATTGCCTTCGGCTTCATCGGCCTGTTCATCGGCCCGACGTTATTGGCCATCGGCTACAGCCTGCTGCTGGACTGGAGTCGCAACGTGCAGCCTACCCCGACTGCCTAGGCCTGCCGCCTGGTCGAGCATGTTTCTTTACGTGTTCTTTATGCCAGGCCTGCCCCCACGATCTCGAGCCTTTACGCTGGCCTGACCGAAAATCCCCATAAAGCGGCCGCAGCCGCATCAACGGGGATTGATTCATGAACTTGCTCGAAGGGTTGTCACTGCTGATCGCAGTGGCCATGGCGGTGTACCTGCTGACGGCGCTACTACGCGCCGATCGCAGCTAAGGGGGCGCCAATGCACGCCTACGATATCGCCTTGCTGCTGGCCTTCTTCGCTATTGTCCTGCTACCGGCCCCTTGGCTGGGAAGGTTCTACTTTAATGTCATGGAAGGCCGGCGCACCTGGCTTACGCCATTACTGGGACCGATCGAAAATGCCTGTTATCGGGTGGCCGGGGTCTGCCCATCGCAGCAGCAGGGCTGGCGCCACTATGCCCTGGCGCTTCTGATCTTCAATTTGGTTGGGTTCCTACTGCTGTTCGGCGCACTGTTGGCCCAAGGCCTTCTGCCATTGAATCCGCAGCGCTTACCCGGCCTTGAGTGGTCGCTGGCCTTCAACACCGCAGTCAGCTTCGTGACCAACACCAACTGGCAGGCCTACAGCGGCGAGGCCTCCATAAGCTACCTGAACCAGATGCTCGGCCTGACCGTGCAGAACTTCGTCAGTGCGGCCACGGGCCTGGCCGTGCTGGTAGCCTTGTGCCGTGGTATCGCCCGTCGCAGCAGTGCGGCCTTGGGCAATTTCTGGGTGGACATGACCCGGGCCACGCTTTATGGGCTGTTACCCCTGTCCCTGGTACTGGCGCTGCTGTTGGTGTGGCAGGGCGTGCCCCAGACCTTCAGCGACTATGCCCATGCCCTGACATTGCAGGGGACTGAGCAGCTGATCCCGCTCGGCCCGGCAGCCAGCCAGATTGCGATCAAGCAGCTGGGTACCAACGGCGGAGGCTTCTTCGGCGTCAACTCGGCGCATCCGTTTGAAAACCCGACAGCGTGGAGCAACCTGTTCGAGGTGTCGGCGATCATCCTGATTCCCGTGGCCCTGGTGTTCATGTTCGGCCATTACGTGAAAGACCTGCGCCAGAGCCGCGCCATTGTGGCCTGCATGCTTGCATTGTTTCTGGTCGGCGGCGCATCGGCTTTGTGGTCCGAACACCAGCCCAACCCGGCGCTGCACGTCAGCGAGGTGGAGCAGGCAGCCCCTCTGGAAGGCAAGGAAAGCCGCTTCGGTACCACGGGCTCGGTGTTGTGGACGGTCACTACCACGGCAGCCTCCAACGGCTCGGTCAATGCCATGCACGACAGCCTCAACCCACTGACCGGCATGGTAGCCATGGTCAACATGATGGTCGGCGAAGTCATCTTCGGCGGCGTCGGGGCAGGCCTGTACGGCATGTTGCTGTTCGTGCTGATCGCAGTGTTCCTGTGCGGGCTGATGATCGGCCGCACGCCGGAGTACCTGGGCAAGAAGCTTCAAGCCCGCGAGGTACAGCTGTTGGTGGCGACGTTGCTGGTGATGCCGGTCGGCGTGCTGGTACTGGCCGCCGTCGCTGCCAGCCTGCAGGGGCCGGCCGCAGCGGTGAGCAACCCTGGCGCCCATGGCTTCAGCCAGTTGCTTTATGCCTATACCTCCGTGGCCGCCAATAACGGGTCGGCCTTCGCAGGCTTTGGCGCCAACACGGTGTTTCACAACCTCATGATCGGTCTGGCGATGCTGATCGGCCGTTTCGGTTACATCCTGCCTGTCCTGGCGCTGGCTGGGAGCCTGGCAGCCAAGCCACAGGCACCTCAAGGCCCGAACAGCTTTCCCACCCATGGGCCACTGTTCACCCTCCTGCTGCTGCTGACCATCCTGCTGGTAGGCGGGCTGACCTTCCTTCCGACCTTGGCCTTGGGGCCGATTGCCGACCATTTGAGCCAGGCCTATTGAGAGATGACCATGAACATGCCCATTCCAGAGATCAAGGCCCAACCAGACGCATCGGCCCAGACGCGGCTGGCCGCGCTGTGGCGGCCGGCGTTGCTGCAGGCGTTGCTCAAGCTCGATCCACGTCAGCTCAAACGCTCACCGGTCATGCTGGTGGTGGCCATTACGGCCTTACTGACCACCGTGCTGTGCCTGGCCCCGGCCAATGGCGTCACCCCAGGCGTTGCGGTGCAGATCACAGCCTGGCTGTGGTTCACCGTGCTGTTCGCCAACTTCGCCGAGGCCCTGGCCGAAGGCCGGGGTAAGGCTCGGGCCGACAGCCTCAAAGCCGGCAGCCAAGGGCTCTCGGCCAGGCGTCGCAATCCGGACGGCAGCTTCGACAACGTGCCGGCCGTATCCCTGCGCAAGGGTGATGTAGTCCGGGTGGAGGCTGGCGAGATGATCCCCGCCGACGCCGAGGTGATAGAAGGTATCGCTGCCGTCAACGAGGCAGCCATCACCGGGGAATCTGCGCCCGTCATTCGGGAGTCAGGTGGCGATCGTTCGGCGGTGACCGGCAATACCCGTCTGGTGTCGGACTGGCTGCTGATCCGCATCGCCAGCAACCCCGGTGACTCCACCCTGGACCGTATGATCGCCCTGGTCGAGGGCGCGCGCCGGCAGAAAACGCCCAACGAGATCGCCCTGGACATGCTGTTGATCGGCCTGACCCTGGTGTTTCTGATCGTGGTGGTGACCCTGCAACCCTTTGCTCACTTCGCTGGGGGCAGCTTGCCGCTGATTTTTCTGGCCGCGTTGCTCGTCACACTCATTCCCACCACCATCGGCGGCTTGCTCTCTGCCATCGGCATCGCCGGCATGGACCGCCTTGTGCGCCTCAACGTCATCGCACGTTCAGGGCGCGCCGTGGAAGCCGCAGGCGACGTACACACCTTGATGCTGGATAAGACCGGTACGATCACCTTCGGCAACCGTCGCTGCAGCGCACTGTACGCCGCGCCCGGTGTGACCGCCCGTGAGCTGGGGGAGGGGGCCTTGCTGGCTTCGCTGGCCGATGACACGGCAGAGGGCAAGTCGATCGTCGAGTACCTGCACCAGCTTCATGATTTCGTCGAACCGGCGGCCGGGCACTACCAACCGGTAGCCTTCACGGCCCAGACACGCCTGTCTGGTATCGACCTGGGGCCACGTCGTTATCGAAAAGGCGCCGTCGATGCGCTCCTTGCCTTCGTCGAGATGCAGCGCGCGGACATGCCGACAACCCTTGCTCGAGAGGTAGAGCGCATTGCCCAGTCAGGCGGTACGCCGTTGCTGGTGTGCCTCGACAAGCGTCTGCTGGGTGTGATTCACCTCAAGGATGTGGTCAAGCCTGGCATTGGCGAACGCTTTGCCGAACTGCGCAAGCTGGGTATCAGGACCGTCATGGTCACTGGCGACAACCCGCTCACGGCAGCCGCCATCGCGGCCGAAGCGGGCGTGGATGATGTGTTGGCAGAGGCAACACCGGAGAAAAAACTGGCGCGCATTCGCCAGGAGCAGCAAGACGGCCGTCTGGTGGCCATGTGCGGCGATGGTGCCAACGACGCGCCAGCCCTGGCCCAGGCGGATGTGGGTATGGCCATGAACGATGGCACCCAGGCTGCCCGGGAGGCGGCCAACATGGTCGATCTGGACAGCGACCCGACCAAACTGTTGGACGTGGTGCAGGTTGGCAAGGCGCTGCTCATCACCCGTGGGGCGTTGACGACCTTCTCCATCGCCAACGACGTGGCCAAGTATTTCGCCATCCTGCCAGCGTTGTTCGCGGTGATTTATCCGCAGCTGGGGGTGCTCAACGTCATGCAGCTGGCAAGCCCGCAGAGCGCGATCCTGTCGGCCATCGTGTTCAACGCACTGATTATCGTCGTGCTCATTCCGTTGGCCTTGCGTGGGGTGCAGGTACAGGCTGCCAGTGCTGCGCAGCTGCTCAGGCGCAACCTGCTGATCTACGGGCTGGGCGGCATCATCGTACCGTTCGCCGGCATCAAGGTCATCGACCTGTTGCTCAACGCCTTGCACCTGGTCTGAGGAGGCCATCATGACTGCATACCTACGCCCGGCTCTGAGCCTGGTTCTGTCGATGACCTTCCTGACAGGTGCGCTGTACCCCCTGGCAGTCACCGGTATTGCCCAGGTGGCGTTCCCCTACCAAGCCAATGGTAGCCTGGTGCAAGACGAGCAGGGTCGCGTGCGCGGCTCTGCCTTGATCGCCCAGCGCTTCGAGGGTGACGGTTGGTTTCATTCCCGTCCCTCGGCAGGTGATTTCGCGACCGTGGCCAGCAGCGCCAGCAACCTTGCCCCTGGCAACCCAGCCTTGATGCAGCGTGTTCAGGCACAGGCGGCTGCGCTGCACCAGCCAGGGCAGGGGCCGGTCCCAATGGCGCTGGTCACAACCTCGGGCAGTGGGCTGGACCCACACCTGCCGCCGCTGGCCGTGGCCTATCAGTTGCCACGGGTAGCCGCCGCCCGACATCTACCCATCGAACGCTTGCAGCGTCTGCTCGAAGCCGCCACGCTGCGCCCATTGGTGGGCCCTGCGGTGGTCAACGTCCTGGCCCTGAACCAGGCGCTGGAAAGGATGAGCCGTTCGGGCCAGGACTTGTGACCCTTGCTGTGAAGGAAACCCCATGAGTGACTCCGACCGCGCCGATGCGCTGCTGGCAGATTTCCCAAAGCCGGGGCGAGGGCGGCTGAAGGTTTTTCTTGGCGCCGCGCCCGGTGTCGGCAAGACCTTCGCCATGCTCACCCACGCCCATGCCCAGCAGCGCATGGGCCGCCAAGTGCTGGTAGGCGTGGTCGAAACCCACGGGCGTGCCGAAACCGAAGCCCTGTTGGCGGGCCTGCCCCAGCAACCGCTGTTGCGCACCCGTTACCGGGGCGTGACCCTGCACGCAATGGACCTCGATGGGGTGCTCAGTACCCCGGGCAGCCTTGTGCTGGTGGACGAACTGGCTCACAGCAACGCGCCGGGCAGCCGCCACGCCAAGCGCTGGCAGGATGTGCAGGAACTGCTAGCCGCTGGTATCGACGTCTACACCACAGTCAATGTCCAGCACCTGGAGAGCCTCAACGACAAAGTGCGCGACATCACCGGTGTTTTGGTGCGTGAAACGGTGCCGGACTGGGTGGTGCACGAAGCGTTCGACCTGTTGCTGGTGGACCTGCCGCCACGCGACCTGCTCGAACGGCTGCGCGAAGGCAAGGTGTACGTGCCTGAGCAAGCGCGGGCGGCCATCGACGCATTCTTTTCCCAGCGCAACCTCAGCGCGCTGCGGGAGCTGGCCATGCAGGCCGCTGCCGCCCAGGTCGATGCGGACGCCGCCCAGGGCTATCGCCAGGGCGGCACTGCAGCGCCAGCGCTGCGCGGGCGCTTGCTGGTCGGGGTCGATGGCGACGACCAGGCCGAGCGCTTGGTGCGTCATGCCAGCCGCGTGGCGCAGCGTCGGCACTTGCCCTGGAGCCTGGTCCACGTGGACAACGGGCGCCTGCTCGACGAGAACGGGCGCCAGCGAATACAAGCCGCCCAGCAACTGGCCGAGCGCCTGGGTGGGGAGGTGGTCGTGCTGCGCGCTGCGCAGGTGGCCCGTACGCTGATCGAGCATGCCCGAGAGCGGCGTGCCAGCCTGGTACTGGTAGGGCAGTCCCGTGAACGGTGGCGCCGCCGACTGTTCGGCGCAGGTGTCGCTGCACGGCTGCTGCGGGGCAGTCATGGTCTGGAGGTCAATGTGCTCAATCGCCAAGTCCAGCGCTCGGCACCCAAGCCCGCAGCCCGATATGTGTGGGCATGGCGACATTACCTGTTGGCGCTGGCCGCGACCGTCCTGGCGGCGGGCCTGGCCTGGGCGGTGACCAGCGTGCTGGCGTTGCCCAACATTTCCCTGGTGTTTCTGGCAGCGGTGCTGCTGGTGGCAGTGCGCACCAGCCTTGGGCCCGCCCTGGCTTGTGCGATGCTGTCCTTTCTGGCGTACGATTATCTGTTCATTGCGCCCAACTTTTCCCTGAGTATCCAGCGCGAAGAGGACGTGCTGACCCTGGTGTTTTTCCTGCTGATGGCCGCGCTCACGGGTAACCTTGCCGCGCGCCAGCGCAGTCAGTTGCAGGCCCTGCGTGAAACCCAGGCGCAAACCATCCAGTTGCTGGACCTGTCTCGCCGCCTGACCGGAGCCACGGACCGTCAGGCGGTGCTGGAGGCTGCCCACCAGCACCTCGATGGCCGGCATGGCTTGCAGGTCTGCATCCTGCAGCGCGACGAGCATGGCCAACTGTACGTAGCCAGCGGCGATCCCACTTCTTTTACCGATAACGAGCGCGCAGCGGCGCAGTGGGCCTGGCAGCACGACCAGGCGGCCGGATTTGGCAGCGATACACTGCCCGAAGGGCGTTGGTGGTGGTGGCCCTTGACCGTGGACAGCCAGCCTTTGGCCTTGATGGGCGTGGCTCAGTGCGCAGGCCAGGCGCTCAGTGGCCCCGAGCGGCGATTGCTGCGTGGCTTGGCGCAGCCAGTGGCCCAGGCCCTGGCCCGGGCACAGCTGTCCGAGCAGTTGGAGGCGGCGCGTCTGCACGGCGAGACCGAACAGCTGCGCAGTGCATTGCTGGCCTCCGTATCCCACGACTTGCGCACGCCGCTGACGTCCATGCGCGGCAGCATCGACAGCTTGCTGGCGTTGGGCGAGGCCATTGCCGAATCGGACCGGCGTGAGCTGCTCGAAGGCACCCGCGACGAAGCCGAGCGGTTGGACCGCTATATCCAGAACCTGCTGGACATGACCCGCTTGGGGCACGGCAGTCTCAAACTGGCCCGCGACTGGGTAGCGCCTGCCGACATCGTGGGCAGCGCGCTGCATCGACTGCGGGCCGTGCTGGCACCCCTGAACCTGGATACCCAGGTGCCGGCCAACTTGCCACTGCTGTTCGTGCATGCCGCGTTGATCGAGCAGGCCCTGGTCAACGTGCTTGAGAACGCCGCACGGTTTTCGCCTGCTCAGGGGCGCCTGTGTGTCGAGGTGACGGTGCACGACCAGCAGCTGCATATCGCCGTCACCGATGAAGGCCCTGGCATCGCCCTGGCGGACCGGGACAAGGTCTTCGACATGTTCTACACCGCTGCACGCGGTGATCGCGGTGGCCAGGGCACGGGCCTGGGCTTGGCGATCTGCCAGGGCATGGTCGGCGCCCATGGCGGTCAGGTCAGGGTTGGCGAGGGCATCGATGGTGTTGGCACCTGCATGACCTTATGCTTGCCGCTGCCTACCCAACCGGACACCGGAAGCGACGTGCCATGAGCCAGACCGCCACCTTGCTGGTCATTGATGACGAGCCTCAGATCCGCAAATTCCTGCGCATCAGCCTGGCTTCCCAGGGCTATAAAGTCCTTGAAGCGGAGAACGGCACCCAGGGGCTGGCGCAGGCTGCCTTGGGTAAGCCTGACCTGGTGGTCCTCGACCTTGGCCTGCCGGACATGGACGGGCAGCAGGTGCTGCGCGAACTGCGCCAGTGGAGCACGGTGCCGGTGATGGTCTTGTCAGTACGCGCCAGCGAAGTACAGAAGGTCGACGCCCTGGACGCCGGCGCCAATGACTATGTGACCAAGCCGTTTGGCATTCAGGAGTTTCTTGCACGCGTTCGTGCCCTGCTCAGGCAGGTGCCGCAGATGGGCAGCGCACCGGCCCGCATCAGCATCGGGCCGCTGACCGTCGATCTTTCCTTGCGACGCGTGACCCTGGAAGACGCCGATGTGACCTTGACCCGCAAGGAATATGCCCTGTTGGCGCAACTTGCGAGCCATCCCGGGCGCGTCATCACTCAGCAGCAACTGCTCAAGGACATCTGGGGGCCAACCCATGTGGGTGACACGCATTATTTGCGCATCGTGGTCGGGCACCTGCGGCAGAAGCTTGGCGACGACCCGATGGCGCCGCGCTTCATCGCCACCGAGGCAGGGGTAGGGTACCGATTGCTCGCGCCGGTGCAGTGAGCGGCCTGGCTCAGGCCCTGGGCGGGTCCTTTTCGAATAGCTTGCGGACACTGTCCAGGTAGTGCCTTGCGCCGAGGCCCAAGGGTCGAGGCTTGATCCAGATGATGTCCACCCACAGGCGCAGGCGACTGGCCATGTTGTCAAAGCGCACCTCAGCCAGCGCGCCCGACGCGATGAGCGGCTCGACCAGGGGCTGCGGCAGATAGGCCCAGCCAAGGCCTGAGTGCACCAGCTCCAGTGTGGCCAGGTAGCTATCGGTCAGCCAGATGCGCCGGGACAGCACCATGCGCGGGTCGGAGCCGGTGGGGTTGCCGGAGGCGACGATGATCTGCCGCTGTTCGGCGAAGGTTTCTTCGGGCAGGGGCAAGGCGCCCTGCATGCCGGCGGGGTGACGGGGGGAGGCGACTGCCACCAGTAGCTGACTGCCGGCTTCGAGAAACGACTCACGCTCATCGATACCTGGGCGTTCGAAGACCAGTGCCAGTTGCACGGTGCCGTCATGCAGCAAGCGGATGGCCTCGCGCTGGCTGGCCGAGCGCACCTCCACTTCCAGGCCAGGAAAGGCCTGCGCCAAGGCGTGTAGTGGTTGGCTCCAGGGCCCTGTTTGCAGTTCGGGTGCCATGGCGATGGTCAGGCGTTTTTCCAACCCTTGATGCAATTGCAGGGCCTGAGCATCGAGCAGGTTCAGCTGGCAGATCACCTGCCTGGCCTGCGGCTCCAACGCCAGCGCTGCGCTGGTGGGTAAGGCTTTGCGGGTGGTACGGTCGAACAGCGGCAGGTCTAGTTCTGCCTCCAGTTGCGCGATGGCCATGCTGATCGCGGATGGCACCCGGCCTAGCTTGCGCGCTGCAGCGGAAAAAGACCCGGCCTCCAGCACGGCCAGGAAGATCGTCAGGGAGTCACTGGTGAAGGCCATGCGGGTGCCTGCTGATGAGCCGATTGGGTGGGGCGAGGGTAATGCTGGGGCGGGGAGATTGCTACCGCCTACCGGGCCTTCGGTGCCCATCTATTAGATTCGTTCTGGAAATGGAGCTACAGTTTAAGCCCAAGATGCCGTTGCCGTTGCCGTTGCTTTTGCTTCTAAGCGCGCGGTAGTCCAGGCGCCGCAGATCGCGACTTCAGGAGGCCGAGCGCAGGGCTTGCGCAGGGAGGTGGCAGGCATGGATGCCTGTCAAGCGCTGGGCCCCAGGATGGGGCCTGCAGCGCGGTCCTCCCGGGAGCAAGCCCGGAGCGAGGGAACCCCGGAGCGTAGCGTAGGGGCCGGATGATAGGAGCAAGGGCAGGAAGCGCTTTTTTGGCAAGGGAAAAGATTCGCCTGATCATGCTGTTGCCTCATGGCGCTGCAACACTTCGAGCGTGTGGAAGTAGCGTGCGTTGCGAAATGCCATGACGGCGGTTCCCAGGCTAAGCAATGGCAGGAGAGAAACGGCGGCAAGGCTGGGTTTATCGAACAGGGCTGCCAAGCCCACCAGAAATAGCAAGGCCACCAGTACTGTTCCCACCCAGAACAGCTTGTTCTTCCTGATGCTGAAGGCTTGTCCGGACGTATTCTGCCGGGATTTGGTTCGGGCTATGAGATAGGCCAGCACGAACAGAGTGGTGGATAGCAGATTCATGGTGAGAAGCACTGCTGCTTCGGCAAATGATGCGCCCTCCACAAGGTAGGGAGAGCGGATCAGGGCCCACCCGCCACACGCACAAAGCGCATAGAACCAAGCGTCCTTGTACTTGGCGGGGCGTAGCTGGCAATGTTCGTTCAGCCAGTCGAATGCCTGCTTTTCGAGTTGGTTTGGTGCTTCATTGATGATCAGGGATATGGCGGGGCCGCGTTGTTCGAGCACTCTTTTGCCATCCAATTCGATCACATTAAAGTCGTGATCCATTCTGATCTTATCAAGGCGATGCCCTTCGCCCTGAAGCAACTTGAAGATCGTATCGTGCGCATTTTCGTCTGCCTGCTCGAACCGTATTTCCATCAGGCTCATTTCCTTGTTGATAGTGACTGAGGCGACTGGGGGAGTGGGTGCCCGTGGCGATTTACCAGGCGGTAGCCGAAGCTGACGGGGTGGTCGTAGGCTGGGCGATAGTAGGTGTCGGTGCGGGATTTGACTGGCCGGGTATCCAGCCCGCGCAGGTCGGGAGCGGGGCCGCAGAGATTCTGGACTTCGTCGCTCCATCCAGCGTTCTCGGAGCCACGGCGTGTGTACCTATCGAGCAACGGGCTGAAGCAGAGCCAGTGCCATACGCGAACCAGCGCAGACAGCTTGTGCCTGGGATGAGTGGCCGTTTGCTGTGGGGGGATCGTTCCCGGCTGCGGCTGGACTGCCTGAATACCTTGTTCCATATAGCGGCGCAGGAACTCAAGGCGCTGCAGATCATATAGCCCTTCAATTCCGCAATCGCAGGTGTAAGGCTCCATCAGATAAGAAGCGTGAGAGCTTCCTGATGTTCGCAGCTTGTTGATCTCTATCTCCGCATGTGGATGTGGTGCATAGAGCCGCAGAACGCCCATTGGGCCGTAGCGATTGTCCACTGCCGGCCTGACATGCCGCCAGGGAATATGTGCGATGTGACCTTGACCATCATCAATATGGACGAGTTGGGCCTGACGATTATAGCGGATTCTGCCAGCGGATCTTTTATTGGATTTTATGGCGTAGTACGTGAGTGGTGCCAGAATTAATAGGGCAAATAAATATAGAGGCGCAAATTCAACAGGAGATGCACCAGTGAATAACACCAATGCCAGGATGAATATCAGAGCGACATGGTGAATGCTGATTAACAAAAGGATTGCAGAACTGCTGCGCTTGGTTGGTATCTCGATAAAACGGTCATTAAATTTTTCTGGATCGCTGGTATCAATATTGAAATTTAAGTCCTTTGGCCACATGGCAATATCGAGCGCAGGGAGTTCATGCACTTCAGGCCGGCTTAATTCCTTTTGAAGCCCCGCATCGAACATGGACAGATCAGGATTTGGGTGCTGGCGCACCCACTCCAGTTCTTCACGCCAGAGTTGATCGATTCTGGCGTTCAGTTCGTCCCTGATCAGCGTTGCTTCCTGCTGTTCGCTCATTGCCATCAGGCCTGCTTGGCCGGCTCGAAGCGTAGCGGGTTGCCCCAGCGATCCACCAGCCGGTAGCTGGCACCGTCAGGGCGGTAGTAGACATCGGTGCGGGATTTGACCGGGCGGGTGTTCAGGCCGCGCAGATCGGGGTTGGGGCCGCAGAGGTTCTTGACCTCATCGTTCCATTCAAAGCCCTCAAGGCGACGGCGTGCACGACTATCCAGCCATGGGCCAAAACAAAAATAATGCCAGATACGGCCCAAGGGGTAGATAACGTACTTGCCGTCCCAGCCTGTGGCACAGATACGTTTGGGCGCGTCGCGTTGTTCAGGGTCTTCCACTAGTCCTTGCTCTATCGCTTGTGGGTGCGGCTGAATAGCCTGTAGGCCGTGTTCCATATAGCGCCGCATAAACTCCAGACGCTGTAGATTGCTGTGGATAGAGGAATGATCTTCATTGCTTAATGCGATATCGATACCATAGATATCTCGTAGATTGTCATCAAGTGTACCGGGCGCGCGAGAGGTGCGGAGATTGAATTCCTCTGCATCCGCTTGGGGACGAGGTACGCAGATACGCATCATGCTGGATGGCCAAAAGCCGGTTTGTACTAAGGGGACTGCGTTCCGCCAAGGAGTATGGGCAACATGTCCCTTACCATTGTCGATATGTACTAGTTGAGCCTGGCGGTTATAACGAGTACGGCCGAGTTTTTCTTTTCCAAATCGGAATGTTACGAAATAAATAATGGGGCCAATAACTACAAGTACGATAAGATAAAAAAGTAGCAGGGAAATGGGATCCTCGTTACCAACAATCAAGTGGGAGAGCAGTAATAACACCATGCCATTGTGAAATCCCCAAAAGATTTTTTCTCCGCCTGAGGCGCGGGTTTCCATTGGTGGTTCTATAAAGTGGTCATTGAGCTTTTCGGTGTTGCCAATGTTAATGTTGCAAAATACATCTGCCGGCCACATGGCGATATCCAATGGAGGAAGTTTGTTGACATTGCTTTTATGTGTTTCTTTTTTGATCAGCTCGCTGAATTCGGTAAGGTCAGGGTTGGGGTGCTGACGCACCCACTCCAGTTCCTCATGCCAGAGTTGGTCGATTCTGGCGTTCAGTTCCTCCCTGGTTTGTGGTAGTTCCTGTTGTTGATTCATGTCTTCTTCATTTCCAATACAAAGTCGGGCTCAGCAAAACCATTGGGCCAGTACTTGACCTCAATGTCACCACCCAATGTGTTCGTAGGGTAACTAATATACCCCACGCCTTCGCGAAGTTGAACTAACTCAGGGTCGTTTAGCGTCTTTTGTACCCCGGTAAGGCGGAGTTCATTATGTTGCGTAATTGTGTAAGCGCTAACTTGTGGTTGCCAACCAGGTAATGCCACGGTGACAGTACGGGCATCTGCTGGCAACTGGCTGCCATGGTTTGCCTGATTGATGGCACCCCATACTGGGACTGTCAAAGAGCCCATTGTGCGTAGTACCGCCACATCCGTTTCGATATGGGGTTCCATAAAGAAGCGATAAAACTCCTTGGTCTCTTCTTCAGGTGTAAAGGGGGTGAGAATTTCGTCGCTGAATATCCGATTTCGGTGCGTCCCTGTGCCCCAAATACTTCGGGCTATCCAGTCCGTTATTTTACGTTCTTCGGCGTTCTTCTCATTCCATACTCGGATTGTTTGGTATGAGAGTTCCAATGCGAGCAGCGTCCAACCTATCGGGCCAGACCCCAACCTGGCGACTCCAAGGGCCACACGAGCAGCGCCGGCAGCAACTCCCGTACCTGCAGCACGTGTTCCCATACTGGTCATGGCTGTTCTTGATAGCTGCGCCAGGGTTCCTGCATGTTGTTGCGTACTTAGCCGCCCCATCAGATGCAGACCGCCAGTCGTTGCAGCAGCAGCCTGAAGTACGCTGCCTGTGACGTGGGCGGTAGCCTGGCCGGCCGAGTTTGCATTTGCGGCAAGTAGCAATTCCTTGAAACTGGTCGTCGCTGCAGATGCTGCCAGCATGCCAATAGCCCAGTTGCCATAGCGCGTGGCCCTGTGCTGTGCCTGTGAGGCTGCTCCTGCATTTGCCCGGGTTCTGGCTGCGGCTTCCCGTCCCTGATGCCCCGCTTCTCCGACCACGGCCACGGAGCTGCCCGTAGCGAGTAGGCCAGATGCCAGGCTGAGAGAGTTGACTAGCACTGGGCCATCGGCATTGCCCAGCTTGTTGACCACCTCTTGTAAGTTGTACGTTCCCAGAAAAATGCCAAAAGCACCGAAGCCGAACTTGAGCCCATGCCAGTGGTTGGACGATTCCCGCAGCTCTTTGGCGTTACGATTGATCTCCGACAGATGGCTCTGCACCGGCTCGCTCTTGAAGAGAGATATCAACTCGTTGGCGTGTCGGGTCAGGGTACTGGGTCGAAAACCATTGACTGCCTTGCCGCCAGTGCGCTCCAGCAACCATTTGCCAGCCTTCTTGGGATCAGTCGGCTCATGCCCAACCAGCGTGCCTTCCAACAGCTGGAGCGCGCGGAAGTAAACGCTACGTGCGAACGCTTCTGGTGTGCGCAGGCGTTTGCGGGCAACCAGTTCGGCAATAACGTTGCTCAGGTAGCGGCTGGCATCGTCCGGCGGAACCCGCTCTGCCAGTTGCCGTATCCGGTCGGTTGCCAGGCTGGCTGCCACCAGGACTCCTTGTTGGGCCATGGCGACGCCAACATCAACGAAATCCGCGAAATCCGGAAACCCCTTGATGGCGCGAGCCATCAGGCCGGTGGGGCCGCCTTCGGGCAGCATGGCCTCCAGCACCTGGCGACCCTGCGGGTCGCAGGCGAGTACGGTCATCGAGTAGGCGACCGCCCGGCGCAGGCAAACAAAGCTTTCTACATCTGTTTCATCGTACAACCGCATGACCGCGCCGTGGCGAAGCTCCAGGGCTGTGTACATGGCATAGGCCGCTGCGGCGGCCTTGTCGATGGCGGCGATAAACTCCTGGCGCTTCTGTTCATAGGTGGCCATGAACTCGCGGCGTTCATCGTTGCGGGCGCTGGTCAGGCGCTTATCGCGTGCAGCAAGACCCGCCCGGTACGCCCGATCACGTGCTGCATTGGCCGCACCACCGGATGCCCCCCGAGTTGCACTGCCAATAGCGTCATTGTTGTAGGTATCCAACTCGACGCTTCGGGCTTTTTGCTGGCCGAGCTCATCGATCCACTTCGACACCATGACCTTGCGCGGCACCTGCTCGCGATCAGACCATTCCTGCAGATCCAGCACGCAGCTGCCGGTGAGGTGGCCGAACTCGCTCATGACGCCAACCGGGTCATGCAGCGCCACGGCCACGGGGGCCTGGCGCTGCGACTGGCCGGGCTGCTGGGAGCGGCGTTGACAGACGAGGTGAATCGTCTCGCCGCCGAGCATTTCCTGTGGCTGGTTTTCGCTCCATTCAAGCAGTGACAGACGCTGTTTTTTCGTCCTCGGCCAGGGCGGGTATGTCCTTCAGCGTTTCGGTGCCCAGCACATGGGGTTGCCGGGGGCCACCTTTGAGGCGGATCTCCGTGGTAGTGGCGGTGCGCAGCCCGCCTTCATTGCGTTCCAGCTTGCCCAGTACGGTAGCGGTGAGCTGTGTATCGCAGGTCAGCAGATAGGCGGTGTCGCCGATGTCACGCTCGGCGGTTGGCAGCGGCGCGGTGATGAAGCCGACAGCCGACGAGACCGTGGGCATGACGGTAATCGGGTTGCCCTGCTGATCGGTCGAGGTCGTGGTTTCGCCGGCATCTTCGGGCGGGACAACCTCGGCGAACTGCACCGCATCCGTCACCAGGTAATGCTTGTGCTTGAACGTGCCATTCTCGGTGTACAGCAGGTAAAGCTGGGTGCGCGGGCGCAGCTCGCGTACGCCCAGATGGTAGCCGTCGCCCAGTTCGGCATAACCGGAAAAATTCAGCGTCGGGAACTTGGCGCGGGGGAACTCATGGCGCAGCACGGCATAGCGCAACGGGTAGATCGCCAAACCCTGCTGCGGTGGCGGCAGGCGCAGCTGCACCGGATCAGTCCGCTTGTTCGGCGTGAGGGTATGGTCGAAGCGGTAGTTGGCGGTCTTGCTGTCAAGCCGCGAGCCCACCTGGCGGCAAGTGGTTTCTTCCGTGCTCATGCCGGGGTCTCCTGTCAATTAGCATCATTCGGTTCAAGGATTTCCAGGGAAAGCGATTCCATGCTCAGGCCACGCTGAACATCGACCATGCCCTGGCTGTCGGTAACGCCCTCGATCGTCGCGCCGTCGGCACGGGTAATGACGTAGGCGTAATTGGCAGCAGGCTTGCCGTCATGCAGCAGCACCTGGAACTTGTCGTCGAACTTCGCGTGCGGCCAGGTGTTCACCGTCCGGCTCAGTCCTCCCGGCCCCTCCTGCTGGTGATTCGCCGCCTTGACGATAAAGCTGCCGGGCATGCCCAGCTCGATGTTGCCGCCTTCCATTTTCAGGTAGGCGCCGCCGCACAGCAGGGTGATGTGCGTGCCGGCGTCGATCTGCACGTACTGCTGGGAAGCACTAAGCTCGATGCTCTGCTCGGCCTGCACCTTGATGCTGTTGTGCTGTGCCTGCACCAGCACCTCGCCCTGGTGGGCGATATGGCGCAGGTCGCCACTCTGGGCGAACAGGCCGATCTCGTCACCGGCATTGAGCACGATGTTCTTGCCGGCCGTGAGGTGCTGGTGCTGCTGGGCCACGCTGTCGATATGCTCGCTGGCGGCGATGGCCACGCTGCGCGAAGTGACTACGGCCACACCGGCCGGGGCACTGACGGCGATCAGCGGTTCGCCGCCCGTGCCGGTGCCATTGGGGTTGTCGTTGGCACCGTGGTCGAGTTCGCGCACGGCCGTAGTCAGGGTTTGCTGCGGCTCGGGGTCGTGGCCGATACCCTGGTTTTCGCCGGCCACCTGGCCGAGGTTGCGGGCCAGTTCCAGCGCGCTCACCAGCAGGGCGATGGCCTGGTCGCGGTCAAGCTGGCCGCCGCCTGCACCGGGCTGGGCCTCGGTCGAGAGCAGCAGGCCTCTGGCCGCGCGCAGGGCGGCGCTGGCATCGGTGCGCAGCTCGAAGCCCTCGCCACGGGGTTCGCCGCCCTTGGGTCGCGGGTGGGTGAGGTAGCCCAGGTGGAGGGCCGTGTCGGCATGGTCGCTCATCAGCGCGGCGCTGATCTCGCCATGGGTGTCGTCGATGCGCAGCTCGTTGGCACGGCCGGCCTGATGCTCCTTGCTGCGGATGGCGCTGAGGGTCTTGTGCACCGGCAGCTTGTAGGGAGTGGGATGGGTGGCCGGGTAGGCGCGGCCGGTGACGATGGGCTGGTCGCAGTCGCCGTCGAGGAAGTCGACGATGACCTCGTGGCCGATACGCGGGATGGCGATATGGCCCCAGGCCGGGCCGGCCCAGTTCTGGGCGACGCGCACCCAGCAGGAGCTGTGCTCATCCTCGACGGCCAGGCGATCCCAGGGGAACTGGATTTTGACCCTCCCGAACTCATCGCAGTAAATCTCTTCGTCGGCGGGGCCGACCACGGTGGCGATATGTGGGCCGTCGATACGTGGCTTGGGCGGCAGCGGGGCGCGCCAGTCGGTGTGGTCATGCAGCAGCTCGGCGCTGAAGTGGTAGCGGGTGCCCTGTTCGGCGTCGGCGGCGTCTTCCTGCTGGCTGGTGGCCTGCACGCCCTCGTGATGCAAGCGCAGGGTGCGCCAGCCGCGGTTCATGTCCTCGCGCGGGTGGCCGCTGAGGGTAAACGCGGGGCCGGGCAGCAGACGGGCATCGTCGCCTTCGACACGGGCCAGGCGGGCATCGCCGCGCAGGGCAAGCAGGCGGGTCTCGGTAAAGGGCTTGCCAGCCTCGTCCTGTTTGTAGCGGCCAGGGTACGCGTAACGCTCGTAGTCGCTGCGCTGGTGGTCGAGCTCAACGCCGTCGACGCTGTGCTGTTGGTTGTAGCGCGGGTGCTTGAAGGTGTAGTCACGCTGGGTCTGGCGGGCGGTGCGCACCTGCTCGGCATAGACGAAGCGGTGCAGCGCGGGCCTGGGCGCATCGCCACCGGCCTTGGGGTTGTAGGTGACGGGTTCGCCGTCGATGGCACCGTGGCTGTAGAGGCGGTCGCTGAAGACCAGGCGGTGGCCGTCGGCGCGGTGCTCGAAGGCGTAGTAAAACCCTTCCTCGGCGGCGAGGCGTTCAACGAAATCGAGGTCGGTCTCGCCGGCCTGGACGCAGTACTCGCGCGGCAGGTGCTCACGGGTGGAAACGAGTTCGACATCGGTGATGCCGTGCTGCTTGAGAACCTGCTCGATGATCTGGGGAACACTCAACGCCTGGAAAATGCGCCAGTCGGCGCACAGGCCGAGGCGGGCCAGGGCGGGCTCGACGGTGGCGCGGTAACGGGTGCGGCGGTGGCCGGTGTCGGCTTGTTCGAAGGTGCTGACCAGGCCATGGACATGGCGCACAACACTGCCCTGGGCAATGCTGAGGGTCAGGGGCTGGTCGAGCAGCTGGGCGAAATCGATGGCCGGGTCGAAGCTGGCCAGTTCGAGGTGCAGACGAAAGGGTGTGGAGAGGGCCTCGTCGAGGGAGAAGGCGGCCACCTCGAAATCGCCGGCAGGTGCGGTGACGGTAAAGCGCAGGTCGGATTGGCGCGGCATGACGTGCTCCTTGCGGGCCGGCATGGAGTGTCCGGCAGTCCGTAGGCAAAGAGAAACCGCTGCCGGCGCTGGCCGGCAGCGGCGGTTCGCTCATCAGGCGACAGGCTTGCGCCAGTCGTCCGAGGCCTCGGTGCCGGCCACGGCGTGAGTCCAGGTGATCTTGCGGTAGGCCATGCTGACCTCGATCAGCTGGGTGTAGCCGGACTTGCTGGTGTCCTGGGCGTGCGGCAGCACGGTATTGATGTCGACGATGGTGGCGTCTTCGAGCAGGGTGGTGAAGAAGTGTTCCTGCTTGCCCTCGACCGAAGTGCGGAACCACTGGGTTTCCACCTTGCTCAGGGTTTCGCCGGTAGCCAGGGCCTGGTACAGCAGCGGGATAGCCTTGTTCAGCGCGCAGGTGAAGACGAACGGCTTATGCACACGCTGGCCGGACGGTTGGCCGCTTTGCGGGTCGGTAGGGGTGGTGACGCGGTGCTTGATTTCCTGCACCAGGATCTGGTCTTCGTGGCCTTCCTGGTAGACGTTGCCGACCGAATCGGAAGTGAAGGCGCCCTGGGTGATGTTGCCCTGGGTTTTGCCGGTGATGGCGATGTAGGCGGGTGTGGACATGACGAATTCCTTATGTCGTCGAGAGGGCCGCAGTGGCCGTTGATGCCGTCCCATGCGGGGACGAGGACGACATTGCAGGGGGCATGCCAATACGTGTTTTGGCCCGGAAGCTTCTTTGAACCCTGCGTACTTACTGGGCTGCGTGGATATTCTGGTGCGGTGGTGGCGCGTGTGTGGCCGGGTAAATCGAGGTGGAATCCAGTTGCGGCGGGCCATTTTTGGCCTGGAATATATTAAGTGATTGAAAATAAAGGGTTTTAACTGTGCCATTTTTGGCTAGGCCGGGCCAAAAATGGCCCGGTCGAAATATGATCAGTGGCGTTTGAGCGAGAGCGTGCGCAGGGTTCGCTTGGCTGGGGCTGGGGCTGGGGCTGGCGGCGGTGCGGCCTCGCTGGCGCGTTTTACCTGGGGGCGGTGATGGACCTCATCTCTATCGACGCGAACATCCCGGGGTGCCTCAACGCCAAGGCGGATCTGGTGTAGGCCGGTTTGCAATATCGCTATCTGAATGCTGCCGCCAATCGTCACGGTTTCAGTATGCCGGCGGTCTACGATAACCGGGCTTTGCGGTTGGGCGCGGGTGCGGATATCACGGGCGTTCTCCTGCCAGTGAATCTCAAGGTCACCGGGCGCCTGGATGCCCAGGCGAACCTGATGCAGATCGAACTGCATGACCGTGACTTGAATAGCGTCGCCGATGATTACGACTTCGCCGCGCCGGCGGGTCAGGAACAGCCTGGTCAATTCTCCTTCCTGATCAGCGAAGGCTGATCAGGTAATGCGATTTACTACTGTGGATGGTTGCCGGAGTTGGGCTTGGGGAGACCGGCACGAATACGGTCGTAGATTTCCTGCCGATGAACATCGACCTCCTTGGGTGCCTGTATGCCGATGCGTAGCTGGTTGCCCTTTACCTCGATAATCGTTACTTGAATGTTGTCGCCGACCATCAGTGTCTGGCCCGGATGGCGTGAAAGTATCAGTATGCTGGTGTCTCCTTGCTCCGTGTTGATTTACGGCCGCCCGTAAGGACAAGCCATTTCCTTGATGATGCGTACTCACATCGGCGGTGCAGCGGCGGCCCCAGTCTATGGCCGGTTTCAGGCGGGCAGGCTGGCAATCAGCTTGGCACCGCAGGCGGTGGCGTGGCCATTCAGTGCCACGGGTTTGCCGTCGATAGTCCAGGTGGCATCGCCCTCGGCAATCGTGGTCGGGCCGCACTTGGGGCAACTGACCGCATCGCCGATCACCGCCAGCGGGATGCCCCCGGCCGAGCTGCGGTTGGGGGCGGCGATAACGGCACCGCCGTGGGTGGTCTTGTCGCCCAGCCGGACGGGGCGCTTGCCAGGGAAGTTCATCTTTCACTCCTTGCGCGCCCGGCGGACGCATCAGTGGGTAGGCGTCAGGTATTTTGCTGCTGCGTGGCGGGCGGGGCCGGCAGGTTGCGGGCAAAGTCCAGCAGATCGCGGGGGTAGAACGGCATATCGCGGTAGCTGCTGTCATCGATGTCCAGCAACCAGGTCACGGCGGCTGCTTCCCAGGCCCAATAGCCGTAGAAGGAGACATCCGCCTCGCCATGCTGGTCGATATAGGGCTCGCGGCGGCTGGCGTGATACCACTCGCCCAGGTATTTGGCCATCAGCGGCGGGCGCTTGTCGGGGGCGGCATCGAACACCTTGAACAGCTTGCGGTAGGGCAGATGGCGGGTGGCGGTATCCGGCGGGATGCCACGGCCCGTAACGAAGGGCGCGACCAGGCGTTCAAGCAGGCCGTCACGCACCCCCTTATCCTCATTGCCATAGTCGAGGAACTGCATCACCCGTGGCATTTGCGCAGCATTGCCAGTCAATAGGCCGAAGCTGGTTAGACGCAGGGCCATCGTCCAGTAATCTTCGGTACGCAATGCCGCATGCGGTGTCAAATGGTTACCCGATTCCGGCGAGTCGTGGTAGGCGGTATGGCATTGGGCATATTCTTCAGCCCACTCCATTGCGCAGGGCCAAATCTCGGCAAATAGCTCCACTGGAGCTCCGGCGGAGTATTGCAAACTAAGCCAGTCTAAGAGGTCGCATAGACGAAGGTTGGTGGAGTTCATCATTCCACCAGGTTTTGTTCCAATCGCAATAGTAGAGATTCTTGTGCAGACCAACTGGATGCGTTCAAGAATTTCATCAAACTGTGCTGTGTATGTGACGTAACGAAGATGTGGTTCTCGACGTTGCTCAAATTGATCAGCCGGTATTTTTGAGACAGCCCACTGCTCCCAGTTCGGCAGAGCTGGCGTATTAAGAGCGGCTGATGGCAGTGGGCTGGCTGTGGTCATTGGCCGGACGTTCCCTCGTCGCCCTGGTCATCGGCCCATTGCCAGAGGGTGAGGCCCTTACTGGTTTCACTGGGGATCTCAGGGAACAGATCGTCCTGGGCGAAGTGGCGGCGCGAGCCGTGTTGGGCCAGGGTGAACCAGTAGCCGGCGCGCGGGCAGGGCTGGCCGGCGTAGGTGGGCGGCGGTGCCGATGGCGTAGCGGGTGTAGCCGGCAGGTTGTGGGCAAAGTCCGCCAGGTCGCGGGGGTAGAACGGTATGTCGCGGTAGCTGCTGTCGTCAATCTGCAGCAGCCAGGTGACGGCGGCAGCTTCCCACGACCAGTAGCCATAAAAACTGAAGTCTGCTTCGCCATGCTGGTCGATATAGGGCTCGCGGCGGCTGGCGTGATACCACTCGTCCAGGTACTTGGCCATCAGCGCCGGGCGCTTGTCGGGGGCGGCATCGAATACCTTGAACAGCTTGCGGTAGGGAAGATGGCGGGTGGCGGTATCTGGGAGCGTACCGCGCCCAGGAACGAAAGGGGCGACCAGGCGTTCGAGTAGGCCGTCTTGTATGCCTAGTTCTGTATTTGCATAATCGATGATTGCCATGATTTTAGGCATGTGCTCAGCATTTCCCGTCAGCAAGCCAAAGCAGATTAATCTCAAGGCCACAATCCAATATTCATCATCATTTATTGAGATATGTGGAGTAATTATGTCCGCATTGTTAGATAGGTGATGAGCCTCATGGGTCTCGGCGTATTGCTCTGTCCAACTTAAAATGTGGGGCCATGACTCTCTAAATAAGCTAACTGAGCATCCCGATGAGTATTGCAGGCTTAGCCAGTTCAATGTGTCCCACAAGCGTTGACTTGCTGATTGGTCTATTCGCTTGATTTTTGCGTTCTTGTCGATGAGCTCGCACACAAATTTTATGCCATCAATAAGTTCGTCGAAGCGTTCAGTGTATGAGACATACCGCAAATGCGGCTCACGGCGCTTATCGAAATCTTTTGCTAAAATCTTGGTTATCATCCACTGTTGTAGGGGTAAATTTGATTCTTTCATAATGTTTAGTCATCCAAGAAATCTAACGGCAATTCAAATTCAGTGGCGATCTGATGTTTTACCGTTTTTACGCTGCATAGGCCAGCTGCAAGTGGCTTGCTATTCGCCGATTTTTTGCGTGCATTAGGATCATGGAGTATGAAGTTTGGCCCTACAACTGTAATTATACTTCGCTCGTATGGGCAAGGCATCAATGAAGGGTCAAATCCACTGCGACGCCATCTCTCTATTTGATTGAGTAAAGATCTGTGTGATGGAATAATCTTCGCCCTGTTGATATTCATTGATATCCACGTATGGCTCATCTGTCTTATGCCGCTAACTAATTTTCCTACAGAGTTTCGCACCTTGGGCTTGTCACTTGGCTCCGCAAGTTTTTCTAGGCCGTATTCCAAGGCTTGCCACACTTGCGTGGCACTTTCCAGTTTCTTGTGGAATGGCTCGTTGGTGCTTTTGGTGTCGCTGATCCGGTAGCGCTGCGACAGTTTATCGATGATCCAAACATGATCAATGCCCTGATGGCCTGGTTGGCGACCTTCATAGAGAATGCCTCCATTATTGATCTTTTCCCGCGACTTTCGTTTGACAAAGTCATAGTCGGCAATGTGCTCTCCTTGAACCCCGGATCTATGTCTGCTATAGCGCGAGCGCTGGCTTTGCCGCAGTTGCGGGCTGACCTGGCCCTGGGCCGGGGTGGTGTTGCCTTTGGGCTCGGTGGCGATATCGCGTTTGGCCGGGGCTGGCTGTTTGTCGGTGGTGGTCTGGCTGCTGCGCCCGCTGCTGGCAGAGGACGATGTGGCGGGCTGTTGCTGCGGCTTGCTGGCCGGGGCCGATGCGGCGGTCTGGTTGCCGGTGGCTGTATCGCGCCGGGCCGCGGGTGTGGACGATGCGGCCGGGGTCTGGCTAGTGGTGTTAGTGCTTTGCTGGGCCGGCTTGCCTGCGTTGCCGCCACTGGATGCCGGAGCCGACGAGCCGGGCGGCGACTGGCGCGGCGTGTCGGCATGGCGGCTGGCACGGGAGCCTGCGGTGGTGTTGGGCAGCGGCTGGGCCATGGCCATCTGGTGGGACTGCTGCAGCGAGCCCATGGCCTGTTCAATCTTCTGCTGGGCCTTGGCCTTGAGCGAGCGGAGCTGGGTGACCAGGCGGTTGAGGCCCTGTTTGTCCATGATCCAGCGGGCGCTGCGGGTGCCGAGCACGTCGATCATGCCATCGAGGATCTGGTTGGTCTTGGCGACGAGCTGGCGGGTGTAGCTGGCCCAGTCCAGCTCGCGGAACCACTTCTCGATATTGCCGCGCACGTCCCTGGGCAGGCTGTCGAGGATGCGGCCCATGGGCATGCCGCTGCGCAGCATGCGGAAGACGTTCTTGAGCGCGTCGCCGAACAGCGGCACCAGGGCGATCAAGCAGAGCACCAGTTCGATCCAGTTGTCGGCGTTGTCGCTGTCGCGGGTCAGCGAATGGAGGGCGCGCAGGATGTTGTAGGCGTCGAGTGCCTGGCCGACGCCGGGAATGCAGCCGAGCACGACGGTGACGACCATCTGGCTGACGGACTGGCCACGGCCTTCGACGACTTCCCGTACCCAGGTGAGGATTTCGGCGAGGGTGTCGGTTTCGGCCTGCCTGATAATGGTCTTAGTGTTCATACCGTAGCCTCCTGCTCGTATGCCTGTGAGTTGAGGGCGACTTCCTGTCTCGATGTCATTTCATCGGTCTCGGTTTCGGCTGGCGGTAGCGCTCTTCGGTGATGGCGACCGCGTTGTCGTGGAGGGTGACCAGCAGGGCGTACTTGTGCCCGTTGGGCTCCAGGCGCAGTACCTGTTTCCAGGTGGCGCCGTTCTGGTCGTGGAAGTTGGCGAAGACGGCGAGGTAGCGGGTGTCCTCGTGGATATCCGCGTAGTCGATAAACTTGAACTGGCCGGGCAGCAGGATGTAGTCGTCGTCTTCCAGGTAGGTTTTGCCGAGGGCTTTCTTGAGGTTCTGGGTGAGCAGGTCGAGGTCGGCGTTGAGGAACAGCGAGTCGTCCTTGAGCTGCAGGATCTTGAAGGTGATGGGCGTGGCCACGGCCTCGGGCGCGGGGCTGGCGGCGCTTTCGGCCGGGGCGGTGCCAGCGTGCTGCCAGGCGTCGGTGGCCGCGTCGAGCCAGGCAGGAGCGCGGTCGTCGAGGGTGTTTGGCACCAGGGGTACGTCATAGGTGCGCCGCGCCAGCGCTTCCAGGTCGGGGATACGGGACAGGGCCGGCGTGGCGGGCGTGCCATCGGCCTTGGGTATCTGCAGCGAAGGGTCGAAGGGAATGCCTTCTGCCAGACGTGCAGGCGCGTCGCCCGAACCACCGGACTGCAACTGGTTGAGCAGAATGTTGAGTTTGTCGATCAGGTCGAGCTGGTCACTGCCCGTCAGGTTGATCCGGTAGAGCGCCTGTCCGGCTCCGCCCACGCCGATGGGCGTGGCCACGGACGGAGTGTGGACGGTGGCGTCCGGTTCGGCCTGTGGGGTGTTCGGGTTGGGGTTGACGCTGGGGCTGGCGTAAAGGCTGAACGCCACTTGCGTGGTCGGCCCCAGGGGCTCTTCGTCTTCGCCGAAGCCGAGCAAGCTGCAGCCGGGCAGGCTGGCGGCGGCGAGCAGGAGTGCGAGGTGTGGTTTGAGTTTCATTGCGCTTCCATCTCTTGTGTGCGCTGTGCCTGGTCGTAGGCCTGGTTGAATGCCTGCCAGAATCTTTCCAGTTCGGCTCTGGACGGTGCGGACGGCAACATAGCGTCGAGCCCTATCGTGATGGCATGGGTGAGGGTGGCATCGGGTTGTTGTGTCGGTGCCGGGATCATGGACGTTTGCGGGGCCGCGTCGCTGTGTGCCGTCGCAGGCTCCGAAGGCTGGAGGATGTCGAGCAATAGCTTGGCGGTGCAGGCCGGTGCGGGCGGTAGCTCTTGCACTGCTCGGGATCTGACGATTTCTTCGGGCCGTGCGACGGGCAACCCGCTGATGGCCTCGAAGCGGGTGGCTGCCAGATCGGGCTGGGTGCCGGGTGGCGTCATGCCGTGGTGGATGTCTTCGATGAGGCTGTACTGGTGCGTTTCTTCGATTGCGTGGCCGGCATTGAGGGCCAGCAGTGGGTCGAGATCGCCGCTGCGCCCTTCTGCACCTTCCAGCCAGGCTTGCAGGAGGTCTTTCTCTGCCGTGGGCAGGCTGTCGGGCGTGGCATCCAGTGATAGTTGCTCGAACAGGTCGAGGCGTTCGTCCTGGAGGTTGAGCAGTTCGCCCAAGTCGTACTGGATGAGATGGCGCGACGGGTCGGGCAGTGCATGCTGCTGGTCGTGCAGATGAGCGGATACCCGGTACGGGCCGATGTGCAGGATGTCGCCTTCGGCCAGGCGGGCGCTGACGTGCAGACCCAGGGCGGCGTCGCTGCCGTTCAGGCGCGTGAGGCCTGAGCGGTCGACGACGCAGAACAGGCCTTCGTCGAGCACGATTTCGCAGTGCACGGGGAGAATGCGCTCGCGGTTGTCGCTGAGCAGCCAGTCGGTGCCGTGGCTGCCGATAGTGCCGCCCGCCGCCTCGAAACTGTAGCTGGGCGCGCAGCCCTGACGCAGTATCTGCGGGTTGACGACCACCAGGGCAATGCGCGGTGTGTTGGCGGGCCGGTTCATGAGCGCACCCTGATGCGGACGGTGGATCGGCTGCGCAGGCTCTGGCGATCCATGAAGCTCGTCCAGCCCAGGTGGGTGCCGTTGCTGCGCCCGAGGTTGAAAGGCGGTACTTCTTCCTGACGCAGCCCCAGCTCCAGGTCGTAGGCGGTCGGGTCGGGCAGCAGGAAGTCGATCAGTTTGCGCAGCCGGGCGAAGTTCTCGCCGCTGGGCAGGAACTGGCGGAAGCGTTCTTGATTCAGATCGCGGATGACCAGGGTGAACTTGCTGGCGCGCGTGCGCACGCGACTGCCGAGGACGAAATTGTCGCCCAGGGTGCCGTTGCGTTTGCCCAGCGCCAGGCGCTGGGGCTGCGGGATGTCCATGTAGCGTTGCTCGAATTCGCGGATGCTGACGTCGGTGAGGTCGAAGCAGTGGGCGATGATGCCCGAGACGACGGTGGGCGAGCGGCTGCGGCTGGCGATCAGGCCGGCATAGCTGAGCAGGCGGCTCCAGGCGATGGGCGTGGTGCCGCGCAGTTCTTCGTCGTTAAGTCCCATGAGGGAGAATACGTAGCGCGAGAAGCGATCCTTGGCTTCGCGCCGGAAGCGCACGTAGTAGCGGTACTTGCGCCAGGTCTGGTGCAGCAGGGTGAGCAGGCGGTGGTTGAAGAAGTCGAGGAAGGCCGGGCGGATGCCGATGCCCTGCGCGTGTTCGTAGGCAAGCCTGTCCAGGTAGTAGCCGGGCAGCGGGGAGTCCGGCCCGTGCATGCCAAGGAAGGTGGCCTGGACGCGGTAATCGCCCTGGACATGGGGCGGCATGCGCTCGGCCAGGGCGACGTCGGAGGCAGGAAAACCCAGGCCCGGATAGCTGGCCAGACGCACGCGCAGGTTGTCCGGGTCGAAGGTGTCCGCTGCTTCGAGGTCGTCCTCGTGCAGGTGGTGCAGATGCTCCAATAGCCGGAAGAAATCGTAGTTCCTTGCCTCGGCCAGCAGGGTATCGGCTAGATCAGCGGTTGCTTGCCGGTCTGCAATGGCCATTCGTAGCGCTCGTTGTTGGTGGTGTTGAGGACTTCCAGTTGATGGAATGAGTTGATGCTGGCGTACAGGCCGAAGAAGTGGCTGAGTACGGTGCCGAACAGGTAGAGGTCGCCTTCACACAGGAAGGCGCTCTGGTCGAGCTTGAGCAGGGTCTGCAGGCCGCGGATGGGCAGGCCTTTCATCAGTACGTCGGCCGGGGTGGTGATCGCTTCGCCGATGCCGTCGAGGCGCTTGCGGGTGCTACGGGCTTGCTGGATGTCATGCAGTGCGGCGAAGTCGTAGGCGCGAATGACGGCCTTCAGCGGCTCGGCCGAGAGCAGCGACAGGTAGTTCAGCGACAGGTTGGAGATCAGTGTCCATTGCAGTGCGCCGTCCAGTACCGGGCGGTACGAGGGGGTGGGGCGCGTGATGTTGGCGTAGGTGGCGAACCTCGGCGTGCTCTGGGTGGGCAGGCAGATATCGCCAGCGCCGAGGGCCAGCGGCAGGTTGCGGTTGGTGCAGGTGAGTGAGATCGAGACGGTTTCGCTATGGCCGATGTAGTCGGTTTCGTCGCCGCGCACGAAGGCGATCCGATGGACGACGCCATCCTGGATCAGCGCGGGCTCGATGCGGCTGCGGTAGTACAGCGCGGTGCGCCCGTGGGCATGTTCGATTTCGTGCTGGAACGACTCGAACGGATGAAAGGTACGCAAGCGTTCGCCGCGCTGGCCGTCGGACTTGACCCGCCAGCCGCTGACGTTGTCGATGCTGAAAATCTCAAAGTATTCGGGGCGCTGGCCGGTGGGCATCAGCCGTTGATCGACCCTGCGCCCGTCGAGGCGAACCGGTTCGGCATCGTGGGGGAAGAGGTTGACTGACGGGGTGCAATACAGCGCGATGTCAGCGGTGCGCAGGCGAATGTCGGCGGGCATTGGCCGCGAGAAATGCAACTCGAAGCGGATGTGTTCGGTAGCCTGGGCGGGCCAGAGCGCGCGCAGACCGGTCAGGCTGAAGAAGTGGAAGCGCTGCGGGAAGACGAAGTATTCCTGCAGGATACGGTAGCCATCGAAGGCGTTCTTCGAGTAGGGCAGCAGCGCTTCGTCCGGATCGAAACCGGGAAACGCCACCTGCCTGGGGGACAGATGGCGTACCTGGCCGTCGCATTCCACGGTGATGCCGCTGAGGTATCTGGACAGCCACAGGTAGAGCGTCTGCGCGGTGGTGCCGTCGCCGCTGAGGTGGAAGTCCAGCCGGTCGCAATCGATGGCATCGAGCGGGTTGTCAGTGATGGACTGCAGGTCGATGCGGACGATGGACTTTTCCCGGGTGTGTGCGTCGCTGACCTCGCGCAGGCGCAGTGGATAGAGCACGACGTCGGTGCAGGTGCGGAACTCGCAGGATACGCCGGAGACGGGCCGGGACAGCATGCGGGTGCCCTTGGGGATCACCTGGCGTTCGCTGACGGCCCGCTCGATCGGATCGAAGCGCATGATGGTGGCGCTGGGCAGCGGGCGCAGGTAGTTCGGCCACAACAATTGCAGCAGCGAGTGGGTGAGCTCGGGAAGGTCGTCCTCGATCTTCAGCCGCAGCTTGGCGGTGAGGAAGGCGAAGCCTTCGATCAGGCGTTCTACGTCCGGATCAGCCGTCTGGTCGCCCAGAAAGCGTGCAAGCTGAGGGTTTTCGAGAGCGAACTGGCTGCCGAGCCGGCGCAGCAGGTTCAGTTCGTCGCGGAATTTGGTGCGTAACGGCATACCTGCCTCATCCCGATATCCTTATGAGCCGATCCAGTCCGTTGACGACCAGGTCGATCTCCATCTGTTCTTCCATCCCCTGCAGGGGCACCAGGCAATCGAGCCTGATATGCAGGTTCAGGGGCTGGGTGGCGTCAGGCTGCACGCGCACGCTGACAACCTTGATGCGCGGCTCATGGGCCGCGATCGAGCGGCGTATGTCTGCGCCGACCCGCTGTTGAAGGTCAGTGCTGCCTAGTGAGGCGTTGTTGAAGTCCCGCAGGCCCAGCTCAGGGCTGCTCGCGGAGCAGCCCTGGCGGGTGTTGAGGATGCGTTCAAGGTTCTGCTTGATCCCCCGGATGCGCTCCTGTACCTGTTCCTGCCGAGACAGGATGCGCAGGAGAGGAACGTCGGGGTCAAGCCGCTCGAACAGACTCCCTAGACCCGCCGATCTTGGCATGGGTACTCCTCCTTACTTCACTGATCCTTGTCGAGACGGCCCACGAGGGACAGTTCGAAGTTGGCGCCCATGTACTTGAAGTGCGGCCGCACGGCCATCGAGACCTGGTACCAGCCCGGATTGCCGGCGACGTCCTGCACCTCGATGTGGGCTGCACGCAGCGGACGGCGGCTGCGCACGTCGGCGGACGGGCTTTCCTGGTCGGCGATGTACTGCTTGAGCCACATGTTGAGCTCACGCTCCAGATCCTGGCGTTCTTTCCAACTGCCGATCTGTTCTCGCTGCAGCACTTTGATGTAGTGGGCCAGGCGGTTGATGATGAACATGTAGGGCAGTTGCGTGCCGAGTTTGTAGTTGGTCTGCGCTTGCAGGCCTTCCGGTGTCTTGGGGAAGATCTTCGGTTTCTGCACGGAGTTGGCCGAGAAGAAGGAGGCGTTATCGCTGTCCTTGCGCATGGTCAACGGGATGAAGCCTTCTTCCGACAGTTCGAATTCCTTGCGGTCGGAGACCAGCACTTCGGTCGGGATCTTGGCCTGCAGTTGCCCCAGGGACTCGTACAGGTGCACGGGCAGGTCGTCGACCGCGCCGCCGGACTGCGGGCCGATGATGTTCGGGCACCAGCGGTAGCGGGCGAAGCTCTCGGTGATGCGGCTGGCCAGCAGGTAGGCGGTGTTGCCCCACAGGTAGTTGGCGTGATCGCCGTCTATGCCTTCCCGGTAGGTGAAGCTGCGCACCGGGTTCTCCAGCGGGTCATAGGGCTGACGCAGCAGGAAGCGCGGCATGGTCAGGCCGAGGTAGCGCGCATCTTCGGTTTCGCGCAGGCCACGCCACTTGGCGAAGCGCGGGCCTTCGAAAATGTCTTTGACTTCCTTGAGGTCGGGCAGGCCCTGGAAGTCGTCGAGGTTGAAGAACTCCGGGCCGGCCGCTGCGAGGAAGGGCGAGTGGGCCATGGCACCGACTGAGGCGACGTAGCGCAGCAGCTTGATGTCCGGCGCGGCGGGGCCGAAGGTGTAGTTGCCGACGATGGTCGCGGTCGGTTCGCCGCCGAACTGGCCGTAGCCTGCGGTGTAGACGTGCTTGTACAGGCCGCTGCGGGTGATGTCGCCGGCGCTCTCGAAGTCTTCCAGCAACTCGTCCTTGGTGACGTGGAGCACTTCGATCTTGATGTTCTCGCGGAAGTCGGTGCGATCCACCAGCAGCTTCAGGCCGCGCCAGGCGGATTCAAGCTCCTGCAACGGCGGCTGGTGCAGGATGATGTCCATCTGCTGGCTGAGCTAGTGGTCGAGCTCGGCGATCATCTGGTCGACCAGCACTTTGTTGACCGGTTGCTCGCGGTCGTCGGACTTGAGCATTTCGGTGATGAAAGCGGCCACGCCGCGTTCGGCGATGGCATAGCCTTCCTGGTCGGGCGCGATACGCGTCTGGGCCATGATCTGGTCGAGAAGGCTGGAAGAATCGGTGGCGCGCTCAGCGTCGACGAGCGCTGCGTTTTCTTGGGTCATGATGTGACTCCTTGTCAGTACGCGAAGGAAGACCCGGGACGGCTGTCCCGAGCGGCAGTGCCAGGACTGCCGATCAAGAGTTCAGGGGTTGATCCGGCTGCAGGCCGAGTTCCTGGGTCAGTTTGTTGCGGGCCTCTTCATTGGCTAGCAGTGTTTGCAACTGCTTGCGGAAGGCCGGCGCATTGCCCAGCGGCCCTTTGAGGGCAACCAGTGCTTCGCGCAGTTCCAGAAGATTGTTGAGGGCGGGAACCTGCTTGGCGATGGCGTCGGGCGAGAAGTCGCTCATCGATTTGAATTGCAGGTTGAAGGCCAGGGTGTCGCCTTTGTCGCCATCACCGAGGATGGACGGCACTTCCAGGTCGAGCTTCAGTTCGGCCTTGGACAACACGGCATCGAAGGTGTCCTTGTCGATCCTGACGGCCTGGCGCTCTTCCAGCGCCTGTTCTTCCCCGTGTCCCTTGAAGTCGCCGGTTACCAGCAGTTTCAGGGGCAGTTCTATTTCCGCTTGCTGGTCGCCGGTGGCGGGAACGTATTTGATATTGATGCGTTCCTGCGGGGCGACAGATCCTGGTTTGCTCGACATGCTAAAACTCCTTTTTCAAAAACCACTCAAACCGCGGCGAGGATGACGAGTGCTTTTCTATTGTGTCAACCAGAAAACCAGCTCAGCCTAAAAAGCTGAAGTATGTCCCTAAAATCAGAAAAGTCTGATTGTTAGGCATGTGATTATCTGGTCAGACTCTTGGGTGTTTTTATTTGCAAGCGCAGGATGTGTCGTCAGGAAACTGCACGGTGCGCATCAGGCGCAGGGATCAGGTGGCGGCCCCGGTTGGATGGCCGCAAGTATCTAAGGAGTAGTTCCCTGAGATGATCAGGATTGATCTGCCGACGCTTTTCGAACGCCTGAATCCGGCTTGCCGGCATGGCCTGGAAGAAGCTTCCAGCCTGTGCATCACACATCGCGGCGCAGAAGTGACGGTGCCGCATCTGTTATTCAAGCTCCTGGATGACCCCTTGGGTGACGTGCGGATACTGCTCAAGCACGGCGGTATCGATGTGGATGCCGCAAGGCAGACGCTCTCGTCTGCGTTCGCCGGGCGGGACGACGGTAATGACCAGTACCCGTCGTTCTCTCCGCTGCTGATCGAGTTGTTGCAGGAGGCTTGGCTGCTCGGCTCGCTGGAAGCGAAGCAGGACGTCATCCGTGGTGGCAGCCTGCTGCTGGCCGTGCTGATGAATCCCGGCCGCTATCTGCCCCTGCAGGCCATTCGGCTGCTTGAAGACATCAACCGCGAGACGCTGCGCAAGCAGTTCAACGCTTTGCTGGCCAACTCCTCCGAGACCCCGCAGGACTCGGAGGCGGGCGCTGCGGTATCCCCAACTGCGGCAGCCGAATCTGGCCTGGCCAAGTACGGTCAGGACATCACCGCCCAGGCCCGCGAGGGGCGCATCGATCCGGTGCTGTGCCGTGATGCGGAGATCGATCTGGCCACCGACATCCTGTCTCGGCGGCGCAAGAACAATCCCATTGTGGTCGGCGATGCCGGTGTCGGTAAGAGCGCCGTAGTGGAAGGGTTGGCGCTGCGCATCGTGCAGGGACGCGTGCCTGAGCCGCTGCGCCAGGTGGCCTTATGGAGCCTCGATCTGGGGGCATTGCAGGCCGGAGCCTCGGTGAAAGGTGAGTTCGAGAAGCGGCTGAAGATGGTGATCGAGGAGGTCAAGGCCTCCGCGAAACCGATCATCCTGTTCATCGACGAGGCACATACCCTGATCGGCGCAGGCAATGCTGCCGGTGGCAGCGACGCGGCGAACTTGCTCAAGCCGGCGCTGGCGCGCGGTGAGCTGCGTACCATCGCGGCTACGACCTGGAGCGAGTACAAGAAGTATTTCGAGAAAGACCCCGCGTTGTCGCGGCGCTTCCAGTTGGTGAAGCTGGACGAGCCGAGCCCGGAGCAGGCGGTGCATATCCTGCGGGGGTTGCGTCCGGTCTACGAGCAGGCCCACCGTGTCTATATCGGCGATGACGCACTTCAGGCTGCGGCGGCGCTATCCGCGCGCTATCTGTCCGGCCGGCAGTTGCCGGACAAGGCCATCGATGTGCTCGATACCGCCTGCGCGCGGGTGGCGACAGCACTGGCCGAACCGCCCCGGCCGCTGTCTGCGCTGAACAGTGAGCTGGTACAGATCGATGCTGAACTTGAGCATCTGTGGCAGGATCGCCAGGCTGGCCGGAACGTCGATGCGTCGCGTCTGGATGGATTGGATACGGCGCGTCAGGACGTGCAAACGCGGATGGCCCAGCTGCAAGCGGCCTGGGAACAGCAGCGTGCGTTGGTGGATGAGATCCTGGCGTTAAGGGCCGAGGCGAAGGACGACGTTCTGGTACGTGAACAGCTTGTCGCCAAGGTGGAAGAACTGACTGTGTTACAGCGCAAGGGCGCGCTGCTGCATGCGGACGTGGGCCGGGAGCAGGTGGCGCAGGTGATTGCGGATTGGACGGGGATTCCGGCCAACACCATCACCAGCGATCGGGTGGAGCGCCTGGGCAGCCTGCCGTCGGTGCTGCGCGAGCGGGTGCGAGGTCAGGATGCGGCTATTGAGCGGGTACACCGTTACCTGTTGACTGCGCTGGCCGATTTGCGCCGGCCCGGTACGCCGCTAGGTGCCTTCCTTCTGGTGGGGCCGAGTGGTGTCGGCAAGCCCGAGACCGCGCTGGCGGTCGCCGACAACTTGTTCGGCGGCAAGCAGTTCCTGACCAGCATCAACATGTCCGAGTACCAGGAGAAGCACACTGTTGCGCGCCTGCTCGGGGCGCCACCGGGTTATGTCGGCTACGGCGAAGGTGGGGTGCTGACCGAGGCGATCCGCCAGCGGCCGTATTCGGTGGTGTTGCTGGATGAGGTCGAGAAAGCCCACCCGGAAGTGCTCAACATCTTCTATCAGGCGTTCGACAAGGGCGAGCTGGCCGATGGTGAGGGGCGTCTGATCGACTGCAAGAACATTCTGTTCTTCCTGACTTCGAACCTTGGGTTCGACCAGCAGGACGACAGCCTGGGAGATCTCGACGACGAGGCGCTGCGCGGACGGTTGATGCGCTTCTTCAAGCCCGCCCTGCTTGCGCGCATGCAGGTGGTGCCGTACCGCTACCTCGATGAGGCGGTGCTGGGCGAGATCGTCGATGCGCGTCTGCAGCGCATCCGGCGGCAGTACGAAGAGCGCTACGGCGCGCAGTTGGAGGTGGATGAGAGCGCCCGCGCGGAACTGCGTCGTCGCTGCATCCGCCACGAAAACGGCGCGCGCATGCTCGATGCCAGCCTCGATAGTGAGCTGCTGCCGCCACTGGCACTGGCAACCTTGCAGCACCAGGCCTACGGCGAGCCTTTCTCCACTGTCCGTCTGGATTGGGATGAGCACGAGTTCCGGGCGATTCTGGATTGAGGGAAGACGCGTGGAAGCGTTGCAGATAGCAAGGCTGGCGAGCGAGATGGCCGCAACGACGCAGTTGGAGCGTTTGGCGCAGATTTTCCTGACGGCTGCCGTGCAGGCGCATGGCCTGGAGCAGGGTCTGTGCTTCCAGCGCGATGCCGAGGGTGGCTGGTTGCAACCGCTTGCCAGCACGTCAACATCACTACCGGTCGATGGGTTACCGGCGATTGATCTGGGAGAGCAGGACAACCCGCTGGTTTATAACCTGCTGGCGGGCCAGCCCTGCCAGATCGACGATGTGCTGCAACTGGTCGCGGTCGGAGAGAGTTTCGATGCACTGCGCGCACGCCTGCCGAGCCGTGCGGGTCTGTTGGCAATGCCCCTGCTGGATGCCTGCCAGCAGGCTCATGGGGTATTGGTCTGGGTCGGTGGCCCGGATGGTTTGCATGCCTGGCGTGCCGATCCCGTGTGGCAGGCGCTGACGGGCATGTACGCCGGGTTGTTTGCTCGGCTGCGCGAGCGAATGGCGGCGGACAGGAACGCCCGCTACGAGCATTCGGTGCGCAAGGCACGCGAAGCCGAGCAGGGGCGTACGCGAGCAGTGCGCCTGCTGGCTGCCGAGTTCGTCGGAAGCAGTGCAGCGGCCCGGCGGGTGCGCGAGGAGATGGTCAATCTTGCCGATTCGCACCTCTCGGCTCTGATCACCGGGGAAACCGGGGCGGGTAAGGATCATGCCGCCTGGCTGATCCACCAGGCGTCGTCGCGCGCCGGAAAATTCGTGCCGGTCAATTGCGCGGCGATCCCGAAAGACCTGATCGAGGCTGAATTGTTCGGCAGCACCCGGGGGGCCTTTACCGGGGCGACCCAGGCGCGCATCGGGCTGGTGGCCGAGGCCGATGGCGGCACCCTGTTCCTGGACGAGATCGGCGATATGCCGTTGGAACTGCAGAGCAGGCTGCTGCGCGTCCTCAACGAGAAGAAGTACCGGCCAGTGGGCGCGACGGACGAGCGTGCGTCGAACTTCCGCCTGATCTGCGCGACGCATCAGCCGCTGCCGCAGATGATCCGCGATGGCCGTTTTCGCGAGGATCTGTATTTCCGTATCCGCCAGTTGAACCTGCACCTTCCGGCACTGCGCGAGCGGATCGAGGACGTGGCACCGCTTGTGGCCCATGCGCTGCTCCAGCATAACCGGGAGCGGCAGGTGCATGTAGCTGGCATTGCGCCTGATGCTTTGCGTCTGCTGGAAGCCCATATCTTCCCCGGCAACGTACGCGAGCTGCGCAGCCTGGTGCTGGCTGCCGCCGAACGTACTGGGAACGGAGAAGCCATCTGTGCAGAGAGTGTGAGCGCGCAGATGATGTACTTCGAGCCGCCCCTGGCAGTACCAACAGACAACGAAGACGACGCGGATGCGTTGGTTCAGCAACTGCTGGCAACCGACAACCTGCCGGAGGCCGTCGATGCTTTCGAGCGAATGATGATCGACATCCGTCTGCGTCAGCTCGACGGTTCGCGTAGTCGCGCAGCGCTGAGCCTGGGTATTCCCAAGCGAACCCTGGCACGAAAATGCCAGCAATGGAATCTGGATGAAAGGGAGGTTCGTTCCTCATGAAAGTGTTTTTCCCACTGCTGCCCGTGTGGTTGCTGCTGGGGGGCGGGTGCGATGCCTGGGATAAAGGCCAGGTGGAGCAACGCGGGGAGGTTGCAACGCTGGCCGAACCAGGTACTCAGACTGCACGTGACTGTGTTGCGATTGTCTCGGCGGTAGAGCGGCTGGCCTGCTTCGATGAACGGGACGGCACGCCACCGCTTCCCGTTGTACCGCGTGGGCAGTCTGATGACCACGACGCGGCACCGCGTATTGTGGTGCCGTCGATTGCCGACTTGGTGCGCGACAACGAAACGGCCAGATCTGCCCAGGACGAGGCGCGTTTCCTGATCATGGAAAGCAGCGATCTGGCCCTGGATCAGCCGCAGGTGGTGATCTCCGCGCCGGCGCTGGGCGTGGCCGAGCAGCGGCCCTACCTAGCGGTCAGTTGCCTCTCCAATATTACCCGCCTGCAACTGCTGGTGGAGCAGCCGATCGAGCGTAACCAGGTACTGATGCGCCTGGTTCTGGACGAGCGCCCGATCACCGCATCGAAGGTGCCCTGGCAGGTACTGGAGGTGGGCAACGTTGTGGATGCCGGGCGTGGTCTGGTTGCCATCGATCAGTTGAGACGGGTGAGCGAGGGTGCCCGTTTGCGTCTGGAGAGCGACTACATCCCGTTCGATGGGCTGGTATTCGATGCCTCCGGGCTGAAGGGCCTGGTGGATCGTCAGCGGGAGGCCTGTCACTGGTGAGCGATGACATAGCGTTGGACATGGAAGCTCTGTTGGCACCGCTGGATGAGAAACAGCCGGCGGGCTACTTCGATGAAGAGGACGAAACCTTCCAGGGCCTTGAGGAGGAGATGGCGAAGCTGGGCAGTTTGCACGAGCCCGGCATGGACTGGTCCTATATCGACGAGGCGGCGCGTGAATACCTAGCGCGGCAGTGCAAGCATTTGCGGGTTGCCGGGTATCTCATCACCGCGCGGTTGCGCACGGGGGAATGGCAGGACTGGGCCGAGTCGCTGGTGCTGCTGGCCGGGATGGTCGAGCGCTACTGGGAGTCGGCCTATCCCAAGCCGGGTGCCACCGGCTACCTGGCCAAGCGGCGCACGCTGGCCCTGCTGTTCGAGCGCCTGAGCGAGGCACTGCCGCAACTCGACCCGACGAGCTTTTCCGCCAAGTACACCGAGATGGCGCGCAAGGCGCTGGGAAGCCTGCGCAGCAATGCCGCTGCGACGCAACTCGATGACGACTTGCTCACCAGGCTGACGGCTCAACTCACCCGCAGGGTGGAAGAGGATACGTCACCACTCCCGCCACTTGCGCAGAGTTCACCGGCACCCGGGCAAAAAGGCGGCAAGGCGATAACCGAACAGTTCTTTTCCTCTGCGGGCGGCCTGCAGTTGGGTAACGAGCGCGAGAGCAGGAAAACGCTGCTGACGGTCGCCGAGTTCGTCAACCAGCAGGATGCCTACGATCCGGCTGGCTACCAGTTGCGCCGTTTCGCCCTGTGGGCACACCTGCATGCGGCGCCTTCGGCCCGGCACGAGAATAGGACGGAACTGCATGGCGTCCCTGCCGATACCGTCGCGCTCTATGAGGATGCGTTTGGTGCCAATGTCGTCGATCCCATGCTGTTGCATCGGATCGAAAAGAGTGTGGTGTCGTCGCCCTACTGGGTACGCGGCAGCTTCCTGGCTGCAAGCGTGGCTGACCGGTTGGAGATGAAAGAGGTGGCGGAGGCTATCCGCCATGCCGTGGTGCGTTTCGTACGCCGCCTGCCCACGCTGCTGGAACTGAAATTCCATGACGGCCGGCCATTTGTCGACGACGAGACCGCCCGTTGGATCAGTACGAGCGCGGAGGACGACACCCAGGGTGGTGCCTGGCAGGAGTACGGTGCTTTGCGCGAAGAGCTAATCGAGCAACTCGACAGCGCCGGCGTGGAAGTACTGCTGCACCGGCTGCAGGATCTGCAGAAGGCGGACAGTTCTCCCCGCCAGCGCTGCCACGTCACGGTGATCGCCGCCGATCTGCTTGCGGCGCGCGGCCTGTCCTGGCTGGCCGAGGATCTCTATACCCACGCCATCGGTTTGATGGAAACGACCAGCGCACAGCGATGGGAACCGGAGCTGCATGCGCAACTGGCGCAGCGGGTTTCTCCGCAGTCCGTCACTGAGTCTGGGTTGAAAGGTTAAAGGAGTACCGTCACATGTCGAGAATCTGGACTTATCTCAAACGCTTCGGGCTGCCGCTGGTGCGCCAGTTCAACAGCGCGATGCCCGTTCTGCTGTTGCTGGCCTGCTGTTTTCCGCTGATTGGGATCTGGTGGCTTGGCCCGCAATTGACCTGGCGCGATCAGCAGCCGCTGGCTGAGCTGTCGATGCGGGTGCTGGCTACCGTGCTGGTGGTGCTGGTGCCCACGTTGATCTGGGCCCTGGTGCTGCGCAGCCGCAACCAGCGCTTCGAGGAAGCGCAGCGGCAAGCACAACGCCGGGAGGAAGATCCGTCGCTGCGCTTTGTAGAGGCCCAGGATCGGGCGCTGGATCTCAGCCTTGCCGCCTTGCGCCAGAACCTGGGGGGACGTGACGCACTGTACCGGTTGCCCTGGTATCTGGTACTCGGGGAGGAGAACGCAGGCAAGACCAGCCTGATCAACCGCTCCAACCAGAGTTTTTCGCTGACCGCGATCACCAAGGCTGGCAGTCGGCGGCAACACGGTGATCCCGATCTTGCCTACCCGCTCGACTGGTGGATTGGCGACCAGGCTGTGCTGATCGACCCGCCTGGGGAAATCATCAGCCAGTCGGATGTGCCGCCCCTGGAAGGTGTGCCGCCGCAAGCAGCCGAGGGCGAAGATGGGGATGCCTCGTCCAGTGTTGACGGTGGCGAGAGCCGTCTGCCGCTCGGCACCCATGCCCGCTTGTGGGACGGTCTGGTGTCGTGGCTGGGCCGAAACCGCAGCCGGCGGCCGTTGAACGGTGTGGTGCTGGTGGTGGATATCGTCGCGTTGCTCGGCCGTGGTGCCAGCGATCGCAGGGCGCTGGCGATCCTGCTGCGCTCGCGTCTGGCCGAACTCAGTAGCCAGCTCGGCACCCGGCCGCCGCTGTACGTGACGCTGACCAAGTTCGACCAGCTCGAAGGCTTCGGCCCGTTCTTCGCCCGCCTGCCGCGCTCGGTGCGCGAGGACATCTTCGGTTTCACCTTCACGTTGGAGTCGATGGACGACTTCGACGCCTGGCTGAGCGAGCTGTCGACCAGTTACGACGCATTCGTCTCCCGGCTCAACGAGCAGGTCTTCGACGCGCTCGGCGAACCGACCAGCCAGGAGCAGCGCGAGGGACTGTTCTCGCTGGTGCGCCAGTTGGCTGGTATGCGTCCGGTACTGCTGGGCTTCCTGCGGGAGATCCTCGGCAGCGACCGCTTCACCACGCCGGCCCTGGTGCGCGGCGTCTATTTCTCCTCGGTGTACCAGCAGGGGCTGGTGTGCAATGCCTTCGTCAATGCGGCTGCGCGCTCGTACGGCATGCCGGAGCCGGTACCGGGGGCGCAGCCGGACGGGCGTTCAGTGGTCTACTTCGCCCAGCGCCTGTTTCAGCAGATCATCTATCCCGAAGCGGGCCTGGCTGGCGACAACGTCAAGGTGCTGGCAGACAAGAAGCGGGTACTGATAGCCGGTTGTTGTGCCGCCACGCTGGGCGGTGTGCTGGTCGCCGCTGGCTGGCACCACTACTACGTGGTTAATCGCGACAAGGCCGCCAGCGTGTTGGAGAAAAGTCGCGAGTTCAGCGCGGCGCGCATTGATGGTCGCATCGATCCGACCGGACGCAACCTGCTGGAGCCGCTCGACCAGATCCGCAGCGCGGTGGCCGTCTATGGCGATTACCGGGAGGCCTGGCCACTGGTATCCGACATGGGCTTGTATCATGGGCGCACGATCGGCCCGAAGGTGGACGAGGCATACCTGCAACTGCTGTCCAGGCGCTACCTGCCGGCGCTGGCCATGGGGGCGATGAATGCCATTGAGGCGGCCGGTGACAACAGCACCGATCAGCTCGCGGCACTGCGTGTCTACCGCATGATCGAAGACCGGGAGAACCGGCGCCCGGAGATCGTCGAGGAGTGGATGGCCCGGCAGTGGCAGACGGCATTCCCCGCTGAAGGCCGTGTGCAGGGTGCGCTGATGCGCCACCTGGAATACGCGATGAAATACGCCGATGCCAGCCTGCCGCAGTACCGGCAGCGGGTGCGGGAAGTGCAGCAGCAACTGCGGCAGATCCCGCTCCAGCAGCGGGTCTACATGGCGATGAAACAGCAGGCGCAGGATGCACTGTATGCCCCGCTGGATCTGCGCCACGAGGTCGGGCCGGCATTTGACACTCTGTTCAAACCGGTAGCGCAGCAGGACGGGCACGTCGGAACCCGTATCGACGCTTTGCTCACGGGCAAGGGGTTCCGTGGTTACTTCGAGCCGCACAGCCACGACCTGACCGAACTGGCGATGATCGACCAGTGGACGCTCGGCGAGCGTGCCCGTATCGATTACTCCGAGGCGGACAAGCAGGCGCTGGCACAGCGTATCCGGGCACTCTACAACGCCGACTACATCGATACCTGGCATCGCTCGCTGGGCCAGCTCGACGTGGTGGACTTCGACAACATCTCGCAGGCTGTCGAGGTGCTGGGCAGCGTCACCAGCCCGGCTGCGCCTTTGCGCCGCCTGGTGGAAACCGTGCGCGACAACAGCTCCATCTATCCGGTGGCGACTGTGGCCGGCGAGGGGGCGCAGACTCAGATCCCGGCCAGCGAAGCTATCTCCCGCGAGCAGGCCGCGGTGATCTCGCGTGCCTTCGCCACAATGAGTGGGCTGCTGACGCCCAAGGGCGAAACGCCGCCCTTCCTCGACGGCACCATGCTGGCGATCGGCGATGTCTATGACACCGTCCGTGCTGTGCAGGACAGCCCTGATCGCGGCAAGGCGGCGTTGGAGAGCGTGCTCTCCCGCTTCACCCTCAAGGGGCCGGATAGCATCGGCAACCTGCAGCGCGTGGCCGCCGGACTGCCGGAACCGCTCAACCGCCATGTGAAGAAGCTGGCTGATGAGTCTTCGCATATCCTGCTGATCGAGGCTTTGCGGGAGTTGGAGCGGCGCTGGGATGCGGACGTCTACGGCTTCTACAGCCAGCGGCTGGCCGGGCGCTATCCGTTCAATCCGGCCAGTCGCGTCGATGCGTCCCTGGAGGACTTCGAGGCGTTCTTCGGCCCGCAGGGACGGTTGCAGAAGTTCAGGGAGCAGTACCTCAAGCTGTTCCTCGAAGACAATCTGGATGCACTGTACTCCGAGCGCCGGGGTGGCTACCTGGTGCGCACCGACGTGCTGGCGCAATTGGAGGCGGCTAACCGCATCCGCGACGCTTTCTTCAACAACCGGGGTGCGCTCGGCGTGCAGTTCGCTGTCGAACCGCTTGGCCTGACGCCGAACCGGCGCAGCAGCGTGCTTGGCATCGAAGGGCAACTGGTGCCCTACAACCATGGCCCCAGCAGCACTGTCGGTCTGATCTGGCCGAACAGCCTGGGCGACGGAACCGAAAGCCGCATCACGCTGATCAACAGTGCTGGCAACAGCAGCAGTCTGACCTACCGCGGGCCGTGGTCGCTGTTCCGTCTGTTGGGGCAAGCGCGCGTCAACGGCGCCACCGACAACAGCGTGGATCTGAGCTTCACCGCCAACGATGGCGGCATGCGCTACCGCATCACCGCGGAGAAGGCTAACAACCCCTTCACCCAGCGCCCGTTCAATGGCTTTGTGCTGCCGCGCACCCTGCTGCAGGAGTCTGCGGGTGTACGGGTGGCCAGTGTCGGACAGGATCGCAGCGGTTGAGGATGCGGACAACCCGCGCCTTCCGGCACTGCGGCAACGGCTGCGTGCTGAAGGCCGGGTTAAAGGCTGTCGTTGTTCGCGACGGCTTGGGCGCGTTGAATCAGACGTTTTACAGTGGCCGGCATAGGCGAATGCGGTAGAGCCAGGTAGGTGGTCACTTGGTGAGAGCCGTTTGCCAGCGGGCGCATCACAAGGTCCAGATTGCGGGAACAGGAGATACGTGACTTGGTGGCGAGACGGATGCCATAACCAGACGCTACCAGTACCGCCATCAACTCAAAGGAGCTCACCCGATCAACTGCATTGAGCTTGCTGGCAGCCGATGACAGCAGGGATTCGATCTGCTGCCCTAGCGGGCTACAGTATCCTCTTTGCCACATGATCAGGGGGTACGGTACTGCTTCTCCAAGCGGAACTTCGGCAAAAGCCAGTAGCGGCGAACGCGAAGGCAGAGCCAGTGCCAGTGCCAGTTCGTCTTGCCAGAGAGAGAATGCCTTTCTTGCAAGAGGCGGCTCGTTCATGGACAAGAACAGTCCCAGGCAGTAGCGGCCATCCTTCAACCCTTGGTGCTGATCCTTCTCGGTAGTTTCTATCAGGCGTACCGGTGTCTCCGGTTCTTCCATGCGCTGCTTGGCGAGTAGTGTGCCAGTGCAGTCGGCATGATGCCGGTGGAAACAGCAATTTGCAGTGGAGCAGTGGCATGGTCGAGAGACATGGCGATGTTCCGATGGCTGCATGCTGGGGATAAAGCAATAGCAGAATGAGTTAAACTTACCGTGGTTTAAAACGCACCCGTCCTTGACGCTTCTGTAGATGCAGAAGCGTCCCATACGATCAGGCCGACCTACAGGCACCACTACTTACGAACCCGAACCCGCCCAAGCGTTCGGGAAAGCTGTGCGCGCATTCCGTGCCAAGAATTGTCTAGCTCAAGAGAATCTTGCCCACCTGGCCGGCGTTGACCGTTCCCATATAGGCAAAATCGAACGCGGCGAGCATATGCCGACACTGGTGATGATCTTGAGGCTCGCGTCGGCGCTGAACTGCGCGGCCTCCGAACTCATCGCCGAGACAGAGCGTATTCTCAAGCGTACTGACAAGAGCTGCGGGGAAGACTGAACCGATGCAATGACGGCTGGCAAACCAAATTCAGGAACTACCCTTCTGCAACAGGATAGTGCTTTTCCTGTCGGTGCATCCAATCTCTGCTTTTGCCGCAGCGTGCAGATCTTGCGCTGTACCGAGCCAAGAAATCGGGCAAGCTCGTTGGTATCAGACTAGCGACAAATAGGGGTTGTTGGGCGGCAAGTCGTCGAAAAGTGCCTCGGGGGCGATGAGCAGGTAGCCGTGCAGCCGCCGCGTCTTGCGCGGGCCTTTGACTTCGCACGTCCAGTTATTCAGGCCGCTGTCCTGCTTACGGTGTAGTTGCAACTTTTCGAACCGTCGTTGCACCCACTGCCATTCCTGCAATTTTTCCTGCTTGGCCAGCGCGGTGATCTGCGGATGCTCTTGCGCATAACGCTGGAGCACGCCGGGGCTGACCAGATAGGCCGTATCGCCAACCGTATGCACCAGTGCTTTTGCGTCGTTGATGATGAGACGGCGGGTAACGATGCCCTGCTTCAGCCATGCAATGAAATGTTCGCCAGAAGGCGGTGCTGTCGCGAGCGATGGGCTGCCGGGCACCGGTCTTGATCCCATGCCGGAGGGCGAAGGCATGGCCGCTTGTGTGCTCCCTTCAGGCTGCAAGGGACGCGCTGGCTGCGTCACTGCCATGGGCTCCGCGTGCGGCTCCAGAGCTGCGGCCTCCGGTGCTTCGATCATCGATATCAGCTCCTCCATCACATCCGGCACCCCTGTCGGGGCCTGCTGTGGGCATGCCCGGGGTCAGATCCGACAGCGGCGCAGTTGGGGGCATAGGGGATTCTCCAGCTCTCGTGGCTGGTGGAGGCGCATTCGCTTTCTCGGTCGCAGGTGCCGCATCGACGGTCACAGTGCCGGCGAAGGGCGCGGGCCGATCGCCGTACTCCCAGATCAGCGCGGGTGACAGCTTGAGCAACGTAAAGCTGTGGGACCACTCGCCACTGGTCACGGTGGCGCGCCAGATGGCTTTGTCTTCCGGTGTTGGCTGCAACATTCCAAGGCCTTGCAGCACATTGAACACCGCCGTATTGCTTGCGGGTATTCCCTCGACACCTTGGGATAGAAGATGGGCGCGCAACTTGTCGGAAACAGTCTTGCTGACGAGCCACAAGGCATCTTGTGTCAGCCAGCCGTCCGATGCCTGGTGCTGGTTCAGCTTCAACTCTTCCTTCAGAAGATAGCGAAGGCCATCGATGAGCTTGCGCTGCAGAGCATGCCGGGGTGCAGCCATTGCGCGGCTAGGATCGCCGCCCAGCTCCTGGGCCACCGATGCGCGATCAGCTTGTACGACCAGTTCGCCCAGCACGCCGGCGTGCTCGTACTGGCCTGCCAGCACGTAGAGTAGCGATCCTCACAGGGCGGGATAGGCACTGAGCCAGTCGAGGATGGGCCCGTCGAGTACCTGGTGATAGAGCAAGCCGGTGGCTGCGCCATGCAGCCGATACTCGCGATCCTCTCGGTAGCGGAAGCGATACGGCCGCTGGACGGGACCGTGCCAGGGGTGCCAGATCGTGCCGTCACCATATTCCACGTACAGGTCGACGGCGAGTTTGCCGAGGTCATGGAGCAAGGCAGCGTAGGCCACGGCGGCGGTCCAGGCCTCGGACTGCGCGGCCTGATCTTCCGGCGTCGTGCCGGCAGGCAAAAGATCGGACTGGCGCAGCTTGAGGGCTTAGGCAACGATCTCCAAGCCGTGATCCAGCATGCCTCCGGGATAGGCATGGTGGTGGCTCTCAGAAGCTGGGAACTGCTGGGCCAGGCTCGCATAGCGTTCCAGTGGCGCAAGGTACAGCGACGCGAACTGTCGGTGGGAGAGCGACGTACGCTGCCAGATGTGCTCAAGAAGCTTCTGCCGACGTGGTGTTGCCAACAGGGACGCGGCCGGTCCCGGCCGCGTCAGCCCTTTGGCTGGTTCGGTGGAAGGTGCTTCGGGAGCGTTGGTCGCAAGCGGCGCCCGTTTGTGCCGGAACAACGACAGCATGGCGGCATCCTGGTGATGGGCTGGGCGGGAGAGCCTTTTGGCCTTTTCGGGTAGGGCCTTTCCTCTTGCCCCGTTCCATTGACCCTTACCTGCCCTTTGCCCCTTATCCAAAGCATTTTCATATAGGTCGGATCGGATTGCGGTGCGACAAGGAATGGGGCACGGCGGTTTTTGCTCACTTTTTGACACATACCGAAGGCAAAAAGTGAGCCGCCGTAAGGGCGGAAAGGTGACTGCGCGCCACCCGCGCTAATGAATACCAACTTGCTATATGTGCCCACGCTTTGAAGTTTGAAGTTTGAAGTTTGAAGTTTGAAGTTTGGATTTTGATTGCGTTGGTGTGGGTGTTGAAAGAGAGCATAGTCCATTGGCGATGGCGACGCTTAATCACCTTTTCGCCCTTACGGCGAGTCACTTTTTGTCAAACGCGACAAAAAGTAACCAAAAAACGCTGTGCTCCATTCATACGGCCCCTACGCTGCGCTTCGGGGTTCCCTCACTCCGGCCTTGCTCCCGGGAGGACCGCGCTGTAGGCCCCATCCTGGGGCCCAGCGCTTGACAGGCATCCATGCCTGTCACCTCCCTCCGCAAGACCTGCGTTCGGCCTCCTGAAGTCGCGAAGATCAAAAGCAAGATCAAAAGCCAAAGCCAAAGCAAGAGCAGGAATTAGCTATATGTGTTGATCTGGAGTTTAAAGAAGTTTGCGATGCGCTCAGTAGCTGCTGCCTCGTACCTGTTTATTACAGCGAATCTTATAATGTGCGTATGTTCAAAACTCCCTCTGTAGGAGCGGGCTTGTCCCGCGATGGAGTGCGAAGCGCTCCCCTATAGCGTTATCGAGGTTTCAAGGCATCATAATTTTCAACGTTACTGCTGCATTGCAGTAAACATGCCGTCGAATCTACCCGCACTGCTCAAACTCGCGCTTATACCTTCAAATGCAAGCACCGGCCGGCGGATCGTAAGCAGCGAATGCCAACGCCACCCCATTTTGCTGTTGCTCAAGGCGACGCTGCGCCTTAGACTGCCGCCCCTTGTTAAAGAGTGCCGACTGGCGCTCGAAAAATTTCCGCTGCCGATGCCAAAGCATCAGCGGCAAACGTATCGCCCAAATGCACCTATTTTCATAGAGAAATCGATGACCAAGGAACAGTTGCTGGCCATGCCGGCCGATGACTACATGAACGCTGAACAGCTGAGCTTCTTCACTCAGCTGCTGCAAGCGATGAAAGTCGAGACCCATGAACGCATCGAGCTGAGCCGTGCCACCATTGAAGGCCTGGATACCCCCTCGGATCCTGCCGATGTGGCATCGGTCGAAGAAGAGCGTAGCTGGCTGGTGAATGCCATCGATCGCGATCAGCGCCTGCTCCCGCAACTGGAGATGGCGCTTGACCGTATTGCCGACGAGAGCTTCGGCTGGTGCGACGACAGCGGTGAACCAATTGGTCTTAAGCGCTTGCTGATCAGTCCAACCACCAAGTACTGCATCGAAGCCCAAGAGCGCCACGAGCAGCTTGATCGCCATCAGCGTCAGGCCTGAGCCGTTCAGGTTGCCAAGCCCCATGGAGCGATTCGTGGGGCTTTTTGCATTTCGGAAATCAAGCCGCAACGACCCATGCAATTTGCCTGGAGCAGTTGCGCAATAACCGGCAAGCCTGTTAAAACAGGGCGTCTCTCATGGATTTCACTGTCTTCGGATATCCCCACCGACGACACTGTGCGAGTCGCCATCAGGCGCCAAGACCACGCACCCATCCGGAATCGCATTTTCATGGACGTGCAATGTCAGACGTTACGCCGGTAGCGCTTGGGTATGGCCCAAGGGTATGCAAGCGACAGCAACGCCGGCCGTTAGAGTGAAAAATCCTGCACGCTGCATCGTCAGCGGGCACAGACATGTCGCCCAGCGTTTTATTAATCTTATTGCCTATCGATTTGAAATGGCCGTGCTTCGCGAGCTCCTGCGAGGGCGGGTTGTAAACGGTTGAGGATTACTTCATTGGCAGTCAGCACTCTTGATACACACGCGTTGTTCGCCCTTGGCGATTTGCGCGGGAAACTGGCCCAGCTGTTCCAGGGTCGATTCGTCTATGTCACCGAGCAAAACCCTGATGGCCTCTACATGGCCGAGATCGACACGCAAAATGCGCTGGTGGTCGATGACAAGCAGCGCCTTGAGTTGAAAGTCGGCGACCATTTTCGTGCCGCCGTGCTGCCCAGCCGCGAAGGCGGCAAGCTGGAAATGCGTTTTCGCGACATCAAGCTCAATGTCTACGGCGTTGGCGACTACGCGTTCGTATCGGTTCCGGAAGGCGAGGGGATCGTATTGCGGGAAGGCCATGGCGTGATGCTGGTGTTTGCCGCCGAGCAGCAAATTCAGGAAGGGCTAGGCAAGCTGTTGAAGGCTGTAACCGGCAAGGTTGCGAAATGGCGCAAGGGTGAGCTGACGACGTTCAAGGCAAGCGAGTGACGCTGCCAGAGCAAGCGCCTGGATCACGGGAACGCTATCACCGTGAGCACTAGGCGCGCGCCATGGCTGAGGCGCAGCGGCTGCTCGCAGCACGTGAAGCGGTGGGCGGGCGATGGTTGGACTGGGTAGCCGCCGAGTTGTATACCCAGGGCCCGCCCCATTACGTGGCCATGGTCAGGCGAGCACTGCAGCGGCTGAGTGAGCAGCCAGGCTAAGCGCGGTCAGTTACCACGATCCAGGCCGCTGCTGACCTCCTCGGGTACCGGCTCTTTGGCCTGACGCTTGCGAAACAGCCCTGCGCGGGCCAGTAACAAGGTAGTCACTGGCACTGTGATCGATAGCAGCACGGGAATCAGCCATGCATGCAGCACCAGCGACTCCTTCAGCCACGAAAAATAGATGATCGAGCCAAGCGCGACGCACCAGGCCCCTATGGTCGAGGCCAGTGCTGGGGGATGCATGCGTTGGAAATAGTCTTTCAGGCGCAGTAGGCCAATCGCACCGATCAGCGCAAAAAGACTGCCAGCTACCAGCAGTATGGCTGTGATCATTTCCAGCCAGAACGGTAGATCGAGTGTCTCGGTCATTCGATCACCTCTCCACGCAGCAGGAACTTGGCCAGGGCGAAGGAGCCCACGAAGCCAAACAACGCAATGAGCAACGCCCCTTCGAAATACGTGTCACTGGCATACCTGATGCCCAGCACCAGCATGGTCAGCATTGCCAGAATGTACAGGTAATCTAGAGCCAAAACCCTGTCCTGCGCCGAAGGCCCTCGGAATAGGCGGATCAGGGTTAGGCACATAGCCAGCGCAAAGATGAACAAGCTGACAAGAACAGCGTTGGCGAGCAGTCCACTCATTGAAAAATCTCCATCAAGGGACGCTCATAGACGTCCTTGAAATGCTGGACGAACGCCGCTTCATCATCCAGATCGAATACGTGCAGCAGTAGCACGCTACGGTCCAGGGCCAGTTCCGACCAGATGGTTCCAGGGATCACCGTCGTGATCATGGACAGCGCTGCAAGCCCATGGGGTTCACGCAGGTCCAGGGGGATATGAACGAAGACTGAGCGTGGCGGCCGCCTCCCGGCACCCAGCACGCCGCGAGCGACCTGCAGGTTGGACAGGATGACGTCCACGCCAACCCGGCCTATCAGTTTGACGATGACCAGGGGGCGTCGGACATGGGCATGTTGCGGCCGCAAGGGCGCCATCAGCAGCGGAGCCAGTATCCCCAGTGCGGCGGCGAGGATGAGGTTACCCGGACTCAGCGACAGGTTGAGCAACAGCCACAGGCCGAACAGGCATGCCGATAGCAGAGGGGCGGGAAATAGTCGGGTCATGGCTGCACCTGAACGTCGAGCGAGGTGGGACCAGGTTTTGGCTGCGCGGCCATGACTGCATCGATGTAGGCATCGGGCGCCTGAAGGCTGGCAGCTGTGTCCAGGCTGTAGCGCAGCAGCGGCTCGGCCTTGATGCTGAGCAACATGCACAAGCCCAGCAGGATCACGATCGGAAGGCATTCGAAACGCCTGAGCACTGGAGAGGGCCGCTCTTCGGGTTTCCAGAAGCGTTGGATGCCGACGCGTCCAAACGCGATCAGCGATGCCATTCCAGACAGTACCAGCAAGGCCACAAGGCCCCAGCCAGCGGCACCGAGGGTGTTTTGGCTCGGAACCCCCAGGCCGTTGGGGTTGAACAAGGCACTGATGAGGTTGAGCTTGGCGACGAAGCCGGAAAGGGGTGGCATGCCGATGATCAACAAGGCGCAGGCGATGAAGCTCAAGCCCAGGAAAGCCATGGTCCAGGGAATGACCTGACCGATGACGGCCTTCTGGTCGTCATCGAGGTTGATCCCTTTTGGAGGGTGAAGTGATTCCAGCAAGGCCGGCATGGCGTCTTCTTCCTCGTCCAATGGCAACTCATTGGCAGATCGCGAGCGCTCGATGAGTTCGGCCAACAGGAACAATGCGCACAAGGCCAGGGTAGAATTCACGAGGTAGAACAGCGCGGCTCCAGTCAATGCCAATTGCGCAAAGCCCACCGCCCCCAGCAAGGTGCCAGCCGATACCAGGATACTCAACGCCGCCATGCGTTCCAGGCGCTGCGCTGCCAGGATCGACACCGCTGCCATGGCCAGGGTCGCCAAGCCTCCGTAGACCAGCCAATCTGCCCCGAAGTGTGCCGATGCCCCTGCTTGCCCGGAGAAGAGCAGCGTCCACACCCGCAGCACCGCATACAGCCCCACCTTGGTCATGATTGCAAAGAGGGCAGCCACTGGCGCGCTGGCAGACGCATAGGCTGGCACCAGCCAGAAGTTCAGGGGCCAGATGCCCGCTTTGACCAGGAACGCCATGGCCAGAATCGCTGCGCCTGCATGCAGCAGGCCGCGGTCGGCCTCGGGTACCAGCGGAATCTTCAGGGCAAGGTCCGCAAGGCTCAACGTACCCGTCACGCCATACAGCATTGCCGCGCCAATCAGGAACAACGAGGAGGCGAAGAGGTTGACGGCGATGTAGTGCAAGCCGGCTCGCACACGTGCGCGGCCGGATCCGTGCAGCAGAAGGCCGTATGAAGCTGCCAACAGCACTTCGAAGAACACGAACAGGTTGAACAGGTCTGCCGTCAGGAATGCGCCGTACAGGCCCATCAACTGAATCTGGAACAGCGCATGAAAACTTGCACCGGCGCCATCCCAGCGTGCCCGTGCGAACAGCAGGGCGCTTAGCCCGATGACGCCGGTCAGGGTCAGCATCAGCGCCGACAGGTGGTCCACCACCAGCACGATGCCAAACGGGGCTGGCCAGTTGCCCGGCAGGTAGACGCCGATCGATTCTGCCTGGCCCTGGGTACGGACCCAAAGCAGCAGGCTGATGGCAATGCCAAGACCGGCGCAGGTCGACAGCAGGTTCAGCCGTGCCTTGATCAATCGATGCTTTTCGCCCAGCAGCAACATGACTGCCGCTGTAATCAACGGCAACAGGATAGGGGCAACGATCAGTTGGCTCATGCCGCTCATTCCTCACGCTCCCGGCCATCTACGTGGTCGGTGCCGGTCAGGCCGCGCGATGCCAGCAGTACCACGAGAAACAGGGCGGTCATGGCGAAGCTGATGACGATTGCCGTGAGTACCAAGGCCTGTGGCAGCGGATCGGTGTAGTGCAACAGGTCCTGGGTAACGCCTTGCTTGATGATGGGCTCCTTGCCGATGAACAGGCTGCCCATGCTGAAAATGAAGAGGTTGACCCCATAGGAAAGCAGGCACAAGCCCATGATCACCTGGTATGTGCGCGGGCGCAGCACCAACCAGACTCCGGAGGCGGCAAGCACGCCAATGGCCACTGCGATCACTTCTTCCATCAGGCGGCTCCTGTTTTACGGGTCTTGCCTGGACTGGCCGGGCGATAGGCACGTACCGACTGGTGGGCCAGGGCCGTGAGTATCAAAAGGGTCGATCCGACGACCACGGTGAACACACCGACGTCGAAGAACAGTGCGCTTGCCAGATGGATGTCTCCGAGCAGAGGAAGATGCAGGTGCGCCGTATGGGTGGTCAGGAACGGGTAACCGAGCGCGATGGCGCCGCCACCGGTCAAGGTTGCACAGAGCAGACCGGTGCCCATCCAGCGCAAGGGCCGCAGGCGCATCTGCGCTTCGACCCACTGGGTGCCTGCGACCATGTATTGCAGAATGAACGCCACCGAAGTCACCAACCCGGCGACGAAGCCGCCGCCCGGCTGATTATGACCACGCATGAACAGGTACATCGATACCAGCAGCGCGATAGGCAGCAACAGGCGCACCAGCACGGCGGGCACCATCATGAAGCCCAGAGCGGTATCGGCAGCGTGGCGCGGGTTGATCAGGTCGGTGACGACATCAGGTGCCAGTTGGCGCTGCTGGGTCGGCAATTGCATGCTTTCCTTGGGAGGGCGGAAGCGACGCAGAAGCGCGAAAACGGTCAACCCCACCGCGACCAGCACGGTGATTTCGCCCAGGGTATCGAAGCCGCGGAAATCCACCAGCATCACGTTGACCACATTGGTGCCACCACCTTGGGGCAGCGCACGGCTCAGGTAGAACGAGGAGATGTCGTTAGGCGTAGGGCGGGTGAGCATGGCGTAGGACAGCACGGCCATGCCGGCGCCTACCAGCACCGCCAGTAGCAGGTCGCGCAGGCGACGCACGCGGGCGCGGTCGAACCTGCCGGGCAGAGGCGACACCCCCTCGATACGACGTGGAAGCCAGCGCAGGCCAAGAAGGATCAGGACAGTGGTCACCACTTCGACAACCAGCTGGGTCAAGGCCAGATCAGGCGCAGAGAACCACACGAAGGTGATACAGGTCATCAAGCCGCACACACTGACCATGGTCAGGGCCGCCAGACGGTGGTACTTGGCTTGGTAGGCCGCGCCGATCGCGCAGGCAATGGCGATCACCCAGAGTGCGACGAACACGCCTGACCCTGGGATCTTTGGCCGCTCGCCCCAGGTCAGGCCACTGTGGAGCATGGGTGTCAGGCCCGCGAGGAATGCGGCTACCACCAGCATGAACAACTGCGCCTGCAGGCGCCGGCTGGTAAGCAGGTGCTCGATACGTCGCGCCATCAGCATCAACTGCACCTGGCCATACTCAAACAGGCGCTTGCCATCGAATCGGCCCATCACGGGAGGGCAGGGGAAGCGGCCACGTCGCAGTTGCTTGCGCAACAGCAGGTAGAGGACCACGCCACCGCTCATGGCCACCAGGCTCATGATCAAGGGCGCATTCCAGCCGTGCCAGATGGCCAGGCTGTACTCGGGTAGCGTACCCCCTACAACCGGCAGTGCCGCAGCGGCCAGCAAGGGGCCTACGGACTGGGCGGGGAAAATACCGACTACCAGGCATGTCAGCACCAGCAGCTCGACCGGCGCGCGCATCCAGCGCGGGGGTTCGTGGGGTGTATGCGGCAGGTCCTGGGCAGTGGGACCGAAAAACACATCGACCGTGAAGCGCAGCGCATAGGCCACGCTGAATGTGCCGGCCAGGGTGGCGATCACCGGAAGCATGGCTTCGACCCAGGCGCTGGAGGTGATGAACACGGTTTCGGCGAAGAACATTTCCTTGGACAGGAAGCCGTTCATTAGCGGCACCCCCGCCATGGAGGCGCTGGCGACCATGGCCAGGGTGGCCGTGTAGGGAACGAGTCGGACCAGGCCGCTCAGGCGCCGGATGTCACGCGTACCACTTTCGTGGTCGATAATGCCGGCGGCCATGAACAGCGATGCCTTGAAGGTCGCGTGATTGAGAATGTGAAAGACCGCCGCCACGGCGGCCAACGAGCTGTTCAGGCCCAGCAACAGCGTGATGAGGCCCAGGTGGCTGATGGTCGAATAGGCCAGAAGGCCCTTGAGATCATTCTGGAACATCGCTGCGAAGGCACCGAGCAGCAGCGTCAGCGCGCCAGCACCACCGACTATCCAGAACCATTCGTCGGTGCCCGACAGCACTGGCCATAGGCGCGCCAGCAAAAATACGCCGGCTTTGACCATGGTTGCCGAGTGCAGGTACGCCGACACCGGCGTGGGCGCCGCCATGGCATGCGGCAGCCAGAAGTGGAAGGGAAATTGCGCGCTCTTGCTCAGGGCGCCGATCAGGATTAGCGGCAACAGCACTGGGTAAAGTGCGTGCTGGCGTATGGTGTCACCTGCAGCCAGGACCTTGTCCAGGTCATAGCTGCCCACCACATGGCCGAGCAGCAGCGCCCCTACCAGCAGGCACAAGCCACCGGCACCGGTGACCATCAGCGCCATGTAGGCGCCACGGCGCGCGTCGGCCCGGTGATGCCAGTAGCCTATCAAGAGGAAGGAAAAGAGGCTGGTGAGCTCCCAGAAAAACACCAGTTGCAGAAGGTTGCCCGACAACACCAGCCCGAGCATGGCGCCCATGAATGCAAGGAAGAAGGCAAAGAATCGCGGCACTGGGTCTTGTGGCGACATGTAGTAGCGCGCGTATAGAGACACCAACGTACCGATGCCCAGCACCAGCAGTGAGAACAGCCAGGCAAAGCCGTCCATGCGCAGTACGAAGTTGAGCCCAAGGCTAGGTAGCCACAGGAATTCTTCACGAATGACCCCGCCGTGGGCCACCTGTGGATAGAGAAGTGCTACCTGGACGGTGCCGACCAAGGCCACGAGCCCGGCGAGTATGGACTCGGCGTTACGTGCGTTGTGCGGCAGCGCGGCTGCCAGCAAACTGCCCACGAACGGCAGAAGCAATAGCACTATCAAAGACATAGAGTTCTATTCTGAGAGGTTTTCCAAGGATCATACGTGCCGAACGGGTCATCGACCAACACACAACCTGTCGCAGAATCCTACAAAAGGGCTGTGACAGGCTGTTTTTTTATAACAGTTTTTTACAGAGGATAGTCGGAGCTTTAGAGACCGGTCTTGAGTTGACGTTCATTCTGTGCAAGTTCAGTACCAGCAGATTCTGGCCTGCGGCGCACGCGCAACTCGCTGATGACCACGGCGATGACGATCAGCAGGCCGCCCAACAGTGCCAACCCCGGCAGGCGCTCTCCCGCTAGCCGTCCGACCAGGCCGGCCCACACTGGCTCACCGGCATAGATCAACGTGGCCCGGGTGGGTGATACCGATTTTTGTGCCCAGTTCATCGCCACCTGGATAATCGCGCTCATCAGGCCCAAGCCAATCGCACTGCTCAGCAAAAGCCAAGAGAAATCGGGTACCGATTCCTGGGTAGGCAGCATCATCATGAATGCCAGCGCCGAGGCCGTTGCCAGTTGCACCACAGTAACGCGGCGAACGTCGACGCGCCCGGCAAAGCGGCTGATCAGAATGATTTCGCCGGCGATGGCGACGGCGCTGATCAATGTCACCACCTCGCCTTCGCTCATGTGCAGGCTACCGGCCTGCGGCCCGGCGAGCAGGACCAACCCAACGAATGCCAGGCCTATCCCAAGGCTGGGCATCAGGCCCGGGCGCCGACCCAGCACCAGCCATTGCAGCAAGGGTACGAAGGGCACGTAAAGCGCCGTGATGAACGCCGACTGGCTGCTGCTGATCGTCTGCAGACCCATGGTCTGCAGGCCGTAGCCCAACATGATCAATACGCCAATCGACAGGCCTGCCTTGAATTCGACAAGGGTTAACCCCGGCAAGGCGCGGGCCGAGACCATGCCGACGAACAGGGCCGCCGCGGCGAAGCGCAAGCCCACGAAAAACATGGGGCCACTGACGGTCATCACGTTGTGCACCAGCAGGAATGTACCGCCCCATAACATGGTGATGAACACCAGCACCCACTCGGCTTTGCTAAGACGGAACGAAAAGGTGGGACGTTGCGGGCGTGACTTATTCATGCGGTTGCAGGCTCGTAGGACAGGGCGCACAATCGGCGCAAAGTGGGCAGTATACTGCGCAACAACTAGGGATGAGCAATATAGTGCACAACGACGCCTCGCATCGTGCTTCGGTGCTGCAACACGTGAGCTTGAATGTTCGCAGTCTGCGCAACGCTGCTGGCATCAGCCAGGCAACATTGGCCGAGCGTTCAGGTGTCAGCCGTCGCATGCTGGTGGCGATCGAGGCTGGCGAGAAAAATGTCAGCCTCACTACGCTCGACCTCATCGCCGAGGCACTCGGGGTGGCGTTCAGCACATTGATCCAGGCGCCTGACCAGCGTAACCCTGGTCGTATCGAAGAGCTGGCCTGGGCGGGTGAGCATCCGCAAAGCCGGGCCATCCTGCTGGCAAGCAGCATGGCCCGTCGCGAAGTTGAGCTGTGGGAATGGACCCTGGCGGTCGGCGAACACTATCGCAGCGAGGCAGATGCCGAAGGCTGGAGCGAGCAGATCTACGTGGTCGAAGGTGTACTGACGCTGATTATCGAGGGTGTCGAGCACCGACTCGAGCAGGGACGCTTTCACGTATTCGCCAGCAATTGCCGTTACGCCTATCGCAACGATGGCGCGGTCGCAGTGAAGTTTGTACGCAATGTAGTGATCTAAAGTGGCGATCAGGCGTGGCCAGCAGCCTCTTGGAGCAATGCATCGGTGCTGCGCACCGAGGCATAGGCGAACGCCAGTGCAGCCATCGATGCCTCATGCACCTGTGCAGCAGGTACCCGTTTGCCGTTGAACTCCAGGGCCAGCGTGGCGCAGGCATCATGGGCGACCGTGACTTCGTACCCGAGGTCAGCTGCTGCGCGCACCGCTGCATCGATGCACATGTGGCTCATGCTGCCCACGACAGTCAGCGACCTGATGCCCTGGCGTTCGAGCGTCTGCGCAAGATCGGTCGAGAGAAAAGCGTTGACCTTGTGTTTGAGAATCACAGTCTCTCCAGGCATCGGCTGAACACTCGGGTGAATGGCTGCGCCCGAAGAGCCTGGAGCAAAAAAGGGGGCGTCGGCGCTGTCGAACTCGTGGCGTACATGCACGATGAGGTCGTTCGCGTCGCGGGCAGCCTGGAGCAGGCGGGCCGCATTTTCAGCGGCGCGCTCGACACCTTCCAGAGGCCATTTGCCGCCTGGGAAATAGTCGTTCTGGATATCGATGATGATCAGTGCGTGAGTGCTCATGTTGCCTCCGGGGGCAGTGGTTTTGACTGTTGCTTAGTTATAGGCTGTCGCGTGATAGGGGTGAATTGGCACGAAAGACACTATGCGGGGCAAAACTGACATGGCTCGTTTTATCGAGATTGGCCTGCTTCGCTATCCCGATGCGCAGGAGGCAGCGATCCACGGCCTGCACGACCTGTTCGACGTGGCTAACCGTATGGCTGACGGGTTGGGTGCGGCCCAAGCGCCTCGTGTGCGTATCAGCGTATGGGGGGTGGGTGCAGAGGAAGAACTGCTGCCTGAGGCTCCTCCAAGGGATGACAGGGATGCGAGACTGCGTGTTCTGATCATCCCGCCAAGTTTGCACGCCGTTCCCCACGATGCCTGCCTGGCTCGCCATCGCTCGGCTTTGCGCCGATTGCACCAGGAAGGCACCGTTCTGGCCTCGGTGTGCATCGGGGTTTTCTTCATAGCGGACTGTGGTCTGCTGGATGGACGCACCGCATGCGCCCATCGCAATCATGTGCAGCTACTGAAGGCGCGTTACCCGCACATCAGGGCTGAGGCTCAACAGGTGTTGCTCGACGACGGCGATATCGTCAGCTCCGCTGGCCTGATGGCCTGGACCAGTCTGGGCCTGAGCTTGGTGCAGCGATTCATGGGCAATACCGTTGCCGCTGAAACTGCGAACTTTCTGGCGGTAGATCCGATACCTGCCGCTTTGCCCGGCACTCGCCTCAACCCGTTGCTTGATCATGGCGATGAAGCGGTCCTGAAGGTACAGCACTGGTTGCAGGCTACGGGCGCGCGGACGGCGGGCCTCGCAGCGATGGCAGCGTGCGCCAGCCTGGAGCCGCGCACGTTTTTGAGGCGATTTCGCTTGGCTACAGGCTTGCGCCCCACCGAGTACTGTCAGCAGATCAGAGTATGCCGGGCAGCACGTTTGCTTGAGTTCACACTTAGGACAGTCGACCAGATCGCTTGGGATGTCGGTTATCGCGACCCCGGTGCGTTTCGCAAGGTATTTCAGCGCGCCACAGGCATTACCCCCAGTGCATTTCGACGGCAGGGCGTGACTTCAACGCCTGAGGAGCGGGGTGCATGGAGTAGCGACCCTCTTGACCTCGAGATTGGTTGAGGTTTTAACCTTCCGGGCATTGCAATGTGTATCCCCTGTCAGGAGGTTGTCGATGTCAGGAAGTGTCTCAGCCATCTGGTACAACCAGATGATCGAATATCGGGTCGCCGTCGTCTTTCAGCAAGCATTGGCCCAGGCATTGATGCAGCGCAGTGAGTCCCTGGCAGCGCGCTTTGAAGACCTCCGGGCGGTCAGTGTTCAGGTGAGCGAAGATGGCAATTGTTTGCTTCAGTCGCTGCAGTGGACCAACCGGGAGGCCTGTGAGGCGGCCATCGAGCAAGTGCTGGACGGTTCGTTTCTGGGTCTACTCCAGCAGTATCACGCCAGCGCCGTGAACTTTGCCGCTTTCACGGCCCTGCGAAGTCTGGCTCGCCATCCAGACGGAGCGTTGTACTGCCAGGTGGAGTGAGCTTCACGCGTACCAGGGTGCGTAGTGGGGATAGCGGTCCAGGCGAGCACCAATGACCATTTCGCTGATCCATGCCGCCAGCAGTGCACTGTAGGCCTTCTGGCTCTCTTCGGTGGACAGGCCGTGATCGGCGCCGTCGACAATCCGGTGGGTGAGCGAGTGGGCACTGCCGAAGGCTGACCGGTAACTCATCAGCGTGCTGTGGGGTACGTAGTCATCATGCTCGGATTCGACCAGCAGAACATCGCCGGCAAACTCGGCGCAGGCGGCCAGAGCACGGTTGTCAGACGGCGCCAAGGGGCGACGGCGATAGTCATTGAGCCGTTGTCGGTCCAGGGACTGCTTGGGCGTATTCCATTCTTCGTCCCAGTACATGGCCGGTACCCGCAGGGCCAGCCAGCGGACCGGGCGCATCGAGGTCAACAAAGTAGCCAGGTAGCCGCCGTAGCTGCTGCCGATCACGGCGATGGCGTTGGGGTCCACAGTGGGGTGGCTGATGAGCCGGTCGTAGGCTGTTAGCAGATCCTGCAAATTCTGCTCTCGCGTTACCGTCAGGCGCTGACTTTGGGTTTTCTCGTGGCCGCGCAGATCGAAGGTCATGCAGACGCAGCCAAGTCCTGTGATGTGTCGCGCTCTGGCAAGGTCACGCTGCTGGCTGCCGCCCCAGCCGTGGACGAACAGGATGCCGGGGATTTTGCTGCCGGGGCTGACCAGCGTCGCGCAGATGGTATCCCCGTTCACCGGCAGCTCTATCGTCTCACTCTGAATGGCCAACGTGTCGCAGCCGCGCGTATTTGGTGAGTTGTCCGAGTTCACTGTCGTTTCCTTGGTAGAAGAGTGTGGCATCCGCCGGTAGCGCGGGCGTGCCGAAGACTTCGTGGGTGCTAGCGCGCACTCGATCGACCCTGGCGTTGGCAGCGAATGCCTGCAGGGCGAGCAATTCGGCGCTGCTGGCACCGCCCATCCGCCAGGATTGTTCCAGCACGCCACTGCAAATGTCGCCTTTGGTATCGGTGCCGCGGGCGATGTCGTAATTGCGGCGTGAGGCGATGAAGCCAGGTAAATGTTGATCGGCAGCTTGGTCATAAGTCATTGCCTGCTCAATCGCCACGCGAACGCTCTTTTCCAAGGGGCCGGCCAGCAGAGACGCAAAGCCTCCTCGTACGAAGGTCAGGTCAGAGCCGCCGTATACCTCGACACCTTGGTGATCTTGGGTGAGTTGCTGTGTGCCGTAATAGCTGCAGACCAAGCCTGCGACCCGTACCTGGCCGACGCTGAACGTCTCGACGTGGCTCAGGTTCTGTTCCAGCACCAGGCCCCAAGTCGAGAGTTCTGCGTCATCCATCGCACAGAGTAGGGGTTCAAGTTCTTCGAGCGTGGAGAACACGGCCTGCCCTCGACCCGCGCATGCGCGTACGGGTTTCAGTCGTACAGGCCCTGTGATTAACAAAAGTTGTGCCGCGTGCCGGGCGGTGGCCTTGTCGAATACGGTGTAGCCCTTGAGCAGCGCGTCGCAGGCCTGCCGGGCAAATGCCTCAGGCCAATCAGGCTTTGGTGGAGCACCTGGCGGCAGCGGGTGTGAAATGGCCTTGGTGGCCATGAACGGATGAGCGACGGCACCGCCAAAAAAATCGGCTTCGCTTTTTATACCCAGTGCTGTCAGATCTGCGGTGTCGACCAAAGGCTGGGTGAGCATGTAGTAATACGAAGCGTCCGCCTGTGGCGCTTCGTGCAGGTCCACCACAGAGCAGTCCAGCAACTGTGCGAAGCCTTCCGATAGCTTACGGTACACGGCGTGCTCGTGGTCGGGCGTGTGGGGCCGAGTGTCAAGTACCACGACGCCCTGTTTGCGATGACAGACACTGGGCATGACGATCCGCCTTGCAAGGGGGCTGTACTGCCTCTGAATCCGGGACGTAGGTGAAGTTCAGCATGGCAGGATCAATGGTAGGGTCTGGCGTAGGACCTTTCTCAGAAGCGTGCAGCACGGAGATTGTTGATTGCAGGCCGCGGGCAGCTATTCCATCATCAAGCGCTCAGGCATAACGGATGTCGCCACAGATAAGGGCATGATCGTGCACACCACTCTCCAACAGACCACGGCCCAGCGTCTTGCCGCGACGCGTAAGGCCATGGCCGCAGAAGGGCTTGACGCCTTGCTGGTTCCATCGGCAGACCCTCATCTTTCCGAGTATCTGCCAGGCTACTGGCAAGGCCGCCAGTGGCTGTCGGGCTTCACTGGTTCGGTCGGCACCCTGGTCATAAGCCAGCAGTTTGCCGGGCTGTGGGTCGATAGCCGCTACTGGGAGCAGGCTGAGCGAGAGCTGGCAGGTAGCGGCATCGAATTGATGAAATTGTCACCCGGGCAGCCGAGCGCTCTGGACTGGTTGGCTGAACATGTGCAACCGCAGGGTTGCGCCAGCGTAGATGGTCGTGCGATGGCTTTGGCTTCGGCTCGCCAGTTGCGAGAGCGCCTTGGCCAGCGAGGCGCAAGGTTGGTGACTGACCAGGATGTGCTGGGTCGCGTTTGGAGCGACCGGCCGACGCTACCGTCCAACCCGGTGTATTCACATCTCGCGCCCTACGCAGTAGTGGGTCGTGCGCAGAAGCTGGCGCAGGTGCGGCAGGCGATGCATGCCAAAGGTGCGGACAGTCATTTCATCGCCACCCTGGATGACATTGCCTGGTTGTTCAACTTGCGCGGTAGCGATGTGTCTTACAATCCGGTGTTCCTGGCGTTTGCCCTGATCGATGCGCGGCGCGTGCAGCTTTTCATTGCCTCGGGAAAAGTCGATGAACCCCTGCGTCAGGGGCTGCGCGAGGATGGCATCGAAGTGCGAGACTACACCGAGGCTACCGGCGCCCTTGGTCAGTTGCCACCTGGTAGTCGCTTGTTGGTGGATCCAGCGCGGGTGACGTGCGGGTTGCTCGAGCCGCTAGGCGAAGGGGTAGTGCTCGTGGAAGGCTCGAATCCCAGTACCCTGAGCAAGGCGTGCAAGGCTGAGGGCGAACTTGAGCATGTTCGTAGGGCGATGGAGCAGGACGGCGCGGCCTTGTGCGAATTTTTCGCCTGGTTTGAAGAAGCGCTCGCGACCCAGGTGGTGACCGAGCTGACCGTCGATGAGCAACTCACCGCCGCGCGCGCCCGGCGGCCGGGCTTCGTTTCGTTGAGCTTCTCGACCATTGCTGCCTTCAATGCCAATGGTGCGATGCCCCACTATCGGGCCACTGATCAGTCACACGCAGTGATCAAGGGCTACGGCCTGCTGCTCATTGACTCTGGCGGCCAATACCTGGGTGGGACCACGGATATCACGCGTATGGTCCCCATCGGGCAACCGAGCGACCTGCAGAAGCTCGATTGCACCCGTGTGCTGAAAGGCATGATAGCGCTGTCGCAGGCGACCTTCCCGCGGGGCGTGCTGTCGCCCATGCTTGACGCCATAGCCCGTGCGCCCCTCTGGGCCGACCAGGTCGATTACGGCCACGGCACCGGCCATGGAGTGGGCTATTTCCTGAATGTTCATGAAGGGCCTCAGGTGATTGCCTATCAGGCAGCGGCCGCGCCGCAGACCGCCATGCAAGAAGGCATGATCAGTTCAATCGAGCCTGGCACCTACCGACCTGGACAATGGGGGGTGCGGATTGAAAACCTGGTCGCCGCGCGAAGCGGCGGCCGCAGTGCATTCGGTGATTTTCTCGATTTCGAGACCTTGACGCTGTGCCCCATCGATACGCGTTGCTTGCTGGCGCAGCGGCTGACTGAGCAGGAGGTTTGCTGGCTCAATAGTTACCATGCCAGGGTGCGCGAGCGATTGGCCCCACTGCTGGACGGAAAGGCGCTGGCGTGGTTGTTGTCACGTACTGAGGCGATCTAAGGCATATGGGGGCAGCCATCAGGCTGCCCCGGTCACTTGCAAATGACGATCATGCTGCGGCTGGTGTAGCCGGCAGGGTTGATGCCAAATAGATAATCGCCGTCCTCTTCGTCGCTGTCGCCTGAACGGGCGACGACGCGGTATCCGCGAGTGGTGCAGGCGCTAGCGGCCTTGCTGTAGCAGTTGTCCCACGAAGAAGACAGGCCGGAGCAGTTGATATGCAGGCCTTTCTTGCCCCGTTTGACCTCGGTTTTAGCCGTGGCGGCACATCCAGCAATAGCCAAGATGGCCAGGATGAGCAAAATACGTTTCATTCCTGTCCTTAAATGCAGGACGGATCAGCTACCTGGGTCCGTCATTTTCGCTCGGGTTCATCCTGAAGAGTACAGCGTCCCTGTTCGACTGCGCTGGGACAGCTTAATCAGCGAGCGGTGACGCCACAACACCCATGCAGCTTTCAACGAAAAGTTTTCCCGTGTCAATCCGCGACCATCGTCGGTTCTGGGCTACGGCGCATGGACAACGTAGTCCCCACGGAAGCCGCGATAATGGCGCCTACGGCCAGCCATTGGGTAAATGACAGGACCTCGCCCAGGAACAACAGCCCGGACAAGGCGCCGAAGGCAGGCTCGATGCTCATGAGGGTGCCGAAGGTGCGAGTGGGCATGCGCGTGAGCGCAACCATCTCCAGGCTATAGGGGAGGGCGGTAGACAATACCGCTACAGCGATCGCCATGGGGATAACCGCGGGCGTCAGCAGCAGGCTACCGGCATGCACGATGCCGATCGGCGCGATGAACAGTGCTGCGACCACCACTCCCAGCGCTGCGCTCTGCACGCCATGTTCGGCACCGGCGCGTTGGCCGAAGAGTATATAAAGTGCCCAGCACGCCCCCGCGCCAATTGCGTAGCAGGCGCCCAGTGGGTCCAGCGCCTCTCCGTCATGGCCTGCGGGCAGCAACATCAGCAGGCCGAAAATGGCCAGCGCGATCCAGATGAAGTCGATCGCGCGGCGTGAGGCGAATATGGCAACTGCCAGTGGGCCGGTGAATTCGAGTGCCACCGCAATGCCAATGGGCACCGTCTGCAAGGACATATAGAAGAGGAAATTCATTCCGCCGAGCGCCAAGCCATAGATGACGACGTTACGCAGGGTGCGAGTAGTGAAGCGTGCTCGCCATGGCCGTAGCAGCGCAACCATGATCAAACTGGCGAAAATCAGTCGCAGTGAGGTGGTGCCTTGTGCGCCAATGAGTGGGAACATGCTTTTGGCGATCGAAGCACCGGTCTGAATCGATGCCATGGCGATAAGCAGCAGGCCGATTGGGAACAGCACGCTAGCCAGGTTGCGATGCGGTTTGGACATTGGGACGGATTACCTAGGAGTGGCGTTGCGCACTATAGTGCGCAACGGTGTGACAGACAGCAATAGAGTGTTAAGCGTTCCACTCAAATGACGTTCGGATAAGATTAATGCTTGACGCTACGAAATTAGTGTCTATAATTCGCCCCACTCCAGCGCAGTCGGGTATCACGTAGACGCTTTGGAGTACTGCAAGCCTTTGAAGCTGAACGAGTTTCTCGAAACAAACTTCCAAATAAACGCTTGACAGGCAATGAGGAGAGCGTAGAATGCGCGCCTCGGTTGAGACGAAACAGGCTCAACCAAACGCTCTTTAACAAATCGAATCAAGCAATTCGTGTGGGTGCTTGTGAGTACGGACTGATAGTCAGAAAGATTATCAGCATCACAAGTGACCATGCGAGAAATCACATAGTCATTTGAGATTGCTGAGCCAAGTTTAGGGTTTCTTAAAAACCCAAGCAGTATTGAA
>NZ_VEJQ01000110.1:0-327 GCF_007680745.1 Pseudomonas sp. DE0010
CGGCTCCGTGGCCTCCTACCAGCGCTTTTGCGAGCTGGCCGAGCCCCTGGCCGCGCCGATGCGCTGGCTGGCCGGCAACCATGACGAGAACGCGCCCATGGCCAAGGCCTGTGGCGATCGCGATTTCCTCGAGACGGTCACCGACCTGGGCGCCTGGCGCCTCATCCTGCTCGACAGCACCGTGCGCGGTTGCGTGTTCGGCGAACTAGAGCAGGCGCAGCTGGTCGCCCTGGACGAGGCCCTGAGCGCCGCGCCCGAGCGTCCGGCACTGATCTGCCTGCACCATCATCCGGTGCCGGTGGGTTGAGGCTGGATGGAGCCCCTGGG
>NZ_VEJQ01000111.1:0-327 GCF_007680745.1 Pseudomonas sp. DE0010
TTCGTTGACCCCGTATTCGTCATTGAAGTGCAGGTGTTCGAGGTCCAGTTCCCTGGCCAGCTCAAGCAGTACCTGGGGCGCCTGTTTCCAGCGCTCGGCGCTACGCACCAGCAAGGGGATACCGAGAGAACCGAGCGTCTTGCCCAGTTCGGCGAGATTGCGCAGCCAGAAATCGACCTTGACCGCCGCCTCGTCATGTTCCTGCCACTGGGCAGGACTCAGCAGGAAGACGGCCACCACCGGACCCTGTTCGGCGGCGGCGTGGAGAGCGGGATGATCGAGGGTGCGCAGGTCGGTACGAAACCAGACGAGCTGACTCATGCATGG
>NZ_VEJQ01000112.1:0-326 GCF_007680745.1 Pseudomonas sp. DE0010
GGCTGGTCGCGCGAGAGCCTGGCCGCCACCGCGCAAAAGGTCCTGCGCGGCACCGCGCAAGAGCTGCAGCTGCGCTGATGGCCCTGCAATCCGTCCACAAGGACTACACCCTGGCGCCCCGCGCCAGTGGCCGCCTGTCCTGGCTGGAAACCCTGCTGGTCACGGCGGCCGCCCTGGGGCTGGGTTTCTGGCTGGTGCCGGAAGATCCCCTGATGGTCGGCCTGGCCTTTCCCTGGGTGGTGTTCGCGCCCATCCTCATGGGCGTGCGCTATGGCTTCATGCGCGGCCTGGTGAGTGCCAGCCTCTTGGTTGTGGCCCTGCTCTAT
>NZ_VEJQ01000113.1:0-325 GCF_007680745.1 Pseudomonas sp. DE0010
TCCCAAGGGCTGCGTTGCCACCATTGGCAACTTCGACGGGGTTCACCTGGGGCACCAGGCCATCCTCGCGCGGCTGCGTGAGCGGGCGGCGGAGCTCGGGGTGCCCAGTTGCGTGGTGATCTTCGAACCTCAGCCGCGGGAATTCTTCCTGCCCGATATCGCGCCGGTGCGTCTGACCCGCCTGCGCGAGAAGCTGGAATGCTTCGCGCGCCTGGGCGTCGACAACGTGCTCTGCCTGAACTTCAATCGGCGGCTGCGCGAGTTGTCTGCCGAGGCCTTCGTCCAGCAGGTGCTGGTGGAAGGCCTGGGGGTGAAACACCTGGAG
>NZ_VEJQ01000114.1:0-325 GCF_007680745.1 Pseudomonas sp. DE0010
CACCTCCTGGTTTTCGTCCAGGGCAATGATGGGCGCCTGGTAGCGATAGTCAGAAGACCTGCCCCGATTGCGGAATTCGATGGGCAGGCTGGTGAGGATCTCGAAGGACTGCGGGTCTTCTTCCCTGAGCACTTCCGCCAGTTTGAAACCATCGACGAAGGTGCTGCTGCCGCCGCGTGCGTCGTTGACCAGGCAGTGCAGGAATTGCAGACCGGGTTGCAACTCGCGGGTCGGCAGATCGGTATGCAGCGGGAGGTTGAAGGCGGTATAGGCGTTGCTGTCCGCATCGACCTTGGACTGGACATCGAAGAGCGTGCCGAAATTG
>NZ_VEJQ01000115.1:0-324 GCF_007680745.1 Pseudomonas sp. DE0010
CGGCTACAGCATCCCGATACGGCACAAGGTGATTCGCCGACTCCACGAACTGGAGAGGGCTATCCAGCAGGCTACTCCGCTGCCTGCGCCGCCGGCAGCAAATGACGCCGCGGTTGAGTTCGGCAAGCTGGCGCTGGCCCATCTGCCAAACCTGGGGGACAACAGCAAGCAGGCACTCCTCAGCCATTTATCTGAACTTGCCTTCGGTCAGCGGCTCATACCGCTGCCTATCGTCGAGCAGCACCTGATGCAGGCGGGAGAGGTGGGCGAGTTGCTGGGGATCACGCCGAACAAAGTAGGCCGTCTAGCGAACGCGCATGGTTT
>NZ_VEJQ01000116.1:0-322 GCF_007680745.1 Pseudomonas sp. DE0010
GGCTGGCTGTGCGAACAAGAATTTATTACCAGTCGGCATAGTCCATGGGAGTGGAGCAACTATACTCCCCTGCAAGATAGCACATCGCCAAGATCAAAATTAGCTTACAAATTATATATACAAGGCTCATTGTCCATAGAAGAAAAAACGGAATACCAAGTATTAATAAATGAATCTGAATACTGCCCAGTTCGCGAGAAACTTAAATCGATAATAGACCTAAATTTAGACAAGCGATTTTCCAGCGAAGAAATAAAAGCAGCTAACATGAAGCCTTGGAAAGCACAATCCATAGGAAGTCTATTGGTCCTTCATCAGAGCG
>NZ_VEJQ01000117.1:0-321 GCF_007680745.1 Pseudomonas sp. DE0010
CAAGATCAAGATCAAGATCAAGATCAAGATCAAGATCAAGATCAAGATCAAGATCAAGATCAAGATCAAGATCAAGAGTCGCGCATAGGCACACATCCCGGCTAGGATCGGCCTGGTGCTGCGCAGCGGACTAATTAATGGGTCCGCTGCGCGGCCCGTCGCGGAACAAGGCCGCTCCCACTTGGATGTTGAATGATATTCAAAAGGTGTATACGCTTTACATAAATATATCGAGTGTATAACTTGTTGCTGTTGCTGTTGCTGTTGCTGTTGCTGTTGCTGTTGCTGTTGCTGTTGCTGTTGCTGTTGCTGTTGCTGTTG
>NZ_VEJQ01000118.1:0-321 GCF_007680745.1 Pseudomonas sp. DE0010
GGATGATAGGAGCAGGCGGTTTTTGCTCACTTTTTGACAAGACAAAAAGTGAGCCGCCGTAAGGGCGGAAAGGTGACCGTGCGCCACCCGCGCCAACGAATACCAACTTGCTATGTGCGCCCACGCTTTTAAGTTTTAAGTTTTAAGTTTTAAGTTTTAAGTTTTAAGTTTGATTGCGTTGGTGTGGGTGTTGAAAGAGAGCATAGTCCATTTGCGATGGCGACGCTTAATCACCTTTTCGCCATTACGGCGAGTCACTTTTTGTCAAACGCGACAAAAAGTAACCAAAAAACGCTGCGCTCCATTCATACGGCCCCTACG
>NZ_VEJQ01000119.1:0-321 GCF_007680745.1 Pseudomonas sp. DE0010
GGCTACTCTTACCCAGCGCATGACAGTGCCTTACACCGCCTGATTTCGGCTTGCTTGACGGGCGGCAACACCTGAACGGCGGCTGACCAAAGGGTCGAATATCCAGCCCCTCTGTGGCACCATACCGCGCTGCGAAATCCCGCAATTTCTGCAATCCATCAGCCTGCCGCACGGATGCCTGTCCGTTGCGGAGCATGAGGCTGGCGACAGGCACGTTGAGAGAATAACCACGATGAGCCGCTCTACTGAGGTCGTGAGATGAAACTAACGAAGTATCTAAAACCAACCGGTTGGCTTCTGGCCGGTGCCGCCGCGCTGCTG
>NZ_VEJQ01000011.1:0-148961 GCF_007680745.1 Pseudomonas sp. DE0010
GCGGTTTTTGCTCACTTTTTGACAAGACAAAAAGTGAGCCGCCGTAAGGGCGGAAAGGTGACTGTGCGCCACCCGCGTCAATGAATACCAACTTGCCATACGCGCCCACGCCACGCCCTCATTCAGGCGATCAGCTGTTCAGCTGTTCAGCTGTTCAGGCGATCGTAACGAATACCTGAACTCGCCGCCTAGCCCTTCACCGCCGGCCTATAAAACCTCGTGAGCCTCGATAAGCGATGCAGGGTTAGCCCACCCCAGCTACAGACAACCCGCCAACCGCTATGAAACACTACCGCCCCTCAAAGCCGCCAACAGCTCCCAGCATGCCCGCCCTGGACCACCCGCTCATCGACCAATTCCTGGACGCCCTGTGGCTCGAAAAGGGATTGTCCGACAATACCCGCACCTCATATCGCAGCGACCTGGCCCTGTTCAACGGCTGGCTCCAAACCCGCTCGGTCAACCTCCCAGACGCCGGCCGCGAACTGATTCTCGACCACCTGGCCTGGCGCCTGGACCAGGGCTACAAGCCGCGCTCGACCGCGCGATTCCTGTCCGGGCTACGCGGTTTCTTCCGCTACCTGCTGCGCGAAAAGCTCATCGCCATCGACCCGACACTCCAGGTGGACATGCCCCAACTGGGCAAGCCGCTACCCAAATCGCTGTCCGAGGCCGACGTGGAATCCTTGTTGCAAGCCCCGGAGCTTGGCGAGGCCATCGGCCAGCGCGACCGCGCCATGCTCGAAGTGCTGTACGCCTGCGGCCTGCGTGTGACCGAGTTGGTCAGCCTCACGCTCGATCAGGTCAATCTGCGCCAAGGCGTACTCAGGGTGATAGGCAAAGGGAGCAAGGAGCGGCTGGTGCCCATGGGCGAGGAGGCGGTGGTGTGGCTGGAGCGCTACCTGCGTAACGGCCGTGCCGAGTTGCTCAACGGCCGCCCCAGTGACGTGCTGTTCCCCAGCCTGCGCGGCGAGCAGATGACGCGGCAGACTTTCTGGCATCGCATCAAGCACCATGCCCAGGTGGCGGGTATCGACAAAGCCTTGTCGCCGCATACCCTGCGACACGCGTTTGCCACGCACCTGCTCAACCACGGTGCGGACCTTCGCGTGGTGCAGCTGTTGCTGGGCCACAGCGACTTGTCGACCACGCAGATCTACACCCACGTGGCAAAAGCACGGTTGCAGCAACTGCACGCCGAGCACCATCCGCGCGGATGAATGTTTTTCATGTTCGGCCAACCGACAGTCTGCGGCGGCTTCAAGCCAGGCGTGATGTGGTAGGCTTGGGCGGTTAGCACCAAGGGCCGCCCAGTCACCTCGTCGTTTTGCTCAGGTGACGCTCTGCGGCCCCTGTCCGCCCTCAGGAGTATCCATGCGCGTGACCCCGTTTTTCGCCGCCGCCGGCTTGGCGCTGGCCAGCACCTTTGCCGTGGCTGCGGCGCCCGATACAACCGTCGGCGCAGAGCAGGCCATTCGCAAGTCATTGCAGAACCTGTCCCTGGAAGTGCCCGTTGAGAGCGTGGCCAGCAGCCCGGTCAGCGGCCTGTACGAAGTCAAGCTGCAAGGCGGACGTGTGCTGTACGCCAGCGCCGATGGCCAGTTCGTGATGCAGGGCTACCTGTTCCAGATCCAGGACGGCAAGCCCGTCAACCTGACCGAGAAAGCCGAGCGCCTGGGCATTGCCAAGCTCATCAACGGCATTCCGGCAGGTGAGATGGTGGTGTATCCGGCCAAGGGCGAAACCAAGTCCCACATCACCGTATTCACCGACACCACGTGCCCGTACTGCCACAAGCTGCATGCCGAAGTGCCCGAACTCAACCGCCGTGGTATCGAAGTGCGTTACGTCGCCTTCCCGCGTCAAGGCCTGGGCTCGGCCGGCGACCAGCAATTGCAGGCGGTATGGTGCTCCAGCGACCGTCGCAAGGCCATGGACAAGATGGTCGAGGGTGATGAAATCAAGGCAGCCAAGTGCACCAACCCGGTCAGCAAGCAGTTCCAGTTGGGGCAGTCGATCGGCGTCAACGGTACGCCGGCCATCGTGCTCGAAAATGGCCAGGTGATTCCGGGTTACCAGCCTGCACCGCAGGTCGCCAAGCTGGCGCTTGCCAAGTAATACAGTTCAATACGCCGTCGTCATGGGGTGACGGCATGTTTCACGGTCGGCAAAGGTGTCGGCCGTTCAATGGGGAGTTCACAGTGAAACCGGTCAAAGTAGGCATCTGTGGGTTGGGGACCGTCGGTGGCGGAACCTTCAATGTACTTCAGCGCAACGCCGAGGAGATTGCCCGCCGTGCCGGGCGCGGTATTGAAGTGGCCCAGATCGCCATGCGCTCGCAGAACCCGAACTGCCAGATTACCGGTACCCCCATTACCGCTGATGTGTTCGAAGTCACGAGCAACCCCGAGATCGATATCGTCATCGAGCTCATTGGCGGCTACACCGTAGCCCGCGACCTGGTGCTCAAGGCCATCGAAAACGGCAAGCACGTGGTCACCGCCAACAAGGCGTTGATCGCCGTGCATGGCAACGAAATCTTCGCCAGAGCCCGTGAAAAGGGCGTGATCGTCGCCTTCGAAGCGGCGGTGGCCGGTGGCATTCCGGTCATCAAGGCCATTCGCGAGGGCTTGTCGGCTAACCGTATCAACTGGCTGGCCGGGATCATCAACGGTACTGGCAACTTCATCCTCACCGAAATGCGCGAGAAAGGTCGCGCCTTCCCGGATGTGCTGGCCGAAGCCCAGGCGCTTGGCTATGCCGAGGCCGACCCGACGTTCGACGTCGAAGGGATTGACGCGGCGCACAAGCTGACCATCCTGGCGTCGATCGCGTTCGGCATCCCGCTGCAATTCGACAAGGCCTATACCGAAGGCATCACCCAGCTGACCACGGCCGACGTGAACTACGCCGAAGCCTTGGGCTACCGCATCAAGCACCTGGGCATGGCACGCCGTACCGCCGAAGGTATCGAGTTGCGCGTGCACCCGACGCTGATTCCGGCCGACCGCCTGATCGCCAACGTCAATGGCGTGATGAATGCCGTGATGGTCAACGGCGACGCCGCCGGCTCGACGTTGTACTACGGCGCAGGCGCAGGAATGGAACCGACCGCTTCCTCGGTGGTAGGCGACCTGGTGGATGTGGTCCGTGCCATGACCTCTGACCCGGAAAACCGCGTGCCCCACCTGGCGTTCCAGCCCGATTCGCTGTCGGCGCACCCGATCCTGCCAATCGAAGCCTGCGAGAGCGCTTATTACCTGCGTATCCAGGCCAAGGATCACCCAGGTGTGCTGGCCCAGGTGGCGAGCATTCTGTCCGAGCGCGGCATCAACATCGAATCGATCATGCAAAAGGAAGCCGAAGAGCAAGACGGCCTGGTGCCGATGATCCTGTTGACCCACCGCGTGGTGGAGCAGGGCATCAACGACGCCATCGTCGCCCTCGAGGCCCTGCAGGATGTGGTGGGCCAGGTCGTGCGCATTCGCGTCGAGCAGCTCAACTAGGGTTGGCCTGAACAGCCTTGTGACGAGCGTCCGGCAAGGCTGTTTTCGTACCTGCGTGACCAAGTACCAGGGCTTGTTGCACAGAGCCCCAGCGACACCCTCGACGTTGCAGCTAAATGCAGCGTAGGGGCTTTAGAACACCCTATAGTCACGGCAAGCCAAGGCGTGCCGCCCAGGTTAGAGGCCACAGGCCCTTTCCTGCTGCGGGCAAACGAGGCTTGCCGCTCAAACCAAAGGTTTGTCCCATGCGCTATATCAGTACCCGCGGCCAGGCACCGGCCCTGAACTTCGAAGACGTATTGCTCGCCGGCCTGGCTACCGACGGTGGCCTGTACGTCCCGGAAAACCTGCCACGTTTCACCCAGGAAGAAATCGCATCCTGGGCGGGCCTGCCGTACCACGAGCTGGCATTCCGAGTCATGCGCCCGTTCGTCGAGGGCAGCATCGCCGATGCCGACTTCAAGAAGATCCTCGAAGAAACCTACGGCGAATTCGCCCACGCTGCCGTTGCCCCGCTGCGTCAGCTCGACAGCAACGAGTGGGTGCTTGAGCTGTTCCACGGGCCAACCCTGGCATTCAAGGATTTCGCCCTGCAACTGCTTGGTCGCTTGCTCGACCATGTGCTGGTCAAGCGCAACGAGCGCGTGGTGATCATCGGTGCTACCAGCGGCGACACCGGCTCCGCCGCCATCGAGGGCTGCCGTCGGTGCGACAACGTCGACATCTTTATCCTGCACCCGCACCAGCGGGTCTCGGAAGTGCAGCGTCGGCAGATGACGACGATCTTCGGCGAGAACATCCATAACATCGCCATCGAAGGCAACTTCGATGACTGCCAGGAAATGGTCAAGGCGAGCTTCGCCGACCAGTCGTTCCTCAAGGGCACCCGCCTGGTGGCCGTCAATTCGATCAACTGGGCGCGGATCATGGCCCAGATCGTCTACTACTTCCATGCCGCCCTGCAGCTGGGCGGCCCGGCCCGCTCGGTGGCCTTCTCGGTGCCAACCGGCAACTTCGGCGATATCTTCGCAGGCTACCTGGCACGCAACATGGGCCTGCCGATCAGCCAACTGGTGGTGGCCACCAACCGCAACGACATCCTGCACCGCTTCATGAGCGGCAACCAGTACGTCAAAGAGCAGTTGCACGCCACCCTGTCGCCATCGATGGACATCATGGTCTCGTCCAACTTCGAGCGTCTGTTGTTCGATCTGCACGGTCGCAACGGTGCATCGATTGCCGAGTTGATGGCCAACTTCCGCCAGGGCGGCGGCTTTAGCGTCGAACAGGATCGCTGGACCGAGGCGCGCAAACTCTTCGATTCGCTGGCCGTCACCGATGAACAGACCTGCCAGACCATCGCCGAGGTGTTTGAGGCGACCGGCGAGGTGCTGGACCCGCACACGGCCATCGGCGTCAAAGCCGGTCGCGAGTGCCGCCGTAGCCTGGATACGCCCATGGTCGTGCTGGGTACCGCACACCCGGTCAAGTTCCCTGAAGCGGTCGAGCAGGCAGGCGTTGGCAAGGCGCTTGAATTGCCCGTGCACATGAGCGACCTGTTCAGCCGCGAAGAGCGTTGCACCGTATTGCCCAATGACCTCAAGGCAGTACAAAGCTTCGTCAGCCAGCACGGCAATCGCGGCAAGCCGCTCTGACCTTGCAGGCTCCGGGTCGGACCGATCCGGAGCCTCAGCGGTTTCGATGGTTTAATTCAGAAAAATCCTATTCTGGTCGATCGTCTTCGCGCCTAGATTAGCCGGTCCTCCCAGCAGGAGCGGCTCATGCAACAGCCCCATGTACTGATTCATCACGTGCGCCCGTCCCACCAGATCCTTCTGCACCAGGCCCTCAATGCCCAGGGCGTGTTCCAGGTGCGGGTCTGTCAGGACAAGACCGAGCTCGACGCATGCCTTTCGAGCGCATTCTCCCCGGATTTATTGATCTTCGACCATGCCATGCCCACCCGCACGGGGACCGCGATGCTCAAGCGGTTGCCGCCTACCTGCCCGGTTCTGTTCGTAGGCCAGGCAGGCGCCCGGCGGCGCAACCTGGCTGAACAGGCCCGCAGTTTTGGCTTGCACGTCATCGCGGAGTTGCCATGGCCACTGTCTTCCCCAGCCCTGCAAAGGGCGTTGCAAATACTGCCCAGCCCGTCCGAACGTGAAAGGTCGCAGCCCTCGGAGGCGCTGACGGCGCATTGAACAGCATGGAGGGTTAGAACTTTCCGCTTCGCTTGCAGGTCTGCTCCTTACAACTCATCAAGCAAGCGAGTAATCCGGATGGAACGAATCTGCAGACTGCTCAACCAAGCCCTCACCCCTTACCAGGCGCACTTGGGCCTGGCCGATAGCCACGGTAACCGGCAGTTGACCGTCCACGACCACCTGGCCAGGGTGGTATTGCAACGCACGGTTAGCGAGCGTCAATTGCAGGAGCAACGCCTGCTGGTGGATATGGTCGATGGTCTGCACCGCGATCTGCAGATCGCCGAAGGGCGGCTGCAGCCTTGCGTGATTGCTGCGTTGCAGCAGCGTCAGCAACCTCAGGGAACCTTTGCCTGAGCGAGTCATCAGATTGATCAGTACAGCCGGCCACTGCTTTGCTCCCGCATGGCCACTGCTGTCGCTGGAAGCCCAAGGGCTTTCGCTTGACCCCGGACGTTCTTCCCCAGCGTCCGGGGTTTCTTTTTATCTGGGTTGGGGGTTTATAAGGTCGATCGATCCAGCGGCGTGGCGCTCGTCCTGTTCAGGGCGTTCGAAGTGTGCCGCCGCGTGGTCGTTGAAGAAGGCGCGGCTGTGCTCGAGGTAGTCCGCCCGCTGGGCGGGGTCGAGCCAATGCGCATACAGTTTTGGTAGCACCGTCTGGCGCAGCTGGGTCAAGACCCGATCGATGTGGGCCATGGCGGCTTGTCCCTGCGGGCTGGCCGAGCAGCCCACATGCAGGAATTGGTAGGGTTTCACACCCTGAACCGGGTGAAATTGGTAGTCAGCCGGCGATCCGCCTTGTTGCTGGATCAGATAGCGAACTTCCGGCCAGTAGCCGAGCACCAGGCGCAGTCGGCCCAAGCGTTGCATCTGCAGCAGGTTGGCGGTGGCCTGGGTGCCGTAGTGCCGGCTGACGGAGGCATCTGGCAAGTTGCTCAGCGTATCGTCGATCACAGCCCCATAACTGCGCTCTGCCACTACACCGAGGCGTAGCGATGGGTCGCTCAGCAGGCCTTGAAGATCGACCTCATCACCGTCGAGGTGGGGCGCCACCAAGGCGTGGTTCTGCTTGCGCACGACCAGGCCGCTGGTTTGCACGCCCAGCAACGGGATGGAAAAGCGTATATAGCGGGCGCGCTCGGCGGTCCACAGCAGCATCGGGTCACAGGTAAGGCTGCTGCTGCCCTGCAGCATCTGCAAGCCACGCGCACGATTGACCCGCACGATGCTGTGCGCATATTCGGGCATCTGCTGGATCAGCTGCGGTAACAGCTGGTCGATCACCCCATGACCTTTTTCCGGGCCGTCGGATACGCTGAACGGTGGCAGATCACGCACCAGCCACAACAACCGCTCCTGAGCGCTTGAGGGCACGCTGAGCAGTGCAGCCAGCACGGCGCCCGTCCATGCCAACCTGGCGGGGCGCAGGCAATGGGACAGCGACAGGCTCAGACAGCGCCCGCCTGGCGCAGGGCAGCGATGGCGGCCGCATCATAGCCCAGCTGGCCCAGCAGCTCGTCGGTGTGTTCGCCCAGTGCCGGCCCGACCCAGTCGGCAGAGCCCGGGGTGCCGGACAGCTTGGGGACGATGCCTGGCATGCGGAACGCCTTGCCATCGGGCAGGCGCGCCTGCAGGAACATTTCGCGCGCCAGGTACTGAGGGTCGCTGAACATGTCTTCAGCCGAGTAGATGCGGCTGGCCGGTACCTGGGCTGCGGTCAGGGCCTGCATCAGCTGTTCCAGCGGCAATCCGTTGGCCCAGCGATCGATGACCCCGTACAGTTCGTCGCGGCGCAGGTCTCGCCCGTCATTGGTGGCCAGGCTCGGGTCCTCGGCCAGGTCGCTACGGCCGAGGGTCACCATCAGGCGCTTGAAGATCGCATCGCCATTGGCGCCGATCTGCACATGCTTGCCGTCCGCGCTGGTATGGATGGAGGAGGGCGTGATGCCCGGCATGATATTGCCCGTGCGCTCGCGGATGAAACCGAAGACGTCGAACTCCGGCACCATGCTCTCCATCATGGCGAAGATGGCCTCGTACAGCGCCACGTCGACCACCTGGCCAAGCCCCCCGTTGACCTCGCGATGACGCAGGGCCATCAGTGCGCCGATCACCGCCCACAACGCTGCAATGGAGTCGCCGATGGAAATACCGGTGCGCACGGGCGGGCGATCCTCGAACCCCGTGATGTAGCGCAAACCGCCCATGGACTCGCCCACTGCACCGAAGCCTGGTTGCTCCTTCATCGGCCCGGTCTGACCGAAGCCTGACAGGCGCACCATGACCAGCCGCGGGTTGAGCGCATGCAGCACGTCCCAGCCAAAGCCAAGCTTTTCGAGCACGCCCGGACGGAAGTTTTCGATCAGGATATCCGCCTCGGCAAGCAGCTTGCGCAGGACCTCGCGCCCGTCGGGGTGCTTGAGATTGAGGGTAAGCGAGCGCTTGTTGCGCGCTTGCACGAACCACCACAGCGAGGTGCCCTCGTAAAGTTTGCGCCACTTGCGCAATGGGTCGCCGCCGTCGGGCGATTCCACCTTGACCACCTCGGCGCCGAATTCGGCGCAGATGCGCGCCGCGAATGGCCCGGCGATCAAGGTGCCGAGCTCGACCACTTTAAGGCCGGCGAGGGGTTTGCTTGACGTCGACATGGGGCATCCGTGGCAGCTGAAGAGCGGTGTTTTTATCACAGCTGCGATGCGGCAGATACTGCCGCGGCGCAACCGGGGACTGGATCGGTTAGACTGTGCGACTTTTCTTCAGGCAAGAAGCACCCCGACCATGGCCCAGCCGTCCACCACCTACAAATTCGAACTGAACCTGACCGACCTCGACCGCAATGTGTACGAGAACGTCAAGCAGACCATCGCGCGGCACCCTTCGGAAACCGAGGAGCGTATGGCGGTTCGTCTGTTGGCCTATGCGCTGTGGTACAACGAAAACCTGACATTCGGTCGGGGGCTGTCGGACGTCGATGAGCCGGCGCTGTGGGAAAAAAGCCTGGACGACCGTGTGCTGCATTGGATCGAAGTAGGCCAGCCAGATGCCGATCGCCTGACCTGGTGCTCGCGCCGTACCGAACGCACCAGCCTGCTGGCCTACGGTAGCCTGCGGGTGTGGGAAGGCAAGGTGGTGAGCGCGGTGAAGAACCTCAAGAACCTCAGCATCGCGGCCGTGCCCCAGGAGGTGCTCGAAACCCTGGCCACCGACATGCCCCGCAGCATCAAATGGGATGTGATGATCAGCGAAGGCACGGTGTTCGTGACCGATGACCGTGGCCAGCACGAAGTGCAATTGCAGTGGCTGCTGGGGGAGCGTGGCTGAACCTTCCCATGCGTATCGAACCCCGCCCGCTGCCCCCGACCCTGCCGTTTCTTGGCAACCTGCCACCCTTGCTGACGCGCCTGTACGCCGCCCGTGGCGTGCAAAGCGAGGCCGAGCTGGACAAAAGCCTGGCGCGCCTGCTGCCCTACCAGCAGCTCAAAGGCATCGACGCGGGCGTCGACCTGCTGCTGCAGGCCATCGACCAAGGCCAGCGCATTCTGATCGTCGGTGACTTCGATGCCGATGGCGCCACGGCCAGTACCGTCGGCGTGCTGGGTTTGCGCCTGCTCGGTGCGGCCCACGTGGACTACCTGGTGCCCAACCGCTTCGAGTACGGATACGGCCTCACGCCGGAAATCGTCGAAGTGGCATTGCAGCGCCAACCACAGCTGCTGGTCACGGTAGACAACGGGATCTCCAGCGTCGACGGCGTCGCGGCGGCGAAGGCGGCTGGCCTCAAGGTGCTGGTGACCGACCACCACCTGCCCGGCGAGGCGCTCCCGGACGCCGATGCCATCATCAACCCCAACCAGCCAGGCTGCCCATTTCCGAGCAAGTCGCTGGCAGGGGTCGGGGTGATTTTCTACGTCCTCATGGCCCTGCGCGCGCGCTTGCGCAGCCTGGGCCGCTACGACACCCAGCCGCAGCCGAACATTGGCGAACTGCTGGACCTGGTTGCCCTGGGCAGTGTTGCCGACGTGGTGCCGCTGGACGCCAACAATCGCATCCTGGTGCATCAGGGTCTGGAGCGCATTCGTGCCGGACGCGCCCGGCCTGGCCTCAAGGCGATTCTGGAGGTGGCCAAGCGCGACCACCGGCGCATCACCTCCACCGACCTGGGTTTCATTCTGGGCCCGCGGCTGAACGCCGCAGGGCGCCTGGACGACATGAGCCTGGGTATCGAATGCCTGCTCTGCGAGGATCCTGCCCTGGCGTTGGACATGGCCCAGCAATTGGACGGCCTGAACCAGGACCGCAAGTCTATCGAGCAGGGCATGCAGCGCGAGGCGCTGGCCCAGTTGCGGGACTTGCCGGTCGAGTCGATGCCCTATGGCCTGTGCCTGTTCGATGCAGAGTGGCACCAGGGCGTCATTGGCATCCTCGCCTCTCGCCTCAAGGAACGCTATCACCGCCCAACCATCGCCTTCGCCGATGCCGGCGACGGCATGCTCAAAGGCTCTGCGCGCTCAGTGCCGGGGTTTCACATCCGCGATGCGCTCGATGCGGTGGCCGCGCGCCATCCACAGCTAATCAGCAAGTTCGGTGGTCATGCCATGGCGGCAGGGCTGTCCTTGCCCGAAGCCAACTACCCCGCTTTCGCCGAGGCTTTCGACCAGGAGGTGCGCCGCCAGCTGTGCGAGGACGACCTCACCGGGCGGCTGCTGTCCGATGGCAGCCTGGCGGTGGAAGAATTCCACCTGGACCTGGCCAAGGCGCTGCGCCAAGCCGGGCCTTGGGGGCAGCATTTTCCGGAGCCGCTGTTCCACGGCGTGTTCCAGCTGGTCGAACAACGCGTGGTGGGTGAGCGTCATTTGAAAGTCGTGCTCAAGAGTGAGTGCGGCACGGTGCGCCTGGACGGCATCGCCTTCGGTATCGACCGCGAGGTTTGGCCCAACCCGACCGTGCGCTGGGTGGAGCTGGCCTACAAGCTGGATGTGAACGAGTTTCGCGGCAATGAAAGCGTGCAACTGATGATCGCCCACATGGAGCCGCGCTGAGCCAGGCGCTGTGTGGAAAGATTCGAGAAGAGGTCAGGCTGTATTCAACGCAGCCTCACCTCGTATCAAGGCTTTTACGCAACGCCCAGGGCATTGCGGCCAAAGCCCATGGAACCTTCCCCCTACCCAATCTGGTCTAGTCTGAACACAGACCGGTACCGGGCCAGGGATGCGTGATTGACTGCCCGGGCCGGATCACTTTGCAGCCATTGGGAGGTGCCCTCATGAGCATGCTGCTCGAGCCTTACACCCTGCGTCAGCTGACCCTGCCGAACCGCATCGCCGTATCACCGATGTGCCAGTATTCCTCGGTCGATGGCCTGGCCAACGACTGGCACCTCGTGCACCTGGGCAGCCGTGCCGTCGGCGGGGCGGGCCTGGTCGTCACCGAGGCCGTGGCAGTCACAGCCGACGGTCGTATCACCGCTGAAGACCTTGGCCTGTGGGACGACGCCCAGATCGCGCCCTTGCAGCGCATCACCCGTTTCATCACCGCCCAAGGGTCAATCCCGGGTATCCAGCTCGCCCATGCCGGGCGCAAGGCCAGTACCTACCGCCCGTGGCTGGGCAAGCATGGCAGCGTCACGTTGGAGGAGGGCGGCTGGCAGCCGGTGGGGCCGTCGAAGATCGCGTTCGATCCTGAGCACACCGTGCCCAGTGAGCTGACCCATGCGCAGATCCAGGACGTAGTGCAGGCCTTTGTCGCCTCGGCCAAGCGCGCGCTGGAGGCGGGTTTCAAAGTGGTCGAGGTGCACGCGGCCCACGGTTACCTGCTGCACCAGTTCCTGTCGCCGCTCAGCAATCAGCGTCAGGATGAGTACGGCAGCTGTTTCGAGAACCGTATCCGCCTGACCTTGCAGGTGGTCGAAGCGGTTCGCGCGGTCTGGCCGGCCGAGTTGCCATTGTTCGTGCGGGTGTCGGCCACCGACTGGGTCGAAGATGGTTGGAACCCGGACGAAACCGTCGAGCTGGCCCGACGCCTGCGTATGCTTGGCGTGGACCTGATCGATGTGTCTTCGGGCGGCACGTCCAGCAATGCCGAGATCCCGACCGGCCCTGGCTACCAGACCCGCTTTGCCGAGCGCGTGCGCAAGGAGTCGGAAATGGCCACGGGCACCGTGGGCATGATCACCGAGCCGGCCCAGGCCGAGCACATTCTGCGCACAGGCCAGGCCGACCTGATTTTCCTGGCCCGGGAGCTGCTGCGCGACCCGTACTGGCCGCTGCATGCAGACGATGACCTGGGCGGCCACCAGGCCACTTGGCCGGCGCAATATCAGCGGGCCACCAGCCGGTCGAGCCCCATTCACGAATCGGACCTGCGCGACTAAGAGGCCCTGGATGCCGGCGGCGGGCCTCTAGTCACCGGCAAGCCGCCGCCGGCCTGCGACGATGCAACATCTGGAAGCACATCCTCTGTGGCGTGATGTGGGGCAAGTCTTACTCTGGCTGCTGACTTCCCTGATATGGAGATGCGCATGATGAATACCCGGGGTTTGCTTGATCAATTGCTCAAATCCGGCCAGCAGCTGCTAGAGAAGCAGGCGGGCGGGGCCAAGACGGGCACAGGCGCCGGCGGGCTCGGCGGGTTGCTGTCAGGCGCAGGTGGCGGCCTGCTTGGCGGCGGTGCGCTGGGCGTGTTGCTCGGCAACAAGAAAGCCCGCAAGTTTGGTGGCAAGGCGCTCACCTACGGGGGCCTGGCCGCGCTTGGCGTGCTTGCCTATAAGGCCTATGGCAACTGGCAGGCTCAGCAGGCCAACCAACAGGCCTCCACACCAGAGCCGCAGACGGTAGACCGCGTACCTGCGGCCCAGGTGGAGCAGCACAGCCAGGCCGTGCTGCGCGCACTGGTCGCTGCGGCCAAGGCGGACGGTCATGTGGATGAGCGCGAGCGTGCGCTGATCGAGGGTGAGTTCACCCGCCTGGACGGTGACCGTGAAGTGCAGCAGTGGCTGCATGCGGAGCTCGACAAGCCGCTGGACCCGGCCGAGGTGGCCCGGGCAGCCCAGACGCCGGAAATCGCTGCCGAGATGTACCTGGCCAGCGTGATGATGGTCGATCAGGAAAACTACATGGAGCGTGCTTACCTGGACGAACTGGCGCGCCAGCTGGGGTTGGCCCAGGGGTTGCGCGAAGAGCTGGAAAAGCAGGCGCGGCAGGGATAAGCCGCGCGTGCAACTTGGCCCGATCGGGAGGATCACTGCGGTGGCGGGGCGTTCTGTCAGAATTTGACGCGCAATTCTGTAGGACGCCTGGGCTATACTTCGGCGATTTTTCCTGCTCGTAGTGAATCCCTGAGGGCTGAATGTGAAGAACTGGACGTTGCGCCAACGGATCCTGGCAAGTTTCGCCGTGATCATCGCCATCATGCTGCTGATGATCGTGGCGGCTTATTCACGCCTGGTGACCATCGAATCTGCCGAGCAGGAAGTTGGGGCCGACAGCATTCCGGGCGTCTACTACAGCTCGATGATCCGCAGCGCATGGGTGGACAGTTACGTCACCAGCCAGCAGTTGGTCGGGCTTTCTGACCGGCGCGAGATCAGCTCAGCCGACATCGAACTCTTCAAGAGTTTCGAAGACCGGCTCAAGCAACACATGGCCAGTTACCAGACCACCATTCGCGATGGGGAGGACCAGGCCCGCTTCGACGCCTTCGTGAAGCTCGAACAAGCCTACATGCAGAACGTCAATCAGGTGCTCGATGCGTATCGCGAACGCAATTATGCCGAAGCCCAGCGCTTGATCGCCCAAGTGCTGACCCCCACCTGGGTCGAAGGGCGCAAGCACCTGAACGAGGTGATCGAACAGAATCGCTTGGCCGCCGACGCCGCCACCCGGGAAATCGTCAGCGCGGTGAACACGGCCAAGGGCAGCATGGTCGTGTCGCTGTTGCTGGCCATCGTGGCTGCCGGTATCTGTGGCCTGCTACTGCTGCGCGCCATTACCTCGCCCATGAGCCTCATCGTGACTGCGCTGGACAGGCTTCGCTCTGGTGACCTGAGCATGCGCCTGAACCTGGACCGCCAGGACGAGTTCGGTGCGGTTCAGGGCGGCTTCAATGAAATGGCCGAGGCCCTGGCCAATCTTGTGGCACAGGCGCAGCGCTCGTCGGTGCAGGTCACCACCTCGGTGACGGAAATCGCGGCCACCTCCAAGCAGCAGCAGGCTACCGCCACCGAGACGGCTGCGACCACGACCGAAATCGGTGCCACGTCGCGTGAAATCGCCGCCACGTCCCGCGACCTAGTGCGCACCATGACCGAAGTCACCTCGGCCGCCGATCAGGCATCGAGCCTGGCCGGCTCCGGCCAGCAGGGGCTGGCGCGCATGGAAGAAACCATGCACCAGGTCATGGGTGCGGCCGACCTGGTCAACGCCAAGCTGGGCATCCTCAACGAGAAGGCCAGCAACATCACCCAGATGGTCGTCACCATCGTCAAGGTGGCCGACCAGACCAACCTGCTGTCGCTCAACGCGGCCATCGAAGCCGAGAAGGCCGGGGAATATGGCCGCGGTTTCGCCGTAGTGGCCACCGAAGTGCGCCGCCTGGCCGACCAGACGGCGGTGGCGACCTATGACATCGAGCAGATGGTGCGTGAGATCCAGTCGGCCGTGTCGGCCGGGGTCATGGGCATGGACAGGTTTTCCGAAGAGGTGCGCCGCGGCATGTTCGAGGTTCAGCAGGTCGGTGAGCAACTGAGCCAGATCATCCATCAGGTCCAGGCACTGGCGCCGCGGGTACTGATGGTCAACGAGGGCATGCAGGCCCAGGCCACCGGTGCCGAGCAGATCAACCAGGCGCTGGCGCAACTGAGCGACGCCAGTACCCAGACTGTGGAGTCGCTGCGCCAGGCCAGTTTTGCCATCGACGAGCTGAGCCAGGTCGCCGCCGGCCTGCGCGGCGGCGTGTCGCGCTTCAAAGTCTGAAGACGATGATCGACATGCAACCGCGCGCCGTGCCGGCAGGCCACGACAACGGCGCGCTGTACCTGCAGTTTCACCTGGGTGACCAGCGTTTTGCCCTGTCCGCGCAGGAGGTAATCAAGGTGCTGCCCCGTCATCCTCTCAAGCCAGTGCTGCAAGCGCCGCATTGGGTGGCGGGCATTCTTGCCCACCGTGGCCAGTTGGTGCCGGTGGTGGACTTGGCTGCCTTGTGCATAGGGCGGCCGGCGCTGCAACGTACCAGTACCCGCCTGGTGCTGGTGCGCTATCGCAGCGCACTGCAACTGGGCCTGATTCTGGAGCACGCCACCGAAACCCTGCGCTGCCGTGCTGATGAATTCAAACCCTATGGCGTGGACAATGACCCCGCACCTTACCTGGGGCCGGTCCGCCAGGATGCCCAGGGGCTGGTGCAGCGCATCGAGGTCGACCAGGTGCTGCCCGAGGCCGTGCACCGTGTGCTATACCCTGACGCACAGGGCGGGACCTGCGCATGAACGAGCGGCATTTCTTTCATTTTCTGCGTGAGCGCATAGGTTTGGACGTCGAGTCGGTGGGCGCATCGATGGTCGAGCGTGCCCTGCGTCAGCGCAGCGCGGCGCTGGGTACCAGCGGTCTGGACGACTACTGGCTGCGCCTGCAGCAATCGCCGGCCGAGCAGCAGGCGCTGATCGAAGCGGTCATCGTGCCGGAGACATGGTTCTTCCGCTACCGCGAGTCCTTCACTGCCCTGGCAAGCCTTGCGCACAAACGCCTGGCCGAATTGGCCGCCGCTCGCCCTCTGCGCTTGCTCAGCCTGCCTTGTTCGACAGGGGAGGAGCCCTATTCGCTGGCGATGGCGCTGCTCGATGCCGGCATCGCCCCGGCATCCTTCCTGATCGACGGTATGGACATCAGCCCTGCCTCTGTGGCCAAGGCCAGCCAGGGTCTTTACGGGCGCAACGCGTTTCGTGGCGACGACCTGGGTTTTCGCGAACGGTACTTCGATGCCATCGACGAGGGCCATCGTGTGCATGACCGTGTGCGCCAGCAAGTGACCCTGCACGTCGGCAATGTCCTTGATCCGGCATTGGCCAGCCGGGAGGGCCTCTACGACTTCGTGTTTTGCCGCAACCTGCTGATCTATTTCGATGTGCCCACCCAGCAACGGGTGTTCGAAACCCTCAAGCGCCTGCTTCACCCCCAAGGCGTGCTGTTCATCGGGCCCGCCGAAGGCAGCCTGCTGGCTCGCCTTGGTATGCGTCCGGTGGGCATTGCCCAGTCTTTTGCCTATGTGCGCCAAGACGATATGGCTCAGCAACGACCGGCGCCGGCCGTGCCGATTCAACGCGACCCCATCAAGCCGTTGACCGGCTACCGGCCGACCAATGTCCCCTTGCCACGCATGCGCGGGTCTCTTGGGCCTGTGGCTGACCGGCAGGCCGTCGAAGCTACCGGGCTCGGTGCCCGCGAATTGCTGGCAAGCATTGCCGAGCATGCCAATGCCGGCAATAGCCAGCAGGCGCGTGATACCTGCCAGCGCTACCTGCGCCAGTACCCACCGTCGGCCCAGGTGTACTATTGGTTGGGTCTGCTCAGCGACACCGAAGGTGATTTGCAACAAGCACAGGTTCACTACCGCAAGGCGCTGTACCTTGAGCCGCAGCACCCCGAAGCGCTCGTTCACCTGGCCGCGCTGTTGCAGGCCCAGGGTGACCAGGCCGGGGCCCAGCGTCTGCAAAGCCGTGCCATGCGTGCGGGTCGGGAGGCCGACCGATGAACGATGAGGCTGTGACCGACCTGCTCGCCGAAACCGATGTACGCATCGATGACTGCTGGAATCGCATCGGCGTGCATGGCAACAAGCAATGCCCGCTGCTTGAGCGTCATGTCCATTGTCGCAACTGCGAGGTGTACGCCGCCGCGGCCACCCGTCTGCTGGACCGCTATGCACTGGTGCAGGACACCGACGCACAGCCGGACCTGGAAGCGGTCGAGCAGGCCTGTACAGGACGCTCGATGCTGTTGTTCCGCCTGGGGGAGGAGTGGCTGGCGTTGCCTACGGCATGCCTGGCCGAAATCGCGCCCTTGCAGGCCGTGCATTCGCTACCCCATCAGCGCTCGCGCGTGCTGTTGGGCGTTGCCAACGTGCGGGGTGCCCTGGTGCCGTGCCTGTCGCTGCAGGAGCTGCTGGGTACCCCTGGCGGCGTGACTGAACAGCGCAACAATAGGGGCTTGCCACGCATGCTGATCCTGGCAGCCGAGGGTGGCCCGGTGGTCATGGCCGTCGAGGAAATCGACGGTATTCACAGGCTTGATCGGCCCACGGACCTTGCTCACGACGCCATGCGCTTCACGGCAGCGGTGCTGCAATGGCGCGGGCGCAGCGTGCGTGTGCTGGATGAGCAACAGCTGTTGTCTGCCGTACAGCGGAGCCTGTCATGACCCCTGAGCAAATGCGCGACGCCTCGTTGCTCGAACTGTTCAGCCTTGAAGCCGAGGCCCAGACGCAGGTACTCAGCGCCGGACTTCTGGCCCTGGAGCGCAACCCTACCCAGGCCGACCAGCTGGAAGCCTGCATGCGCGCAGCCCATTCCCTCAAAGGGGCTGCACGCATCGTTGGCGTGGATGCCGGTGTCAGCGTTGCGCACGTGATGGAGGACTGCCTGGTGGCGGCCCAGGAAGGCCGCCTGCGCCTGAGTGCTGAGCATATCGACGCGCTGCTGCAGGGCACCGACCTGTTGATGCGCATTGCAACGCCCAGCGACACGGCCGCCCAGGACGATGTGCCTGGCTTCCTGGTGCTGATGGCCGCCGTATTGGAGCCCGGCAGGCCGGGCGCTGCACCTGCCGCCCCCGCGCAGGCCCGTCCACCGATGGCGCCACCGCCGGTTGCGAGCCAGACACCGACTGCGCCACCTGCACCGGCGTCTGAGCCGACGGCCGATGTTGAGCCCGCCCCACGTCGCAAGGCCGGCAAGCGCACGGTCGAAGGGGGCGAGCGGGTGCTGCGAGTGACCGCCGACAGGCTCAACAGTCTGCTCGACCTGTCCAGCAAATCCCTGGTGGAAACCCAGCGTCTCAAGCCTTACCTGGCCACCTTGCAGCGCCTCAAGCGCATGCATGGCCAGGGCATGCAGGCGCTCGATGGCTTGCGCCTGCAACTCGAAGACAGCGGCCAGGGTAACCAGGTACTCGAAGCCTTGGCCCAGACCCAACGCTTGTTGGCCGAGACCCAGCAGATCCTGCGTCAGCAAGCGGCCGATCTGGACGAATTCGGCTGGCAGGCCAGCCAGCGCGCGCAACTGCTCTACGACACCGCCCTGGCCTGCCGCATGCGCCCGTTTGCCGATGTGCTGGCCGGGCAGAGCCGCATGGTGCGCGACCTGGGGCGCGCCCTGGGCAAACCGGTGCGCCTGGTCATCGAAGGCGAGAAAACCCAGGTCGATCGTGACGTGCTGGAAAAGCTCGAGGCTCCGCTGACCCACTTGCTGCGTAACGCGGTCGATCATGGCATCGAACTGCCAGACAGGCGGCTGTTGGCGGGCAAGCCCGAAGAAGGGCTGATCCGCCTGCGCGTCTCGCACCATGCCGGGATGCTGAGCCTTGAGCTGATGGACGACGGTGCCGGTGTGGACCTGGATCGCCTGCGTGCCAGCATCGTCGAGCGTGCCCTGTCTCCAGCCGAAACCGTCGCGCGCATGAGTGACGATGAATTGCTCACGTTCCTCTTCCTGCCAGGCTTCAGCCTGCGGGACACGGTGACCGAAGTGTCCGGGCGGGGTGTAGGGCTTGACGCCGTGCAGCACATGATTCGCGAATTGCGCGGGGCGATCGAACTGACCCAGACGCCCGGGCTGGGGTGCCGCTTCCACCTGCAGGTACCGCAGACCTTGTCGGTCGTGCGCAGCCTGGTCGTGGAAGTCGGCGGGGAAGCCTATGCCTTCCCCCTGGCGCATATCGAACACACTCTGGCGGTGGACGCCAACGACATTGTGCAGATTGAAGGGCGGCAGCACTTCTGGCATGACGGCCAGCACATCGGCCTTGTAGCGGCCAGCCAGTTGCTGCACCGGCCGGCCGGGCAAACCGATCAGGACAGCCTGCGGGTTGTGGTCATTCGCGAGCGCGAGCGCTTGTATGGCGTGGCCGTCGAGCGCCTGATCGGCGAACGGGTGCTGGTGGTGATGCCGCTCGACCCGCGTCTTGGCAAAGTGCAGGACATTTCTTCAGGGGCGCTGCTGGACGACGGTTCGGTGGTGCTGATCGTCGATGTGGAGGACATTCTGCGCTCGGTCGACAAACTGCTCAGCACCGGCACGCTCGAGCGCGTCGAGCGCGGCGGTGCCGGCGCCTCTGGTCTGGCGCGCAAACGCGTACTGGTCGTCGACGACTCGCTGACTGTGCGCGAGCTACAGCGCAAGCTGCTGGGCAATCGCGGCTACGACGTCGCGGTGGCGGTCGATGGCATGGATGGCTGGAATGCCCTACGCGGCGACGATTTCGACTTGCTGATCACCGACATCGACATGCCGCGCATGGACGGCATCGAACTGGTTACCCTGGTGCGCCGTGACCAGCGCCTGCAATCGCTGCCTGTCATGGTGGTTTCCTACAAGGACCGGGAGGAAGACCGACGGCGTGGCCTGGATGCCGGGGCCGACTATTATCTGGCTAAAGCCAGTTTCCACGACGATGCGTTGCTCGATGCTGTAGTCGAACTGATCGGAGGTGCTCACGGATGAAGATCGCCATCGTCAATGACATGCCCTTGGCAGTGGAGGCCTTGCGCCGCGCCGTCGCGCTGGAACCTGCCCATGAAGTGGTGTGGGTAGCCAGCAACGGTGCCGAAGCCGTGCAACGCTGCCAGGAACGGCAGCCGGACCTGATCCTGATGGACTTGATCATGCCGGTGATGGATGGCGTGGAAGCGACTCGCCGGATCATGGCCGATACCCCGTGCGCCATCGTCATCGTCACGGTCGATCGCAAGCAGAATGTGCACCGGGTATTCGAAGCCATGGGGCATGGCGCACTGGATGTGGTCGATACACCGACGCTGGGCGCTGGCGACGCCCGTGAAGCCGCCGCGCCACTGCTGCGCAAGATTCTCAACATCAGCTGGCTGATTGGCCAGCAGCGCCCGCCGACGCCCAGGCCGGTTGCCGCACCGCTGCGTGAAGCAAGCCAGCGACGAGGGCTGGTGGCCATCGGTTCATCAGCAGGTGGCCCGGCGGCCCTGGAGGTACTGCTCAAAGGGGTGCCAGCAGGGTTTCCGGCCGCGATCGTGCTGGTTCAGCATGTGGATCAGGTCTTTGCCGCCGGCATGGCCGAATGGCTCAGCAGTGCAGCCGGGCTGCCAGTGCGCCTGGCACGCGAAGGGGAGCCACCGCAACCTGGCCAGGTGCTGTTGGCCGGAACCAACCACCATCTGCGTCTGCTACAGAACGGGCAACTGGCCTACACTGCCGAACCGGTCAATGAAATCTACCGCCCCTCAATCGACGTCTTCTTCGAAAGCGTGGTGCGCTACTGGTCAGGCGAGGCAGTGGGGGTGCTACTCACCGGCATGGGGCGTGACGGAGCACAGGGGCTCAAGATGATGCGCCAACGGGGTTTTCTGACCATTGCCCAGGACCAGGCCAGCAGTGCTGTCTATGGCATGCCCAAGGCTGCTGCGGCGATCGATGCCGCAGTGGAAATCCGCCCGCTTGAAGGCATAGCCGGGCGTCTGACGGAAGTTTTTGCACAATGACGAAGTGTAACGAATCATGCCGCCTGGCCGGCCGTGTTCAGGTGACCAGCCATGAATGAGCTCCCCATCGAAGGGTTCGCCGCCGCCGATGAAAACTCGGCGATGGTGCTGCTGGTAGACGATCAGGCCATGATCGGCGAAGCCGTGCGGCGGGGCCTGGCCCATGAAGACAACATCGATTTTCATTTTTGCGCCGACCCGCACCAGGCGGTGCAGCAGGCCATGCGCATCAAGCCCACGGTAATTCTGCAGGACCTGATCATGCCGGGGCTCGATGGCCTGACGCTGGTGCGTGAGTACCGCAGCAACCCGGCCACCCAGGACATCCCGATCATCGTGCTGTCGACCAAGGAAGACCCGCTGGTCAAGCGCGCCGCGTTCGCGGCCGGGGCCAACGATTACCTGGTCAAACTGCCCGATACCATCGAGCTGGTGGCGCGCATTCGCTATCACTCGCGCTCCTACCTCACCTTGCTGCAGCGCGACGAGGCTTACCGCGCCCTGCGGGTCAGCCAGCAGCAGTTGCTCGATTCGAACCTGATGCTGCAACGGCTGATGAACTCCGATGGCTTGACGGGGCTGTCCAATCGACGCCATTTCGATGAGTACCTGGAGCTTGAGTGGCGACGGGCGATGCGCGAGCAGCAACAGTTGTCGTTGTTGATGATCGACGTCGATTATTTCAAGGCCTACAACGACACCTTTGGCCACCTGGCCGGAGACGAAGCGCTGCGGCGCGTGGCAGAGGCCATCCGTGGCTCGTGCTCGCGGCCCAGCGACCTTCCGGCCCGCTATGGCGGCGAGGAGTTTGCCCTGGTGTTGCCCAACACCTCCCCAGGTGGCGCCAGGCTGGTCGCCGAAAAACTGCGCCAGAGCGTGCTGGGCCTGGCGATCGAGCACATGGCACCGTCTGCCGGGTCGCACCTGACCGTCAGCGTGGGCCTGGCCACGCAGGTTCCGCCCATCGGCAGCCACTGCCGGCAATTGATCTCGGCGGCGGACAAGGGGCTGTACCAGGCCAAGAACGGTGGCCGTAACCAGGTGGGTGTCGCCTAGCAAGCCGGGGAGGGGGGCACCTTTCTCGGCTGGCTGCACCCGGCGTCTGGTCGTCGACGACTGTCAGGCGGGTCTGCCGCCGCGCGGCCGACTCGGTTATACTCGCAGGCTTTTCACCGAATTCGCACGAGTAGCCTGCCCATGGAAATCCAACCGATCCTGAACACCATCAAGGACCTCTCCGACCGCTCCCAGTCCATTCGGGGGTATCTTTGACTACGATCTCAAGCATGACCGCCTGATCGAAGTCAATCGCGAGCTGGAAGACCCCAACGTCTGGAACAAGCCTGAGTACGCCCAGGCCCTGGGCCGTGAGCGGTCCATGCTGGCGCAGGTCGTCGAGACCCTGGACAAACTGTCCAACGGGTTGGCTGACTGCAAGGACCTGCTGGACATGGCCGTCGAGGAGGGCGACGAAGGCGCTGTCGGCGACGTCGTGACCGAACTGCAAGGGCTGGAAGAACACCTGGCCCAGCTCGAGTTCCGTCGCATGTTCAGCGGCGAGATGGACATGAACAACGCCTACCTCGACATCCAGGCCGGCTCCGGCGGTACCGAGGCGCAGGACTGGGCCAACATCCTGTTGCGCATGTACCTGCGCTGGGCCGACAAGCGTGGCTTCGACGCCACCATCATCGAACTATCCGAGGGCGAAGTGGCTGGCATCAAGGGCGCCACCGTGCATATCAAGGGCGAGTACGCCTTCGGTTGGCTGCGCACCGAGATCGGCGTGCACCGCCTGGTGCGCAAGAGCCCGTTCGACTCTGGTGCCCGCCGCCACACCTCGTTCTCGGCCGTGTTCGTCTCGCCCGAAATCGACGACAAGGTCGAAATCGAGATCAACCCATCGGACCTGCGCATCGATACCTACCGCTCCTCGGGCGCCGGTGGCCAGCACGTCAACACCACCGACTCGGCAGTGCGTATCACCCACGTACCGACCAACACCGTGGTGGCGTGCCAGAACGAACGCTCCCAGCATGCCAACAAGGACACCGCCATGAAAATGCTGCGGGCCAAGTTGTACGAGCTGGAAATGCAGAAACGCAATGCGGCCTCGCAGGCGCTGGAAGACAGCAAGTCAGACATTGGCTGGGGCCACCAGATCCGCTCCTACGTGCTGGACGACTCGCGCATCAAGGACCTGCGTACCGGCGTGGAACGCAGCGATTGCCAGAAAGTGCTGGACGGTGACCTTGACCAGTACCTGGAAGCGAGCCTCAAGCAGGGGCTGTAAGCCACACCCTATCGCCGCGCCACCGGCCCCTTGCCGGTAGCGCGCGCCCTGCCCGCCAAGGGCAACGAATACCTGATGGAAACAAAGACGACATGAGCGACCTGAAGACCGAATCGCAAGACCTGCAACAGGAAGAGAACGCCCTGATCGCCCTGCGCAAGGAAAAGCTTGCCGCAGAACGCGCCAAGGGCAATGCCTTCCCCAACGACTTCCGTCGCGACAGCTACTGCAACGACCTGCAGAAACAGTACGCGGACAAGACCAAGGAAGAGCTGGAAGCAGCCGCGATCCCGGTCAAGGTAGCGGGCCGTATCATGCTCAACCGTGGCTCGTTCATGGTCATCCAGGACATGACCGGCCGTATCCAGGTCTATGTCAACCGCAAGACCCTGCCCGAAGAAACCCTGGCTGCGGTCAAGACCTGGGACCTGGGCGACATCATCAGCGCCGAGGGCACCCTGGCCCGCTCGGGCAAGGGTGACCTGTACGTCGAGATGACCCAGGTGCGCCTGCTGACCAAGTCGCTGCGCCCGCTGCCCGACAAGCACCACGGCCTGACCGACACCGAGCAGCGCTACCGCCAGCGCTACGTCGACCTGATGGTCAACGAAGAAACACGCCACACCTTCCGCGTGCGCTCGCAGGTCATCTCGCACATTCGCAAGTTCCTCATCGAACGCGACTTCCTCGAAGTCGAGACGCCGATGTTGCAGATCATTCCGGGCGGTGCAGCGGCCAAGCCGTTCGAAACCCACCACAATGCCCTGGACATGGCCATGTTCCTGCGTATCGCGCCTGAGCTGTACCTCAAGCGTCTGGTCGTCGGTGGCTTTGAGAAGGTCTTCGAAATCAACCGCAATTTCCGCAACGAGGGGGTTTCGACGCGCCACAACCCTGAGTTCACCATGCTCGAGTTCTACCAGGCCTACGCCGACTACCGCGACAACATGGACCTCACCGAGGAACTGTTCCGCGAGCTGGCGCAGCTGGTGCTGGGCTCTACCGATGTGCCGTACGGCGACAAGGTCTTCCACTTCGGCGAGCCGTTCGTGCGCCTGTCGGTGTTCGACTCGATCCTCAAGTACAACCCCGAGCTGACCGCTGCCGACCTGCAGGATGTCGACCGCGCCCGCGACATCGCCCGCAAGGCAGGGGCCAAGGTGCTGGGCCATGAAGGCCTGGGCAAGCTGCAGGTGATGATTTTCGAAGAGCTGGTCGAGCACAAGCTGGAGCAGCCGCACTTCATTACCGAGTACCCGTTCGAGGTTTCGCCGCTGGCCCGTCGCAACGACGAGAACCCTGCGGTGACCGACCGTTTCGAACTGTTCATCGGCGGGCGCGAAATTGCCAACGCCTACTCCGAGCTCAACGATGCCGAAGACCAGGCCGAGCGTTTCCTGGCCCAGGTGGCCGAGAAGGATGCCGGTGACGACGAGGCCATGCACTACGACGCCGATTTCGTGCGCGCGCTGGAATATGGCATGCCGCCAACGGCGGGCGAGGGCATCGGCATCGACCGCCTGGTGATGCTGCTGACCAACTCGCCATCGATCCGCGATGTGATCCTGTTCCCGCACATGCGTCCGCAGGCCTGAGTGAAGTCGAAAAAGCCGCCTTTTCAGGCGGCTTTTTCTTGCCCGAAGCTTTATGTTGTCATCACCGGCCCGCTCGCGATTCAATCCCTTGCCGAGTGAATCTAAGATTCCAATGCCTGGGGCCAGATCGGACGCGAACGGGCATGCTCCGACCAGACACCGTACATGAGGTACTCCATGACAACCGCCATGGCTCAACAAGGGGCTGCCGGCATCGCCACCGCCGTTGCCGAAAGCGTGCGTTACCAGGGTCGCAAGACGGCCCGGCAAGGCAGCGAACAGCGCCGCCAACTGATTCTGGACGCCGCCATGCGCATCGTGGTGCGCGATGGCGTTCGGGGCGTGCGACACCGCGCTGTCGCCGCAGAGGCAGGGGTACCGCTGTCGGCCACCACCTACTACTTCAAGGATATCGAGGACCTGCTCACCGACACGTTCGCCCAGTACGTCGAGCGCAGCGCCGCCTACATGGCCAAGCTCTGGCTCAACACCGAGGCGGTGTTGCGCCAACTGCTGGCTCAAGGCGACGGTAGCCCCCAGGCACGGGCAAAACTGGCCGATGAAGTGGCGCGCATGATGGCCGATTACGTGCAGCGCCAACTGCTCACCCGCCGCGATTTCATGATGGCCGAGCAGGCGTTTCGCCAGGAAGCGCTGTTGTGCCCACGCCTGGCCGAGCTGGTGTGTGCCCACGAGCAGATTCTGCTGCACGGTACGCGCCAGCTGCTGCAAGTCGTTGGCTCGCGGCAGCCGGAACAGGATGCACAGATGTTGACGGCGATTATCGAGCAGATGGAATATCAGGGCCTGCTCAAGCACGCCGAGGCGCAGGCCGATGGGCCGATGCTGGCGATGCTTACCCGATACCTGCAGTTGGTGCTGGCGTCGGCTTGAGCCCGACCTTTTCGAGGAAGAAAACCTGATGAAAGCCTGGCGTGTGGTGCTGTTGACGCTGTCATTCCTGATGCTGGGCGGTTGTCTGGTGACGTTTTCCGAACCGCTGCCAGGCAAGGCCTCGGCACCCAAGGGGCTTGTGGGCAGCTGGACCACAAAGGACGCCTGGGGCGAGCCGCTGAAGCTGGTCATCACGCGTGCCGACGCAGGGGCCTACAAGGCGGTGGCTACACCCAAGGGCAAATCTGCTCAAACCTATGTGTTCAACGTGGCCCAGCAGGGTAATCGCTGGTACCTGTCGGCGCGGGTGCCGGGAGAATTGGGGGGCAACTACGTGATCGGTGGTTTCGATATCGTCGATGGCAAGGAGCTGGTGGTCTATAACCTCGATGTGCAGCAAGTGCAGCAGGCCTTGGGCAGCAAGGAATTGAGCGGGCACAGCACCGAAGTGGCGCAGGACAACGGCGAGGGTGTGCTGGTCGACAGCCCGCCAGAGCGAGTCCTGGCCTACCTCAACGACCCCGCGAATTCGGACCTGTTCGTGGAGGCAGTGCGTTTCAAACGCGCTGGCAAGTGACAGGGCAGGTCTGGGGTGATTCGCGGGTGCGTCAACGGCGCGCGCCCACCCAGGCTGCTCGACACCTGAGTGGCCCGACACGAGCGGGACATGGCTTGGCCTGACGGCCGATAAGGATTTCTTTGTGGACGAGTACCAGCAAACCATTCGCGCCCTGTCCGACCGTATCGTGGCCGCGCAAACGCCGATTCGCGTGCTCGATGCAGTCAAGTGGGACGATGGCATCCGCCGCGGCTTCTTCGAGGCCAAGGGCAAGGTGCCGCCTGCCGTGGACCGCGCCTATTACCAGGCGCGCTCACTTGGGTTCGACTCCAGCGCAGTGAAAGCGGAGTTCCAGGCCATCGAGCGTGACATCATCCGCCAGCTTGGCCAGTTCAGCCCCGTGGGGCAGATCATGAAACGCATGTGCCGCGAGTACCGCATGGTAGTGCGCATGCTCGAGGCCAGGGGCACGGAAGATTTCGGTCTGATTTCCCAGGAGCTGTACGGCGCTGCCTCCGACGTTTTCCATGCCGGTGACCCGACCCTGGCCGACCTTGGCCTGATGCTGTCGGACTACCTGAACAACATCGATGGGCGCGGCGACCTCAAGGACGAGCCGAAGAACCTGACGGCCAAGCAAGCGGTGGATATTCTCCAGTGCCGGTTGAACAAGGTGTTCGGCGAAGCCGAAGGGACCATCCGCGTGTTCGAGTCCGACGGCATCGTGGCCGATGCCGCCGCCGGTGCCGACTACATCAAGGTGCGTGCCGATGCCATGTTCAACGCGCGTGATGTACGGGCCTTGGAAGTCCACGAGGGGCTGGTGCATGTGGGCACCACACTCAACGGCCTGAACCAGCCCATCTGTACGTTCCTGGCCAAGGGCCCGCCTTCTTCGACGGTGACCCAGGAAGGCCTGGCCATCCTGATGGAAGTCATCGCTTTCGCCTCCTACCCCAGCCGCCTGCGCAAACTGACCAACCGGACCCGCGCCATACACATGGTCGAGGACGGTGCGGACTTCATGCAGGTGTACCAGTTCTTCCAGGAACAGGGCTTCGACATGGGGCAAAGCTACAGCAATGCCAGCCGGGTATTCCGTGGGTCGGTGCCCAATGGCTTGCCATTTACCAAGGACTTGTCCTACCTCAAGGGCTTCATCATGGTTTACAACTACATTCAGTTGGCCGTGAAGAAGGGCAAGCTGGAGCAGATACCACTGCTGTTCTGCGGCAAGACCACCCTCGAAGACATGCGCACCCTGCGCCAGCTCGTCGAGGAGGGCCTAGTGGAGCCGCCCAAGTACCTGCCTGAGCAATTCCGCGACCTGAACGCCTTGTCGGCCTGGATGTGCTTTTCCAACTTCCTCAACCACCTGAGCCTGGACCGTATTGAAACCGACTACGCGAACATCCTTTAACGGGCTGCGCCTGCTGACGGCAGGCATGCTGCTGGTGCTGCTGGGCGGGTGCAGCGGCTTGCTGTTCTACCCTGAGCGAGGCCAGGCGTTCACGCCTGAGCGGGCCAGGCTCGCCTACAGCGATATCACCCTGGTTGCCGCCGACGGTGTGCGCCTGCACGCCTGGTGGCTACCGGTTAAGCAAGGTGTGGCGGTCAAGGGCACGGTGCTGCACCTGCACGGCAATGGGGGCAATCTGCCCGGTCACCTGGGCGGCAGCTACTGGTTGCCGGAGCAGGGTTACCAGGTGCTGATGATCGACTACCGAGGCTACGGACTGTCCGAGGGCAAGCCGCGGCTACCTGAGGTCTATCAGGATATCGCCGCCGCCATGGCTTGGCTCGATCAGTCCCCGCAGGTCAAGGGCAAGCCTCTGGTGTTGCTGGGGCAGAGTTTGGGCGGTGCCATGGCCATCCACTACCTGGCGGCCCATCCCGAGCAGCGCGAACGCTTCAGCGCTCTGGTGTTCGACGGCGTTCCTGCCAGCTACCGGGCGGTGGGCCAGTACGCCTTGAGTACCTCGTGGATGACCTGGCCACTTCAGGTGCCCTTGTCCTGGCTGGTGCCCGATGCCGATAGCGCCATTGAGTCCGTCGGGCAGCTGACCAGCCCGCCCAAGCTCTTTTTCCACAGCATCGATGATGACCTGGTGCCCATGAACAATGTCATCCGCCTGTATCAGCAGGCGCCGCCGCCTCGAGTGCTGCAGTTGACCCGAGGTGGGCACGTGCAGACGTTCGCCGACCCCACATGGCGCGAAGTGATGCTGCGTTTTCTGGATGACCCCAGCCATTTCACCGGCCTGCGGCGGCTTGCCGAAGTGCCCAATGCCTATGACGAGAAGAACCCGCAATGAGCGAAGAACGCAACGCCATACCGCTGATCCTGACAGGAGTCGGCAGCATCATCGTGACGGTGGGGGCCTTGTGGTACTACGGTTACCTGCACTTCGCCAAGCCTGAGGATGCCTTGTTGCTGCAAGACTTCACCATGCTCAAAACGGTACCGGGCGAAGACTACAAGGTGTCATTGGAGCCGGCAGCGCAGGTGGCCCAGTGCGCCGAGGGTGTGCTGGTCCTGTTCGACACCCAGCAAAAAGGCCTCAGTGGCGTGCTGGTCGACAGTCGTAAGCGCGCCGTGCGCTGTGTGGGCGCAGATACGCCGCAGCAGGTGCGATAGGTCTTCGTGGCTAACCGGTAGCACCAAAAAAGAACCCCGCGCTGGAGGGACGCTCCAGCGCGGGGTTCTTCGTCCTGCCGTGCGGCGTTACTTCATCGAAGAACGCGGTGCAACAGGCTGGTTGTCGTTGGAGATGGTGACTTCCACGCGACGGTTTTGGGCGCGGCCCGAGTTGCTGGAGTTATCCGCTACCGGATACTCCTTGCCGTAACCTTGGGCAACGATGCGAGCTGGGTCTACGCCTGCGCGGACCAGTGCCATGCGCACGCTGCCGGCGCGACGCTCGGACAGGGACTGGTTGTAGCTGGCCGAGCCGACGCTGTCGGTGTAACCCTCGACGATCACCTTGCGCTCAGGGTTTTCCTGAAGGAACTGAGCCAGCTTGGTGATGTTCGGGTAGGCATTGCTCTTGAGCTCAGCCTTGTTGAAGTCGAACAGCACGTCGCCGAAGGTCACCAGGGTGCCGCGTTCGGTCTGCTTGGCGTTCAGGCTCTGCTGCAGCTTGGCGATCTGGGCGTCACGGGCGTCCAGCTTGGCCTGCGCGCGCAGCGCGGCGGCGTTTTTCAGGTCGCCTTCGGCGGTGCGTAGGGCGATGGTCTGCTTGGCCACTTCAACGCGCTGGTTGGTCAGGTAGGCCAGTTGGTCGACCTTCTGCTCGTCTTCACGGTCCATGTAGGCCTTGTCGGCCTTGTTCAGCCAGTCCTGGGCGTCCTTGGTTTCAAGGGCAGCCACTTTGCTGGCCTGCGGATCGCTCTGCAGGGAGGAGAAGTTGGTGCGAGCCGCTTCCAGGTTGGCGTTCGGGTCGTGCGAGCAGGCAGCGAGACCGACGCTCAGGGCCAGGAGGGCGGGAATCATGACGTGTTTGCGCATAGTGTTCATCCTTTGATCGAGTGCGAAGGCTAAGGGAGACAGGGCAGGGCTCACTGAGCGCTGCGCAGGCCTTCCTCACGTACGTCCTGGGCGCCTTGACGGGCGTCCTGCACGGCCTTCTGGGCCTTGGCCGCCTGGGCCTTACGTTCGGCGAGACGCGCGTCCCATTCGGCCTGTTCGGCCAGACGCTTGGCTTCGTCGTACTTCTTGTCATGCATGGCGATTTCGGCCTGCTTGAACTTGTCCTGAGCGGCTTTCATTTCGACAGCAGCGTACTCGGTGCCGCCTGCGCTGACGGCAGAGTTCACGGCGGACTGGGTCACAGCGTACTGTTCGGTGGGCGGGTTGCCTGCACAGCCAGCCAGGACCAGGCTACTGCCCAGGGCCAGCGCGGCCAGCTTGAACCCGCGCACGTAAGTGGATGAAGGTTTGACAGTGCGGGTTTTCATGGTGGTCAGCTCCATTGGATCACTCCTGATAATGACGATGTCCGTAGCAGTCCATCGCTCATTCCCCGGACCGTTGTCATGCGCTTGAGCTCAATGGCGCACAAGTACCGGTGTGCAGGGTTTTAGCGTGATGGCTATTGGCTCCGACTGGAAGAATTTTCGAATAGTTCAGTAAAAAGTCCAGATTACGGGTAACTCTTTCTGACTAATCGGTCAGCTGCAATCCAGCGGAACTTTTCCCTGCCCAAGCGGTTTTGGTCCTGATCAGCAATCGAAATCGTGGCCGAGCGACGATCAATTCTCATCGTTCTCAGGCTCATTCAGGGCATGCAGATGCTGACGTGCAAGGGCGAGAAAACGAGGTGTGGGCCCTACGTCTTCGTACATAGGATCGCCTTCCTCATCGGTGGCGATGACCTGATGCCCCTGCACGTAGGGGAAGCTTGCCTCCAGCTCCTCCAGCGCCGCTCCGACCAATTCGCCAAGCAGCGCTTCGGCGGTACGCTTGGGGTACATGTCGATGAGCGCCGCAAGGCGCGCTTCGGACTCCAGATCAAGGTGCAACACATGTTCGGTACGGCTGAGGGTGCCGGCCGCGTTCTGTTCCCAGTGCTGGGCGAGTTCACGAATTTTCATGATGACCTCTGTTGGCGCCTGCTAGGGCATGCAAGGCATGAGAGTGGTGACCATCAACATTAGTTTGCTTTGGGTGTGCATGGCTTGCCATCGCCGCCTTGCTCTTGGCACTCTGGCACAAGGTCGCGGCCTTACAGGCGGCGCGATGAGCCTAACAAGGCATGCCAGGCGCTCGAGCTGCGCCACGGAGAGGGCCAATGACCGATATCGATGTGCGTCTGCGTGAAGATGTCCATGTGCTGGGAGAGCTGCTAGGCGAGACTGTTCGTCACCAGTATGGCGATGAGTTTTTGCAGAAGATCGAGGACATTCGCCACAGTGCGAAAGCTGATCGACGCAGCGCAGGCGAAGAACTCAGCTCGACCCTGGGTGACCTGGATGATGATGAGCTGTTGCCGGTGGCCAGGGCGTTCACCCAGTTCCTCAACCTGGCCAACATGGCCGAGCAATACCAGTTGATACGACGCCGCGATGCCGATCAGCCCGAGCCTTTCGAGGCGCGCGTGCTGCCTGAGCTGCTGGCCCGCCTCAAGCAGGCCGGCCATGACGATCAGGCCCTGGCGCAGCAGTTGGGTGACTTGGATATCCAGCTGGTGCTCACCGCGCACCCTACCGAAGTCTCGCGACGTACCCTGATCCAGAAGTACGACGCCATCGCCGCCCAGCTGGCCGCCCAGGATCATCGCGACCTGACGCCTGCTGAAACCGCGCAAATCCGCGAGCGCTTGCGGCGTCTTATTGCCGAGGCCTGGCATACCGAAGAGATCCGCCGTACGCGCCCAACGCCCGTGGATGAGGCCAAGTGGGGCTTCGCCGTGATCGAGCACTCGTTGTGGCAGGCCATCCCCAACCACCTGCGCAAAGTCGATCACGCCTTGCACGAGGCGACCGGCCAGCGTCTGCCACTGACGGCAGCCCCCATTCGCTTTGCTTCGTGGATGGGCGGCGACCGGGACGGCAACCCCAATGTCACCGCCAAGGTCACCCGAGAAGTCCTGCTGCTGGCGCGCTGGATGGCAGCGGACCTGTTCCTGCGCGACATCGATGCACTGGCGGCAGAACTTTCCATGCAACAGGCCAGTGCTGCCTTGCGCGAGCACGTGGGCGACAGTCCGGAGCCTTACCGTGCGCTGCTCAAGCAACTGCGCGACCGCTTGCGGGCAACACGCAGTTGGGCGCATTCGGCACTGTCTGCCAGCGTACCGCCTGGGCCTGACGTGCTGGTGGACAATCGCGAGCTGGTTGCACCGTTGCAGTTGTGTCACCAGTCGCTGCATGACTGCGGCATGGGCATCATTGCCGATGGCCCGCTGCTGGACTGCCTGCGCCGGGCCGTGACCTTCGGCCTGTTCCTGGTCCGGCTGGACGTGCGCCAGGATGCCGCGCGCCACCGTGATGCGTTGAGCGAAATCACCGAGTACCTGGGCATGGGCCGGTATGCCGACTGGGATGAGGAACAGCGTATCGGCTTCCTGCAACAGGAGCTGGCCAACCGCAGGCCACTGCTGCCAGCCCACTTCGAGCCTCAGGACGAGACGGCCGAGGTTCTGGCCACCTGCCGGGAAATCGCCGCTGCGCCAGGCGCCTCGCTGGGCTCGTATGTGATTTCAATGGCAGGTGCCGCGTCGGACGTGCTGGCGGTGCAATTGCTGCTCAAGGAAACCGGTCTGGCCCGCCCGATGCGGGTGGTGCCGCTGTTCGAAACCCTGGCCGACCTGGATAACGCGGGCCCTGTGATGCAGCGGCTGTTGGCGCTGCCCAGTTATCGCGCCGGGCTGCACGGCCCTCAGGAGGTCATGATCGGCTACTCCGACTCGGCCAAGGATGCGGGCACCACGGCCGCTGCCTGGGCCCAATACCGCGCGCAGGAAAGCCTGGTGCGCATTTGCGCCGAGCACCAGGTCGAGTTGTTGCTGTTCCACGGCCGGGGCGGTACGGTGGGGCGCGGCGGCGGCCCGGCTCACGCCGCCATTTTGTCGCAACCTCCGGGTTCGGTCGCGGGGCGATTGCGCACCACCGAACAAGGGGAGATGATCCGCTTCAAGTTTGGCTTGCCCGGCATAGCCGAGCAGAACCTCAACCTCTACCTGGCCGCCGTGCTCGAAGCCACGCTGCTGCCACCGCCGCCCCCGCAGCCAGCGTGGCGCGACCTTATGGACCAGATGGCTGCCGATGGGGTCAGGGCCTACCGCGACGTGGTGCGTGAGCACCCGGATTTCGTCGAGTACTTCCGCCAGTCGACCCCCGAGCAGGAGTTGGGGCGCCTGCCGTTGGGCAGTCGCCCGGCTAAGCGACGTGCCGGCGGTATCGAGAGCCTGCGCGCCATCCCCTGGATCTTCGGCTGGACCCAGACCCGACTGATGCTGCCAGCCTGGCTGGGTTGGGAAACGGCACTGAACAATGCGCTGGCCGCCGGGCAGGGCCCGTTGCTTGCGCAGATGCGCGAGCAGTGGCCGTTTTTCCGCACGCGCATCGACATGCTGGAGATGGTCCTGGCCAAAGCCGATGCACAAATTGCAGAGGCCTACGACCAACGTCTGGTGCAACCGCACCTGCTGCCTTTAGGTGCGCAGCTGCGCGACCTATTGTCGCAGTCGTGCCAGGTGGTGCTGAACCTGACCGGGCAGCAGGTGCTACTGGCGCATAGCCCTGAAACGCTGGAATTCATTCGCCTGCGCAACACGTACCTGGACCCGCTGCATCGGCTACAGGCAGAACTGCTGGCCCGTTCGCGTAACCGCCAGGCCGCTCTGGACAGCCCGCTGGAGCAGGCATTGCTGGTGACCATCGCCGGTATTGCCGCAGGGCTGCGCAACACCGGTTGAGGGGAGGGGGCAGGGCTGCTCCAGAACGGCGCAGGGGGGCACCGAACAGCTACGGTACGGGGGTTGCGCTGGGCGCAACCACTTGCCCGCTCGACCTGAAGTGGTGCATTCATGCAACTTTGGGACGCTTGTCGGGCTGGCAGGCGCTGTGTATCTTGAGCAGCCTTCTGACCGATTCATGGTCATACCGAATTTCCGGACTTGGCCCTGGTTGCCGAATCCATTGAATTGCATACAAAAATTTGAGGAGCACAAGATGCGCGTAATTCTGCTGGGAGCTCCCGGGGCCGGTAAAGGTACTCAGGCAAAGTTCATCACCGAAAAGTTCGGTATTCCACAGATCTCCACCGGTGACATGCTGCGAGCTGCGGTCAAGGCCGGTACGCCCCTGGGCCTTGAGCTGAAAAAAGTCATGGATGCCGGCCAGCTGGTCTCCGACGAGTTGATCATCAGCTTGGTCAAAGAGCGCATCGCCCAGCCTGATTGCGCCAACGGTTGCCTGTTCGACGGGTTCCCGCGCACCATCCCGCAGGCAGAGGCCATGGTCGCTGCAGGCGTGGATATCGATGCCGTGGTCGAGATCGCCGTGGACGACGAAGAAATCGTTGGCCGCATGGCAGGCCGCCGTGTGCACCTGGCCTCGGGCCGTACCTACCATATCCAGTACAACCCGCCGAAGGTCGAAGGCAAGGACGATGTCACCGGCGAAGACCTGATCCAGCGCGATGACGACAAGGAAGAAACCGTTCGCCATCGCCTGTCGGTCTACCACAGCCAGACCAAGCCACTGGTGGACTTCTACCAGAAGCTGTCGGCTGCCAACGGTGGCAAGCCCAAGTACAGCCACATCGAAGGTGTGGGCTCGGTGGAGGCGATCACTGCCAAGGTGCTGGCCGCGCTGAGCTGATCGGCACGTTGTCATTGAACGACGGCCCGCTTGCGGGCCGTCGTCGTTTTTGGCCTCGTGCGATGCTGTGGTATCCCTGGCGGCCCACACGGCGGGCCTTTGGGACACGAAGGCGCCGCTGCTCTATACTCCCGCTTTTTTCCACTCACACCTGGATACCTGTTCGATGACCACCTTGTTGGCCCTGGATACCGCTACCGAAGCTTGTTCCGTTGCACTGCTGCATAACGGCGAGGTAACCAGCCACTACGAGGTGATCCTGCGCATGCATGCCCAGAAGTTGCTGCCGATGATCAAGCAGCTGCTGGCCGAATCCGGCGTCGCCCTGGGCACGGTCGATGCCATTGCGTTCGGCCGTGGCCCGGGTGCGTTCACTGGCGTGCGCATTGCCATCGGCGTGGTACAAGGGTTGGCTTTCGCCCTGGAGCGGCCCGTATTGCCGGTGTCCAACCTCGCCGCGCTGGCCCAGGGCGCATTGCGTCAACAGGGGGCCCAGCAAGTGGCCGCCGCCATCGACGCGCGTATGGACGAGGTGTACTGGGGCTGCTATCAGGCCGTAGCGGGGGAAATGCGCCTGCAAGGCGATGAAGCGGTACTGCCACCTGAACGCGTGGCGTTGCCAGCCGGGGCACAAGGACCGTGGTTTGGGGCAGGCACGGGCTGGGGCTATGCCGAGCGCCTGGCGGTCACTGTTGGCGCAAGCGACCCCTCTGCCTTGCCCAGCGCCCTTGATGTACTAAGCCTGGCCCGCTTTGCCTGGGACCGGGGTGAAGCCATCGCAGCCGAGCAGGCCCAGCCGATCTACCTGCGTGACAACGTGGCCACGCCCAAAAAACAGTGAGGTTGTTCGTCGGGCGCTCTCGATAGTGCTACAACCTTTTGCACAAAGTGTGGTCAAGTTCTCAATAGAGCGTTAGCAGCGGGCCATCAATGCTGCTAGATTGCCATCATTGGTTCCGGATGCCCCTGCCATGCGTGTCGACGGTTTCTCATCACAGCCCTTTCCGATCAAGCGCACGCCGCGCAAGGCAGCCGTGCATGATGATGTGGCCGATGATGTCGAACTGGTGGAAGAGGCTGCGATTGCGCCTCAGGAGCCTGCTGCTCGTCGCCGTGCCAGTACGCTGCCAGCCCGTCAGCAGGACATGGTGTTCCCCCGCGCCCGTGACCGGCGAACAGCCTCGGCCCTTGCCAGTTACCTGAGCACAGCAGGCTTTACTGACTGGGACATGGAAGTACTGGGGCTCGACCTGTACATTTGACGGATGAGCCTGCCGTCCATCCCCTATTTCATTGGTTGCCCGTCGTGGAGCGAAAACGCCTGGCGTGAGTACCTGTACCCTGCCGACGCCAGCGCCGCGCAGATGCTTGGGCTGTACAGCCAGGTATTCAATGCCGTCGAAGGCAACACGACGTTCTATGCCAGGCCATCACCTGCCACGGTGGCCCGGTGGGCGGCAACGATGCCAGCGCATTTTCGTTTCACGGCCAAGTTCCCCCGCGACATCAGCCACGGTGGCGACCTGCGCGACCATCTCGAACCTGCCTTTGACTTCATTCGCCTGATGGCGCCGCTCGGGGCACGGGTGTCTCCTTACTGGCTGCAGTTGCCCGCTTCGTACGGGCCGGGGCGACTGGAAGAGCTGAGCCAGTTCCTGCAGCAGGTGGGCGTGAGCGTGGCAGTGGAAGTGCGCCAACCGGCGTTCTTCGCCAAGGGCGAGCAAGAGCGCGCGCTCAACCGACTGCTGGCCGAGTTGGGCGTCGAGCGGGTATGCCTCGACCCCCGGGCGCTGTTCAGCTGCACCTCCTCGGACCCTGCCATCGTGCACGCCCAGTCCAAGAAACCCAATGTTCCACCACGACCAGCTGCTTTCACTCAGCATCCGCAGGTGCGCTTCATCGGCCATCCGGCGCTTGAATACAACGAACCCTTCCTGACCCCTTGGGTGGACAAGCTGGCCGCATGGATCGAGGAGGGGCGCAGCCCGTACATCTTCTTGCATACGGCTGACAACCGCCTGGCGGCCGCGTTGGCTCAGCGTTTTCACCAGCGGCTCATGCAGCGCCTGCCCGGGCTGGCCGCACTGCCGGAATTGCCGCGAGCGCCGGAGGTCGAACAGCTGGGCCTACTTTGATTTCTTCCAGACTGCCGGAGTGCTTGATCATGGATGTGCAAACCCTGCGAGCCGAAGCCTTCAAGGCCTTGCATCAACGCGATGGCGTCTTCGTCATGCCCAATCCCTGGGACGCAGGTTCAGCCAAGCTGCTGGCCAGCCTGGGTTTCGAGGCCTTGGCCAGCACCAGCGCCGGGCTTGCCTTCAGCCTGGGGCGGCCGGATGCCGAGGGGGCGCTGAGCCTCGATGACGTGCTGGACAATGCAGGCGAAATCGTCGACGCCACCGCGTTGCCGGTCGCTGCGGACCTTGAGAACGGCTTCGGGGATTCGCCCGAGGATTGCGCCCAGGCCATCCTGCGCGCTGCAGAGGCGGGGCTGGTCGGTGGCTCCATCGAGGACGCCAGTGGCCGCACCGTCTCACCCATCTATGACAGTGGCCTTGCGGTGGAGCGTGTCCGTGCTGCCGTGCAGGCGGCGCGCAGCCTGCCGTTTCCCTTCACTTTGTGCGCGCGCGCGGAAAACCTGCTGCACGGTCGCCAGGACCTGGACGACACCATCGAGCGCCTGCAGGCGTTCGCCGAGGCGGGCGCCGACGTGCTCTACGCCCCTGGCCTGCGTACGGCCGAGGAAGTGCGGGCAGTGGTGCAGGCGCTGGCCCCGCGCCCGGTGAACGTGCTGATGGGCATGGCGGGGGTGCCGTTGTGCGTCAACCAGCTTCAGGACCTGGGTGTACGGCGCATCAGCGTGGGTTCGTCGATGGCGCGTGCGGCCTTTGGCGCCTTGCAGCGCGCTGCGCAGGAAATCCGTGAACAGGGTACTTTTGGCTACGTCGAAGAGGCCTTGCCGTTCGACCAGCTCAATGACCTGTTCCGTCGCGGATGAAGGTCGTTCTGGCGCTTCTGGGCGTACTGGCGCTGGCGGCCGTTCAGGCGTGGCACCTGGGCTGGCGCCCGCCTGCGCAGTGGAACCCGCTGGCCCCCTTGGACGTCAGCCAGCCGCCCAACTGGCTGACTGGCTTCAAGCTCAAGCGCCTGCGCGACGACCCGGCGCTTTGCCAGCAGGCGCTTCAGAGCAGTCAACTGCGCTACCGGGCGCAGGCTGACAGCCCTGCTTCGGCCAAATGCCCGCTGAGCAATGTCTGGCGTATCGAGGGTGGCCAGGCCCGCCTGAGCAGCAGTTTCCTGGCCAGTTGCCCGCTGGCGGTCGCCTACGCCTTGTTCGAGCGCCACGGCCTGCAGCCGGTGGCTCAGCGCGTGCTGGGCCAGCCGGTGGTGCAGGTCGATCACCTGGGCAGCTTTGCCTGCCGCAACGTCTACAACCGCAAGGCAGGGCGCTTAAGCCAGCATGCCAGCGCCAACGCTCTGGACATTGCCGGTTTTCGTCTGCGCGACGGCCAGCGTATCGTCCTGGCGCGCGACTGGCAGGTGAACGGGGACAAGGCGGTGTTCCTGCGTGAGGTACGTCAGGCAGCGTGCGAGCACTTCAGCACGGTTCTGGGGCCGGAGTACAACGCCGCGCACCGCGATCACTTTCACGTGGACATGGGCCGCTGGCAGGTGTGCCGTTAGCCTCAGGCGTAGGCGCGCACATTGTTCAACACCACTGGGCGCGCCCAGTGCATGTCGAACGCCAGGTCGTGCTGCTGGCGTGCCATGGTCGGCTCATCGAACGGTTCGGGGGCCGGGTCCAGCAGGGTGCTGTCGAGTTCGGCGATCGGCAGGAACAGCGGCCGTGGCGCAGGGCCGGGACCCGGCTCGGCGACCGGTTGGCCCTGGCGGGCGACCACGGGCCGAACCCAACTGTTGTCGATATCGAGCTGACGCTGCTGCTCGATCATTTCCAGCGCACCGAACGGTTCAGGGGCAGGCGGCAGCAGGTTGGCCTCCAGTTCGGCCTTTGGCAGGAACAACGGCTCGGGCGGCGCGACCACCGTGTCTTGCACCGGGCAGGCGCGTTGTGCGTCGATCAGCGCCAAGGCACGCGCGCCGCCAACAGGTTCTCCGCTGTCCTGGTCGTACTGCACGAATGACTGGCTGACGCTGTCGACGGGCGTTTCAGGCTGCTCGGCCATTGCCCGGGCGAAGAAATCCTGCCACAGGTGGCTGACGCCCCCCAGTGCCTGGGTATTGTGCTGACTGTAGTTGTCGACAGGCGACAGGTAGGTCAAGCCGATAGGAAGAATTTCTGACATGGCAGTCGCGCGCGTTGTGCTCTGGCAGAATAGCGGGATATTGCCTGTATCGGCCGTGGCTGCTGATTCATTAAGGCTTGGCTTGATTTTTAGGTGTAGACGATGGAAGAGCAAGGCGCGGGTATCAGGGTCGAGGCGATGTCGGCTGAGTATGCGGAGCAGGCCAAGGGTTGGGCTGAACGCCTAAGCCTGCCGCTACAGGACGAGAGCGCCGGCTTCGCCGTGCAGATCGGCGCTGACGGCTTGCAGATCCAGCAGCTGGGGCCGCAGGCCCCGGGGCCGGTGCGGGTGGACTTCGTCGAAGGCCAGGCCGCGCACCGGCGCCAGTTTGGCGGTGGCAACGGGCAGATGATCGCCAAGGCCGTGGGCATTGCCCAGGGCGTACGGCCACAAGTGCTGGATGCCACGGCAGGCCTTGGCAAGGACGCCTTCGTGCTGGCCAGCCTGGGTTGTCAGATGACCCTGATCGAACGCCAGCCGTTGATTGCCGCGTTGCTCGAAGATGGCCTGGCGCGGGCGCGGTCGGATGACGAGGTGGGCCCGATTGTCGGGCGCATGCGTTTGCTGACCGGCAATGCCATCGAGCGCATGCGCGCCTGGGAAGGCGAGGCGCCGCAGGTAATTTACCTCGACCCGATGTTCCCGCACCGCGACAAGAGCGCCCTGGTGAAAAAGGAAATGCGTGTGTTTCGGCCTTTGGTGGGTGACGACCTGGATGCCCCGGCCCTGCTCGAAGCGGCCCTGGCGCTGGCCAGCCACCGGGTGGTGGTGAAGCGCCCGCGCAAGGCACCGATTATCGACGGGCCGAAGCCGAGCCATAGCCTGGAGGGCAAGTCGAGCCGGTATGACATTTACCCCAAGAAGGCGTTGAAGGCTTAAAAGGAAATGTATCGGCCAGTGTTGATCATTCCCGAAGTCTGCGGAGATTTTCCAGTAGTGCATCCATAATTGCCTCCTCGTTTTCCTCAAAGAATGCGAGACTAACTTGGGAGTCGACGGAAGGTCGGCGACTTGGACTTGGACCTGGAGGCGGGGTTTGGGAGTCTGGTACCAGAGCCATGCTGACTTCCACCTCGTTCCGCGTATATCGCCAGTTTGACGAGCGTGAAGCCGAATACATGTCGTATAGTATTTTTTCTTTATCAAACCTCGCGATCATATGATTTGCGTGCTGGATCTTCTCTGTGTGCCCCTGATAGGTCGCATCACTCAGCATAGTTCTTGCACCTGATAGGCGTTTCTTTAGCGATTTGCCGAGCGCCATGTGTTCGTTAGCGGACAAGCTGGAATTGGGGGAGTATAGCTTGGGTGAAAGCTTCTGATACGAGTATCCGCCTTTTCGCCACTTGAAGAACGAAGTATATCGGCCACTTGGGTCCGACCGGTTAACCGGGTCATTGCTGCAGTAGGCGTAAGCATTGATTCCACCTTTTCCAAATGGTGACAAGCTGTCCACACTGTAAAAGCGCATCAGCTCTGGATTGAACAGGCGGTGACCATTACCCAGCAAGTAGCCTATGGCGGCGGGTAACCAACTCTGGCCTGTGAATCGAGATAACAAGGGATTGTCAGGCGGGCAACTGTCATTGCCGTAGGGGCCGTAGTTAATGGTCGTCTGGCTTTCTGAGACAATGTTGACGGTTGACGATTGTGCGTCTGTAGCCAGGAGGCTCGCTTGCGAAGGTAGGCTTGTCGTTTCGCATAGGTTCTGGTTATTGGCGCTGAGCACCGTCTGGTGAATACTGCCTGTATACAAAGTCGAAAGCTTATTGCCTTTGTAAAAGATCTTCAGTGTTCGCGCTTTCATGGGGGTGTGCTCATAGTCATAGAGGATACGAGCTTGTTGAAGAATCTCAGGGTTGACTACTGGCAATAATGCCAGGTAGTCATGGGCGTGTTGGTTAAACAGGCTCTGGCCAATTGGCGAGCATGGTCCGCGCAGGAGCGGCCTTGTGTCGCGAAAGGGCTGCAAGGCAGCCCGTGATTCCAGCGTTATCGCGAGTATTGCTGGGGCCGCTCTACGGCCTTTTCGCGACACAAGGCCGCACACAAAGGCCCGTCTACGCCTCAGGGTTTGAATGCCCGCAAGAATACCCCCACCACCTCGCGTACATGCGCCTCGGCCTCATCCCCCTCCAGCGGCGCTGCGCACCCCAGCAATAACCGGTAATCCGGTGCCCCCTTGACCAGGCAGAAGAAGTGCTCCGCCGCACGCAGCGGGTTGTCTATGCGCAGTAGCCCACGCTCATGGGCCGCACGCAGCAGCGCTTCCATTCCGGCCAGCACGCGCTTGGGCCCGGCCTCGTAGAAATACTCGCCAAAGCTCGGGTCCAGGCTGCCCTGGGCCATGATCAGGCGGCTGAGCTTGACCGCCTCGTCACTGCTGATCAGTGCCTGGAAACCACGGGCAATGGTCAGCAGTACCTCTTCTACCGGTACACCTTCGGGGTACTCGAACAACAGGTCAGGCAGCTGGATCTGGCAGGTGGCCATGACCGCCGAGCAGAACAAGGTCTGCTTGTCGGTGAAGTGGTTGTACACGGTGAGCTTTGAAACACCTGCCGCCGCAGCGACCGCATCCATGCTGGTGCTTGCGTAACCCAGGCTCAGAAACAGCGACTTGGCTGCTTCGAGAATGGCCTGGCGCTTGGCAAGGTCCTTTGGGCGGCCTGGACCGCTGGAGACGTCATTGGGCATTGGGATCTGCATCTACCTTGAAGGTTGCCTATCTTATACGGCTTGGGCTGGGCTCGCTGTCCTTGACCGCAATACCGTGAAAACGCTCCAAAAAAAACTCGGGACGCTCTTCCCGCGCTCTGACGGCTGACTTACTATACCGGCCAGTTCAAATATTCGATCAGCATTTTGCGAAGGGATTCCCGATGTTGCACCGTGCCCTCAGCCTTGCCCTGCCCGTGGTCTTCTTGATGCTCACGGCGTGTAATCAGGAACCCGCCTCACCTGCGGTGGTCCGTCCCGCATTGGTTGTTCAGCCGCAGCCAGCCGAGGCGGTGGCGGATAATTACCCAGGCGAGGTCAGGGCGCGACTGGAACCGGAACTGGCTTTTCGCATCGGTGGCAAGGTCAGCAAGCGGCTCGTCGAAGAAGGGCAACGGGTCAAGCTCAACCAGCCGCTGGCCGAACTGGACCCGCAGGATGTGCGCCTTCAGTTGGAGGCTAACCGCGCGCAAGTAGGCGGTGCCGAGGCCAACCTGGCACTGGTGCGCACCGAGCGTGACCGTTACCAGAAATTGCTCGACAAGCAGATGATCAGCCACTCGCAGTACGACAACGCCGAAAATCTCTACCGCGCTGGAGTCGCTCGGCTCAAGCAGGCCAAGGCCGAGTTCGACGTGGCCGGCAACCAGGCAGACTACGCGGTGTTGCGTGCGCCCCAGGCAGGGGTGATAGCCAGGCGCCAGGTCGAAGTCGGCCAAGTCGTCGCTGCGGGGCAGACGGTACTCACCTTGGCAGCTGACGGCGAGCGCGAAGTGGCCATCGCCGTTCCCGAGCTGCAATACGCCCGCTTCGCCGTGGGCCAGCCTGTCACCGTGGAGCTGTGGTCGCACCCGGGGCAGCGCTTCGAAGGGCGGATCCGCGAGCTGTCGCCGGCCGCTGATCCTCGCTCCAGAACCTACGCGGCTCGGGTTGCTTTTACCTCCGCCGACGTGCCGGCGACCCTGGGTCAGAGCGCCAGGGTGTTCATCGCCCATCCAGGTCAGGCGGCGCTGTCGGTTCCCCTGTCGGCCGTCACGGCTGAAGCCGGCCAGGCGTACGTCTGGCGGGTCACTGGCGAGCACCGTGTGCAGCGGGTCATGGTGCAGCTTGGCGCCTACGGTACTGACAGCGTGCCTGTGCTCGCGGGGCTTACGGCTGACGACTGGGTGGTGGCAGCCGGCGGCCATGTACTGCGCGAAGGCCAGCAGGTGCGACCCGTGGACCGCGCCAACCGTGCCGTCGTCCTGACGGGCAAGGAGTAACTCACGATGGGTTTCAACCTCTCTGCCTGGGCGCTGCGCAACCGCCAGATCGTGCTGTTCCTGATGATAGTGCTCGCAGGCGTTGGCGCGCTGTCCTACACCAAGCTGGGTCAGAGCGAAGACCCGCCCTTCACCTTCAAGGCCATGGTCATCCGCACCTTATGGCCCGGGGCCACCGCTGAGGAAGTGTCGCGCCAGGTCACAGAGCGCATCGAGAAAAAGCTCATGGAAACCGGCGAGTACGAAAAAATCGTCTCGTTCTCGCGCCCAGGTGAATCGCAGGTCACCTTCATGGCCCGCGATTCCTTGCACTCAGCCGATATCCCGACATTGTGGTACCAGATACGCAAGAAGGTTGCCGACATCCGCCACACCCTCCCGCCCGAGGTGCAGGGCCCGTTCTTCAACGATGAATTCGGCACCACGTTCGGCAACATCTATGCGCTGACAGGGCCGGGTTTCGACTACGCGGTGCTCAAGGACTATGCAGACCGTATTCAGATCCAGCTGCAGCGGGTCAAGGATGTGGGCAAGGTCGAGCTGATCGGTTTGCAGGACGAGAAGATCTGGATCGAGCTGTCCAACGTTAAGCTGGCCACCCTAGGCATCCCCTTGCAGGCGGTGCAGCAGGCGTTGCAGGAGCAGAATGCGGTAAGCACGGCCGGGTTCTTCGAAACGCCCAGCGAGCGTGTGCAACTGCGGGTGAGTGGGCGGTTTGACAGTGTCGAGCAGATTCGCCAGTTGCCGCTGCGCGTGGGGGAGCGCACGTTTCGCCTGGGCGACGTGGCGCACGTGTACCGGGGCTACAACGATCCGCCTGCGCCACGGATGCGCTTCATGGGCGAAGACGCCATCGGCCTGGCGGTGTCGATGAAGGACGGGGGTGACATCCTGACCCTGGGCAAGGCCCTGGAAACGGAATTCGAGCGCCTGGCCCGCGGCTTGCCGGCCGGCATGTCGCTGCACAAGGTGTCCGACCAGCCCGCTGCGGTGAAGGCAGGGGTTGGTGAATTCGTCCAGGTGCTGTGCGAGGCGCTGGTGATCGTCCTGTTGGTCAGTTTCTTTTCGCTAGGCCTGCGCACGGGGTTGGTAGTGGCCCTGGCCATCCCCCTGGTGCTGGCCATGACCTTCGCCGCCATGTACTACTTTGGCATCGGCCTGCACAAGATCTCACTGGGTGCGCTGGTGCTCGCCCTGGGGTTGCTGGTCGATGACGCCATCATTGCCGTGGAGATGATGGCGATCAAGATGGAACAGGGCTTCGACCGCCTCAAAGCGGCGAGCTATGCCTGGACCAGCACGGCCTTCCCCATGCTGACCGGCACCCTGATCACTGCAGCCGGGTTTCTGCCCATTGCCACGGCTGCCTCCAGCACCGGCGAGTACACACGTTCGATCTTCCAGGTGGTGACCATTGCGTTGCTCACCTCCTGGGTGGCCGCCGTGCTCTTCGTACCCTACCTGGGCGAGCGGTTGCTGCCAGACCTGGCCAAGCGACACGCCGCTCGCCACGGTAACGGCGGCGCTGCACCGGACCCGTATGCCACGCCCTTCTACCAGCGCGTGCGCCGCGTGGTGACATGGTGCGTGCGGCGCCGCAAGACCGTCATCGTGCTGACCATCGCCGCGTTCGTGGGCAGCGTGTTCCTGTTTCGCTTCGTGCCGCAGCAGTTCTTCCCGGCATCCGGGCGTCCTGAGCTAATGGTCGACCTTAAACTTGCCGAAGGCGCATCGTTGGTCAACACGGGCGAGAAAGTCCGGCAGCTGGAGCAGTTGCTCAAGCAGCAACAGGGCATCGTCAACTACGTCGCCTATGTCGGCTCAGGGTCGCCGCGCTTTTATCTGCCCTTGGATCAGCAACTGCCTGCCGCCAGCTTCGCCCAATTCGTGGTGCTGGCCGACTCCATGCAGGCACGCGAAAATTTGCGCAGTTGGTTGATCAGCACGGTCGAGCAGCAGTTCCCTGATCTGCGCGCGCGCATCACTCGGCTGGAGAACGGTCCACCGGTGGGCTACCCCGTGCAGTTTCGGGTGACAGGCGAGCATATCGAACAGGCCCGCGCCCTGGCCCGGGAAGTGGCAGAAAAGGTGCGGGACAACCCCCATGTGGTCAACGTGCACCTGGACTGGGAAGAACCCAGCAAAGCCGTGTTCGTGGAAATCGATCAGGACCGCGCCCGCGCCCTGGGCGTCAGCACCCGCCAGTTGTCCAGTTTCCTGCAAAGCTCGCTGACAGGCACCGCGGTCAGCCAGTACCGAGAAGACGATGAACTGATCGAAATCCTGCTGCGAGGCACCTCACAGGAACGCAACGACCTGAGTCAGCTTGCAAGCTTGTCGCTGCCCACGGACAACGGGCGTAGCGTGGCCCTGTCACAGGTGGCCACGCTGACCTACGGCTTTGAGGAAGGCATCATCTGGCATCGCGACCGTTTGCCGACGGTGACCGTGCGCGCCGATATCTATGACAAGGTGCAGCCGGCCACGGTGGTCGAGCAGGTACAGCCTACCTTGCAGGGCATCCGGGCCAAGTTGCCCGATGGCTACCTGCTGGAGGTGGGCGGCACGGTGGAAGATGCCGAGCGGGGGCAGAAATCGGTGAATGCCGGCATGCCGTTGTTCATCGTGGTCGTGTTGAGCCTGCTGATGATTCAACTGCGCAGTTTCTCGCGCACGATCATGGTCTTTCTGACGGCGCCGCTGGGCCTGATTGGCGTGACCCTGTTCCTGCTGGCGTTCAACCAGCCGTTCGGGTTCGTCGCCATGCTGGGGACCATCGCCCTGGCAGGCATGATCATGCGCAATTCGGTCATTCTGGTGGACCAGATCGAGCAGGACATCGCCTCTGGGCTTGGGCGCTGGCAAGCCATCGTCGAAGCCACAGTGCGCCGTTTCCGGCCCATCGTGCTGACCGCCTTGGCGGCTGTGCTGGCCATGATCCCATTGTCGCGCAGCGTGTTCTACGGGCCAATGGCCGTGGCGATCATGGGCGGGCTGATCGTCGCCACCGCCCTGACCCTGTTGTTTCTCCCAGCGTTGTATGCCGCTTGGTTCAAGGTCAGGGAGAGCGACTAGCGGCTTTGTTGCTTCGATGTAAAAGGGGCGCACTTCACGAAGGAGCCCCTTGCAGGTTGCGATCAGAGTGCGCCAAACACTTTCTTGGCCAGGCTCGTGGCGGCCTGGGCAGGGTTCTGCCGAATGCTCTGCTCCTGTTTGGCGATCATCTCGAACAAACCGTCCATGGCCTTTTCCGTCACGTAGTTCTCGATGTTGGCGTCATTCTTGATCAGCCCCAGGCCTTTGGCCTGTGCGGCAAAGGCGTTGTACTGCTGGGCCACGCCCACCTGGTCGGTCGCTTGCTTGACGATCGGCAGGAATTTGGCACGGATCTGCTCACGGCTGCTTTTGTTCAGGTACTGGGTTGCCGAATCCTGACCGCCGCCAAGGATGCCCTTGGCATCGGTCACGGTCATGTTTCTCACGGCGTTGACGAGAATGGCCTGGGCCTGCGGCACAGCCGCTTCGGCGGCCTTGTTCATGCCGGCTTCGAGCGCGTCCACCTGCTCGCCTTTGCCGAACATTTTCATGGCCTTGGCCGCCTTGCCCAGGTTGCCGGGCAGCTCGATACGCACGTCCGGGTTGTTGCTGAAGCCGCCCGGCGTGCTTAGCTGCTTGACGGCCAGTTGCGCGCCTTGGGTCAGTGCATCCTTCAGGCCACCGGTGGCGTCCTTCTGGCTGAGGTCGCCAAGCGACAGGGCAAAGGCGCTGGCCGACAGCAGCAGGCCGGCGCATAGGGTGGTCAGACGCAGGGAGGAGCGGGTCATGGCAGTGTCCTTGTAATCAGAAAAAGGGTCATAGGGTCGCTGTTGCCAGGCCGTCATCCCGGTGCAGGGCGACCTGGCGGATCGACAAGCGCAGCTCGGCCGACAGCACGCGCTTGGCCACGCCTTCGGCCAAACCGCCTAGCTTGTTGCTGTAGCTCAATTTGCCGTGTGCATTGACGCGCAGCACACCTTGGTCGATCAGCGTCTGGATAAAGTGGCGGAACAGGCTTTTGTCGAAAAATTCCGGTGCGTTCAGACCATGCAAAATAGAAAGGCGCTGGGCCATCATCACGCACAGCGCTTCGAGCGCTTCGGCGCTCAGGGTACCTTGGCCGCTGTTGAGCAGCAGCGAAGTCGCCATGTAGAAGCGCTGCAGGGTCTGGGTGATGCTGCGCGCCAGCAGGGCCAGCAGCACGAACTGACGAGAACTGGGCGCTGCACGGACAAAGATGTCATTGTCCTGGCGAAGCAAGCCTTGCTCCACCAGGGCGCCCAGCCATTGGTCGATCACCTCGTCGAGCTGCTCAGGTTCCCAGCGCAGGAACAGCTCTGCCTGCAAGTAGGGGTACAAGGCATGGACATATTGGCCTAGCAAAGCGCGGCTCATGCGCGAGCTGCTGAGGAAGAAACTTGCCAGCAGGGCCGGCAGGGCAAAGATGTGCAGGACATTGTTGCGGTAATAGGTCATCAGTACCGCGTTGTTTTCATCCAGGTACAGAATGCGCCCGAGCGCGTCCTTTTGCTCTGCCACCAGGTCCATGCCGCGCACATGCTCGATCAGGGCCTGACCGTCGCCTTCGGGCAATGTGGTATGGGCGGAGTAGGGCACCTGGCGCATCAACGCCAGGTACAGATCGAGCACGCGCACCAGCGCACGTTCGTCCAGGGCCAGCTTGCTGGTGGAGAGCAGAGCCAGCGCCACCAGGTTGACCGGGTTGATGGCTGCTGCGCCGTTCAAGTGCCTGGCCACGGTATCGCCCAGGCGCGTCGTGGTTTCGCTGAGCCAAGCCGGGCGGTACTGCGGCCCGTGGTCCTGGTCTCGCCAGCCGGGTTGCTGCTGGTCGAGAAAACCGGCCAGGCGGATAGGTTCGCCGAAGTTGACGTAGACCTGGCCAAAGCGTTGCTTGAGTGCACCCAGCACTTTGAAAATGTCGAAAATGGATTCTTTCTTCTTGCTCGCCCCGCGCAACTCACCCAGGTAGGTGCGCCCTTCAAGGACGCGCTCGTAACCAATGTAGACAGGCACGAACACGATTGGCGTACGCGAGGAGCGCAGGAAGCTGCGCAGGGTGATGGCCAGCATTCCCGTGCGTGGCTGCAGCATGCGCCCGGTACGCGAACGGCCACCCTCGACGAAGTACTCCACCGGGAAGCCTTTGGTGTACAGCGTGTGCAGGTATTCGTTGAACACGGCGGTGTAGAGCGGGTTGCCCTTGAACGAGCGGCGCATGAAGAAGGCGCCACCGCGGCGCAGCAGGTTGCCCACCACGGGCATGTTCAGGTTGATGCCGGCCGCCACATGCGGGGGCGTCAGGCCATTCTTGAACAGCAGGTACGACAGCAGCAGGTAGTCGATGTGGCTACGGTGGCACGGGACGTAGATCACCTCGTGGCCCGGGGCGATGCCCTGCACCTGCTCGATGTGGTTGACCTTGATGCCGTCGTAGATCTTGTGCCAGAACCAGCTGAGCACCACTTCGAGGAAGCGAATGGCCGTGTAGGTGTAGTCCGAGGCAATTTCATTGCCGTAGTGGCGGGCCTGTGCCTCGGCCTTGGCTTGGGGCACGTGCTCGCGCTCGGCGTGCTCGGCGATGGCCTGGCGCACCAACGGCGCATGGATCAAGCCTTTGACCAGGTTGCGTCGGTGGGAGATGTCCGGCCCGATGACCGCTGTCTTGAGGTTGCGCAAATGCACGCGCATCAGGCGCTGGGCCATGCGCACGGTGCGGGCGTGGCCCTTGTTGTGCTGCACCAGTTCGCGCAGGTGGATTGGGGTGGAGAACTGCACCCGGGTCTTGCGCCCCAGGATCAGTACGGTCAGCAAGCGGCGCAAGCGCCCGGTCACCGCCCAGCTGTCGGCGAACAGCAGCTTCCACGGGCTCGACTCGCTGTCGGGCGACTGACCCCAGAACACGCTTACTGGAATGATCTGCGCATCTTCCTCGGCGTGCTGACCGAGCACTTCTACCAGACGCTCCAGGGTAGGCGGGGCGCCGCTTTTGTCATGGCGCCCCAGCCAGTCCGGATCAGGGGTGAGATAGAAGAACGCAGCCGCCTCGTGCAGGGGTCCGACGACCACTGGCAGTACCGGGCGTGGCAGCCCTGCCTTGGTGCATTCGTGGTCGAGCACCGCCAGGTCCGTGAGCGCAGGCGAAGGCAAGGCATAGAAAACAGGGCGACTGCGGTCGAGCTTGAGGGTCAGGGCCGATTGATTGATGGTTTCTGAGCGCACCCACAGGTACAACAATCGGCGTAGAACACCGAATACCAAGCGGTGCAGGGGGGAACGGGTCATGAAGAGGGGCCCTGGTTGACGGTGAGGAATGCTGGGCGCAGCGATCGCTGCGCGGTTGGCCCATACAGGCCAGTCGTTGGCGTTGCGCCTAGCTTGCCGTGCACCTCGCCGGTCTTCAAATTTTTTATGCGCCAGCACCGTTCAGGCCTGCAGCTTGCAGGAGATTTACGCACGCGGTGCTGATTCGGGGCGATTGTCTCGTGTCTGCAAGGCGATTTTCACAATAAAAATCCGGAGTAGTGCAGATGTCGTCTCGTGAGACTGGGAACGTGAAGTGGTTCAACGATGCCAAGGGCTATGGCTTCATTCAACGGGAAGGGGGCGCGGATGTCTTCGTCCACTACCGGGCCATCCGGGGTGAGGGGCATCGCAGCCTGGTCGAGGGCCAACAGGTCGAGTATGCCTGCGTGCAGGGCCAGAAAGGCCTGCAGGCCGAGGATGTCGTGGGTCTCTGAGCGGCCAGGCTCAAGCCTGAAGCTGCAAGCCGGCTGTGCTTGCAGCTTCAGGGACGCCCGTCAGGGCGATGTACGCCAGGTGATTTCCTCTTCGCCGTCGGCGCTGATACGCACCCAGCGGTCAGCATCCTCCTCGCCGTCTTCCTCCACCCAGCCGCCGGGTGCACAGCGTACTTCCACGCCCAGGGCGGCGTGGGCATCGCGACCACAAGCGATATCATCGGCCCAGGGCGTCTGGTCGCTTTCCAGGTACAGGCTGTTCCATTTCCCTACAGCCTTGGGTAACCAAGTGACCGGAATGTTACCGGCCTGGCACTTGTAGGTCTGGCCTTTCTGCTTCCATTCGGTGCACGGGCCGATGGCCTGGGTCAACCAGGCTGCAACCTGCTTGTGGTCGACTTCGGCGTCCTTGAGGTAAATCTCGATATCAGGTTGGCGCATAACACCTCCGGGTGTGCTCATGCTTGGCGCACGAAATAGTCAAAACGCATGGAGACGGTGACCTCGAACGGTTCCGGCTGCTCGATCACTTGCGCCCGACGCTCTGCACTGGCGCGCCAGCCGTGCGGGGTCATGGCGAGCAACGCAGCACGGGCTTGAGGTTCGGCCAGGCTCAGGCGAAATTCCAGGACCTCGCCATGGGCGTGGTACATGCCTTGGGGCACCAGGGCCAGATGCTTGTCGTCAGCATAGGGGCGCACCTGGTCGTAGAGTACTTCGCGCAGCTCCATCAGGTGGCCGCTGGTAGGGCCTACGCGCATCAGGCCGCCGCCTGGGCTCAACACCCGGCTGGCTTCGGCCCAATCCAGCGGGCTGAAGACGCTGGCGACGAACTGGCAGCTGGCATCGGCCAACGGCACGCGCGCCATGCTGGCTACCATCCAGGTGACGTCCGGTGCGCGGCGGCAGGCACGCTTGACCGCCTCACGGGAGATGTCCAAGGCGTAGCCATTGGCATCAGGCAGTGCCTGGGCCAATTGCGCGGTGTAGTAGCCTTCGCCGCAACCGATGTCCAGCCACGCGCCGGGCTGGTGCTCGGCCGCCAACTGCGCCAGCCGTCCGGCCACAGGTGCGTAATGGCCAGCGTCCAGAAAATGACGGCGTGCCTCGACCATGGCCTGGTTGTCACCTGGGTCGCGACTGTTCTTGTGCTGCACCGGCAGCAGGTTCAGGTAGCCCTGGCGCGCGCGATCGAAGCGGTGGCCGGCTGGGCACACCACGCCGTTGTCGAGCGGGCTCAGGGCAGCCTGGCAGAGTGGGCAGGTCAGCATCAGGCGAGCAACCGTACCAGGGTCTGGTAATAGATTTCGGTCAGCAGGTCCAGGTCGCTGGCCAGGATGCGCTCGTCGACCTGGTGGATAGTGGCATTGACCGGGCCAAGCTCGACCACTTGGGTGCCCATGGTGGCAATGAAGCGGCCATCGGAGGTGCCGCCGCTGGTGGAGGGTTGGGTCTCGCGGCCGGTGACGCCCTTGATGCTGGCCGAAACCGCATCGAGCAGCTCGCCTGGCTCGGTCAGGAACGGCAGGCCGGACAACGCCCACTCCACCGACCAATCCAGTTCATGCTTGTCCAGGATGGCCGAGACCCGAGCCTTCAGGCCCTCTACGGTGGACTCGGTGGAGAAGCGGAAGTTGAACAGCGCTGTCAGTTCGCCGGGCACCACGTTGGTTGCACCGGTCCCGGCATTGAGATTGGAAATCTGGAAGCTGGTCGGGGGGAAAAAGGCGTTCCCCTGGTCCCAATGTTCGGCAGCCAGTTCCGCCAGCGCTGGCGCGGCCAGGTGGATCGGGTTGCGCGCCAGGTGCGGGTAGGCAACGTGGCCCTGCTTGCCGCGCACGGTCAGCGTGGCGCCGAGCGAGCCACGACGGCCATTCTTGACCACATCGCCCAGCACGGTGGTGCTGGAGGGCTCGCCGACGATGCACCAGTCAAGGCGCTGGTTGCGCGCCTTGAGGCGTTCGACCACGGCCTTGGTGCCGTGATGGGCCGGGCCTTCCTCGTCACTGGTGATCAGGAAGGCGACCTGGCCCCGGTGCTCGGGGTAGTCACGCACGAAGCGCTCGCTGGCCACCACCATGCACGCCAGGCTGCCCTTCATGTCGGCCGCGCCACGGCCACAGAGCATGCCGTCGGCATCGATCAACGCCTGGAACGGCTCGTGTTGCCACTGCTGGACGGGGCCGGTGGGCACTACATCGGTGTGACCGGCAAAGCACAGCACCGGGCCTGGCTGGGTGCCGTGAGTGGCCCAGAAATTGTCGACGTCCTCGATGCGCATCGGTTCCAGCTCGAAGCCCACGGCGCCCAGGCGCTGCATCATCTGCGCCTGGCAATCGGCGTCGACGGGGGTGACCGAGGGACGACGGATCAGGTCGCAGGCCAGTTGAAGGGTAGGCGAGAGCTCGGCAGGGGCCGTCATGGGGAACTCCGGGGCAAGGCAAGGCGGGAAAACTTAAGGGGCGTTATCTTATATCAAATGATGCTGGGCTTCACGGCCCAATCGCCGGCACGCCGGCCCTCAGCGCTCCTGCACGCATCCGAATAACAGGCGTTGTGTGCAAGCCGGCTTGCCGGTGATGGTCGGCAGGTCGGCCTGCACGCCCTGAAGCCTAGTGTGTCTCGGCAGCCTTATCTGCGGCCTTCTCTTCAGGCTTGGGCAGTGATGATAGAAGCGCCATCACCAACGCGGCCAGGTAGGGCAGCGATTGCACCAACAGCATGGCGACCCAGAAGCGCATGTCCGAGCTCGGCAAGCCCTGCACCAGATAGATCCCGGCTGCAGCGCCCCACAACAGCAGCATGATGAACAGTTCCTCCCGCGCTTCGGAAATCGCCACCAGCAAGCCATGGCTGTCGGCATGCTTCGGCGTGCGGATGAACGGCATGCTGCTGGTGAAGAACCCGTACAGCACGGCCTTGGCGATGGTGTGCGACAACGCCAGCCCGGCCAGCGCAGCCGCCAGGGCATCCTTCAGGTTGACCCCCACGGCGCGGCGATACAGGAACACGATCTTGCCGACCTTGAAGAAGAACAGCGCCAGTGGCGGGATGGCGAAGATCATCAGCGGCGGGTCCACCCGGTGCGGCACGATGATCATGGCGGCAGACCACAACAAGGCCCCCACCGTGAAGAAGATGTTCATGCCGTCGGCAATCCACGGCAGCCAGCCGGCCAGGAAGTGGTAACGCTGGCCCCGGGTCAATTCGCTGCCTTTGCCGCGCAGCAGGGCCGCAGCGTGGTGCTTGATGATCTGGATGGCGCCATAGGCCCAGCGGAAGCGCTGTTTCTTGAAGTCGATGAAGGTGTCAGGCATCAGCCCCTTGCCATAGCTGTTGTGGGCGTAGGCCGCCGACAGGCCCTTCTCGAACACCCGCAGGCCCAGTTCGGCATCCTCGCAGATGCACCACTCGGCCCAGCCCAGTTCGTCCAGCACGCTGCGCCGGGTCATGGTCATGGTGCCGTGCTGGATGATCGCATCGCGGTCATTGCGGGTGACCATGCCGATGTGGAAGAAGCCCTTGTACTCGCTGTAGCACAGCTTCTTGAAGGCGCTCTCGTGCTGGTCGCGGTAGTCCTGCGGCGACTGCACCACGGCGATCTTCGGATCGGCGAAATGCGGCACCATGTGCTTGAGCCAGTTGCGGTCTACGCAGTAGTCCGAGTCGATCACCGCAATCACTTCAGCATCCTTGGCCGTGAGCGGGAGCAGGTAGTTGAGCGCGCCGCCCTTGAAACCAGCCAGGGGGGCGACGTGGAAGAACCGGAAGCGCTCGCCGAGCTTTTCACAATGGGCCTTGAGCGGCTCCCACACGGCCGGGTCCTTGGTGTTGTTGTCGATGACCAGCACTTCGTAGTCCGGATAATCCAGCGCGGCCAAGGCATCAAGGGTCTGTTTGACCATTTCCGGCGGTTCGTTGTAGCACGGCACATGCACCGACACTTTCGGTCGGTAGCCGCTGTCGCCTTGCACCGGCAGGAATTCGCGCCGCCGCTTGTGAGTCCATACCGCCTCGGCCAGTTCATGAGCCTCGGTCAGCAGCACGATGAACACCCCCAGTGCGCCGAGGGCCAGGAGCACGCCGACCGTAAGGCTGAACCAGGTGCTGTACTGCTGGCTGTAGTCGTAGGCGATCCACACCAGCACCGACCCGCACAGGAACGTGATGAAGGTCAGGAAGGTGCGTCCACGCTGACGCAGGGCCGAGCCATCGATGAACAGCACCATCAGTGCGATCATCGCCAGTACCACCGAGGCCACTGCCAGGGCTCGCCATTGGGGAATGGCGACCACGGGGCCTTCGAAGTTGAATTTCTGCTGGCGTTCGGCGTTGAACACACCCCAGTAGGCCCCGACCGAGCCTTCATCGCTGGCTTTCCAGGGTTGGTCGTAAGCTTCGATCACAAAGTAGTTGAAGCCACGTCGATTGAGCGTATTGACCAAGGTGCGCAGGTAAATCGCCTGGTCGGCCTGGGTGGCATCGGCACCGCCGCGCATCCGGCCATTGCTTGGCCAGCCCACTTCCGAGAGCAGCAGCGGCTTGCGGGGGAACTGGTGTTTCAATTCGCGGGCACGGTCGAGGACGAACTCGACCGAGTCTTTCATGGGCACGAATTCCCAATAGGGCAGGATGTGGGCGGCGATCAGGTCCACGTGCTTGGCCAGCTGCGGGTTCTGTTTCCAGATGTGCCACTGCTCGCTGGTGGTCACCGGCACTTTCACGGCCGCGCGTACACGGTCCAGGTACCGGATGAGGTTTTCCGGCGTCACTTCCTCGCGGAACAATGCTTCGTTACCAACCACCACCCGTACCACGCTGCGCGAGGTGTTGGCCAGTTCGATGGCCGTGGCGATCTCGCGCTCGTTGCGCTCCAGGTCCGGGCTGATCCAGATGCCCACCGTCACCCGCAGGCCGAATTCCTCGGCCAGCTTGGGGATGTGCGCCTGAGTGCCTTCGACGGTGTAGATACGGATGCTGTCGGTGAGCTTGCTCATCTGCTCCAGGTCCTGACGCATCTCGTTGTCGTCCGGGTACTGACCCTTCTGCGGGCTTTCACCCAGGCGAAACGGCGAATAGGAAAAGCCGGAGATCTGTTCGGGCCAGGCCGGTGCCGATACCGGGCGATTGATCAGCGCCCAGAAACCGGTAAACAGCGCCGCGATGGCCAGGACCACTACCAGGTTCAGGCCGAATTTACGTGAAGACATTGTCGTCCATAAGTGTCGAAGTGTTACGACATTAAAGCAGGGTTAAGGTGTCTTTCCTAACCGTGCAGGCCATGGCCTGGCTGGCCTATAATGCGCGCCGGTTTTTTGAGGTACTGACATGAGCACAGAAGATCCACGGTTTGCAGGGGTGGCCCGCCTGTATGGCGACCAGGGCTTGCAGCGCCTGCAACAGGCCCATGTTGGCATCGTCGGGATTGGCGGGGTGGGCTCATGGGTGGCCGAAGCCCTGGCCCGCTCGGGGGTGGGTGAGGTCACCTTGTTCGACCTGGACGATGTGTGCGTGAGCAATACCAACCGTCAGGCCCACGCGCTGGAAGGGCAGGTGGGCCGGCCCAAGGTCGAGGTAATGGCCGAGCGCCTGCGGGCCATCAACCCGGCGTGCAAGGTGCATGCAGTGGCCGATTTCGTCACCCGCGAGACCATGGCCGAGTACATCACCGAACAGTTCGACTACGTGGTGGACTGCATCGACAGCGTCATGGCCAAGGCAGCCCTGATAGCCTGGTGCCGGCGGCGCAAGATCGGCATCGTCACCACCGGTGGTGCAGGTGGCCAGATCGATCCGACCCAGATCCAGATCGCGGACTTGAACAAGACGTTCAACGACCCGCTGGCCTCACGGGTCCGCTCGACCCTGCGCCGCGACTACAACTTCTCGCGCAATGTCAGCCGTAACTATGGCGTGCCCTGTGTGTTTTCCAGTGAGCAGCTGCGTTATCCCAAGGGGGATGGCAGCGTGTGCCTGCAGAAGAGTTTTGTGGGTGAGGGCGTGCGGCTGGACTGCTCCGGCGGCTTTGGCGCGGTGATGATGGTGACGGCCACCTTCGGCATGGTGGCCGCCAGTAAAGCTGTGGAGAAGCTGGTAGCAGGTGCCAGGCGGCCTTCGGAGCGTGTCCGGCCAGCGTGAATGCGTGCTGGCATCACCGCCCCGATGCCAGCACCGCCATGCGCTGCACCACGGCATGCAAGCCATTGCTGCGTGAGGGCGACAACTGGCGCTCAAGGCCCAGTTGCCCGAACCAGTCCTGTACGTCCAGCGCCAGCAGCGCCTCACTGTTCAAGCCCTGCACCCTCACCAGCAGCAGCGCCAGCAGACCGCGCAGCAGGCGTGCATCGCTGCTGGCCTTGAATTGCCAGTGGCCGTCCACGGCATCGGCCACCAGCCAGACCAGGCTTTCGCACCCGTGCACGCGATTGGCCTCGGTTTTCTCGGCTTCGGCCAGCGGTTCCAGCCGCTCCCCCCACTGCATCAACAGCCGCGCACGCTGCTCCCAGCCCTTGCTCTGCGCAAAGGCCTCCAGTGCCTGATGGGCTTGGGCCGGCAAGGTCATCGCAGCAGCTCCAGCGCCTGGTCCAGCGCCTCGAAGAAACGTTGCAGGTCGGCCTGATCATTGTAGAGGCCCAGCGACACGCGGATCGCCCCGTCCAGGCCCAACCCCTGGAGCAGTGGCATCGCACAGTGATGGCCTGCCCGCACGGCGATGCCCTGCTCGGTGAGCAGGTGCGCGATGTCGGCGTTGTGCACGCCTTCCACGACAAAGCTGGCCAACGCGCACTGCGGCAGGCCTAGCAGGCGAATGCCTTCGCGTTGCGTGAGGCCCTCGATCAGCCGGGCATGCAAGCCGGCCTCGTGAGCCAGCACCGCCGCCGTGTCCAGGCCCGCGAGGTAATCGAGCGTAGCGCCAAGGCCGATCACCCCGGCGATGGGCGGAGTGCCGGCTTCCAGACCCAGCGGCGCCGGCCTGAAGCTCGCGCTCTGGTACTCGGCCAGTTGCACCATCTCCCCGCCAAACTGCCAATGGCGCAGCAGGCCCAGCGCCTGGTTGCGCCCGTACAGCACGCCCACCCCGTCCGGCCCGTACAGCTTGTGGCTGGAGAACACATAGAAATCGCACCCCAGCTGCTGCACGTCCTGACGCCCATGCACCACACCCTGGGCGCCGTCCACCACTGTCAGAGCACCCTGTGCGCGGGCATGGGCGAGCAGGGCCGGCAGCGGCTGCCAGGTGCCCAGCACGTTGGACAGCTGGCTGACGGCGAGCACACGAGTGCGTGGCCCGATCATCTGCAACGCTCGCTCCAGGTCAATGAAGCCGCGCGTATCGACCGGCAATATCACCAGGCGCAGGTTGCGCCGGTGTGCCAGCTGCTGCCAGGGCAACAAGTTGGCATGGTGTTCAAGGGCGCTGATGGCGATCTCGTCGCCGGCCTCGAAACGAGACTCCAGGCCATAGGCCAGCAGGTTCAGCGCAGCCGTGGCGCCGTGGGTGAACACGATCTGCCCGGTCTGGCCGACATTCAACCAGCGGGCAACTTTGTCGCGACTGGCTTCGAAGGCCTCGGTCGCCCTTGCGCCAGGCAGGTGCTGGGCACGGTGGACATTGGCCGCCCCGCTGCCATAGTAATGGCCCAGTGCGTCGAGCAGCGCCTGGGGTTTCTGGGCGGTGGCGGCGCTGTCCAGGTAGGTCTGGTGCTGGCTTTGCAGGGCGTCGATGGCTGGAAAATCGGCACGCCAGGGGGAGGGCTGGAACATATTCGCGGGGCCTGGAATGAAAATCGGGTCTGGCGTGGAGGCGCCAGACCCGATCTTAACACTTCATACCCGGTGGGGTTTTCAGTTGTGTGCGTGCAAGGCTTCGTTCAGCTCGATGGCTGACTTGTGGGTCTTGCACTCGACGGCGCCATTGAGCGAATTGCGGCGGAACAACAGGTCGGCCTGGCCAGCCAGGTCGCGTGCCTTGACGACCTTGACCAGTTCGTTGTGCTCATCCAGCAGGTTCACCTTGGTCCCGGCGGTGATATACAGACCCGCTTCGACGGTATTGCGGTCTCCCAGCGGGATGCCGATACCGGCGTTGGCACCGATCAGGCAGCCTTCGCCCACCTTGATGACGATGTTGCCGCCGCCGGACAGGGTACCCATGGTCGAGCAGCCGCCACCGAGGTCCGAACCCTTGCCGACGAAGACACCGGCCGAAACACGCCCTTCGATCATGCCTGGGCCTTCGGTGCCGGCGTTAAAGTTGACAAAGCCTTCGTGCATGATGGTGGTGCCTTCGCCGATGTAGGCGCCCAGGCGTACCCGTGCAGTGTCGGCGATGCGCACGCCGGCCGGGACCACGTAGTCGGTCATCTTCGGGAACTTGTCCACCGAGAACACTTCCAGCAGCTCACCACGCAGGCGCGCTTCGAGTTGCAGCTCGGCGAGCTCGGCCAGGTCCACGGCACCGATGTTGGTCCAGGCCACGTTTGGCAGCAGGGGGAAGATACCGGCCAGGCTCACGCCGTGCGGCTTGACCAGGCGATGGGACAGCAGGTGCAGTTTGAGGTACGCCTCGGGCGTGGAGGCCAGGGCGGCGTCTTCGGCCAGCAGGGTGGCTACCAACGGCTTGTGGCTTTCTGCCAGACGCGTGAGCAGGGCGGCTTGAGCGGCATCGACGCTTCTGACGGCGTCGGCCAGTTGCGCGGCCTGGGCGTTGCTGAAGGTGATGGCCTGGTTGCCACCTTCATAGCCAAGGATCGGTGCGATGGCAGCGACCAACTCGGGGCTCGGGTCGATCAGGGGCTGTGCGTAGAACACTTCCAGCCAGGCGCCCTGGCGGTTCTGGGAGCCGACACCGAAGGCCAGGCTGAACAGGGAATTGGACATGTAGTTACCTCGTACTAAATGGGGTAGGGACTCAGGCCAGGGCTGCGGCGTACAGGTCGGGCTTGAAGCCCACCAGCGTGCGCGTACCCAGGTCGAGTACCGGGCGCTTGATCATCGAAGGCTGGGCCAGCATGAGCTCGACGGCCTTGGCCTGGTCGAGATCGGCTTTGCTGGCGTCGTCCAGCTTGCGGAACGTGGTGCCGGCGCGGTTGAGGATGGTTTCCCAGCCGTGCTCGTCGCACCAGCGGTTCAGGCTGTCACGGTCGATGCCTTGAGTCTTGTAGTCATGGAATTCGTAGGCGATGGCCTGGTCGTCGAGCCAGGTGCGAGCCTTTTTCATGGTGTCGCAAGCTTTGATGCCGTAGAGCGTGTAGGTCATTGTGTGCATCGGGGATACGTGTCGCCCCAATCTCTCCATTTCCGAATGTCAGTCGCGCGATTATGCGATAACCCTTCGCACGGCGCCACGGGCGGTTGACCCGAACGGTCGGGGTTGCTGCTGCATAATCCTGCTGCCGCTCTGCCTGGGCAGGAACGTGCGCCCAATTGCACTCAATCACCGGTCATTTCCCAACCCCGGCTGAACCCTCGGGCGGCAGGTGTATCTTCATGTTACACATTAGTTCGCCACCTGCGACCTTGGTGCAGCGGCCAGGCAAGCTTGTGACCCGTTACCATGCTGATCCAGGTGTACGTTTTGTCCTCGGGTACGAGGCCGTTTGAAGAAGGAAGACCCACTGGATGCAGTCCGCCTATACCGTCCTTATCCTGCTGATGCTGGTCAGCGTCTCGAAATTGGTCGGCCGCCTCATTCCTCTGCCTCTGCCGCTGGTACAGATCGCCGCTGGCGCTTTGCTGGCCTGGCCGACCCTCGGGCTTCATGTCGCCCTGAACCCCGAGCTGTTTTTGTTCCTGTTTTTGCCGCCGCTGTTGTTCGCCGATGGCTGGCGCATTCCCAAGCGCGAGTTGTGGCGCATTCGGGGCCCGGTGGTGGCCCTGGCGGTGGGGTTGGTGCTGTTTACCGTGGTCGGTGCGGGCTATTTCATCCACTGGCTGCTGCCGAGCATCCCGTTGCCGGTGGCATTCGCGTTGGCAGCCGTACTGTCGCCGACCGACGCGGTGGCCGTTTCGGCCATTACCCAGGACCGCCTGCCTACGCCATTGATGCACATGCTCCAGGGTGAGGCGTTGATGAACGATGCTTCGGGCCTGGTCACATTCAAGTTCGCCCTGGCTGCCGCCATTACCGGTGTGTTTTCACTGACCGACGCCAGCTTCAGCTTCGCACTGGTAGCGCTCGGCGGCCTGGCCGTGGGGGTGGCGCTGAGTTGGCTGGTCGGCCGCCTGCGTGCCTGGATGATCGGCCGCGGCTGGGACGACCCGGCCACTCATGTAGTGTTCATGCTGCTGCTGCCGTTCGCGGCCTATGTGCTGGCCGAGCGCCTCGGGGTATCGGGCATCCTCTCGGCAGTGGCGGCTGGCATGATGCAGAGCTGGCTCGACCTGCTGCCACGCCAGACCAGCACCCGCCTGCTCAATCGCAGCGTGTGGTCGCTGCTGGAGTTCGCGTTCAACGGCTTGATTTTCCTGCTGCTGGGCTTGCAACTGCCCGACATTGTCAAGGCGGTGGTCAGCCATGAAACCACGCTGTGGCCGACCCTGGCATGGCGCTGCCTGGACGTGGTCGCCATCTTCGCGACGCTGATCTTGCTGCGGTTCATCTGGGTGCAGAGCATCTGGCGCCTGGTGGGGGTTCTGCGTCGCTGGCGGGGCAAGCCTGCGCTGGTGATGTTGCCCACCGCGCGCTCGTGCTGGCTGCTCACGCTGGGCGGTGTGAGAGGGGCTGTCACCCTGGCAGGTGTGATGTCGATCCCGTTGCTGATTGGGGCGGGCAAGGCGTTTCCAGAACGCGACCTGCTGATCTTCATCGCCGCCGGTGTCATCCTGCTGTCGTTGATCAGTGCCTGTGTCGCATTGCCGCTTTTGCTGCGCGGCGTGAGCAAAAGCCCTGACGAGCGCATGCAGCAAGAGGTACATGAGGCCTGGCGACGCACCGCTGAGGCTGCGATTCACGCCTTGGAGGCCGAGGAGGTGGTCGATGCCAACGCCCCGCAGGATGCCGCCCAGGCCACACTGGCCACAGAGTTGAAAGCTCGGCTGATGGCCGAGTATCGCGATCAGCTGGACCGGCACAACGACAGTGAAGAGGCCAGGGCCCTGGCCGAGCAGATGGACCTGCTCGAGCGCCGTCTGCGCTTGCGTGCGCTGCGGGCCCAGCGCCTGGAACTGTACAACCTGCACCGCCAGCACCTGCTCGGTGACGAGGTAGTGCGGCATGTGCTGGGCGAGTTGGACATGAGCGAGGCTAACCTGGGCCAGGTCAAGTGAGCTGGCCCCGTCTCGCGTAAAAGGCTTCAGCGCGCGTGCAAGAACGCGCGAATTCGCTCGGCTGCCTCGATGCATTCGGACAATGGGGCGACCAGTGCCATGCGCACGCGTCCGGTGCCGGGATTTACCCCATCCACTTCACGGGAAAGGTACGAGCCTGGTACCACGGTCACGTGCTCGGCCTCGAACAGATCGCGCGTGAAGTCGACATCGCTACCCGGCACCTTGGCCCACAGGTAGAAGCTGCCGTCCGGGCGTTGCACATCCAGTACCGGCTCGAGGATGGCCAGCACGGCGTCGTACTTGGCGCGGTACTGGTCGCGGTTGGCGCGCACATGTGCCTCGTCCTCCCAGGCGGCGATGCTGGCCAGCTGTGTCTGCACCGGCATGGCGCAGCCATGGTAGGTGCGGTACAGCAGGAACGGCTTGATGATGTCGGCATCACCGGCGACGAAGCCCGAGCGCAGACCCGGCAGGTTCGAACGCTTGGACAGGCTGTGGAACACCACGCAGCGCTTGAAATCGCGACGTCCCAGTTCCGCACAGGCTGTCAGCAGCCCCGGGGGCGGTGCATCCTCATCGAAATACAACTCGCTGTAGCATTCGTCGGCAGCGATCACGAAGTCATGCGCATCGGCCAGCGCGATCAGCTTCTTCAAGGTGTCCATCGGCACCAAGGCGCCGGTGGGATTGCCGGGCGAGCACAGGAACAGGATCTGGCAACGGGCCCAGACGTGGTCGGGCACCGCGTCGAAGTCGGGGTTGAAACCGTTGCTTTCCAGGCAGGGCAGGTAATGCGGGGTGGCGCCGGCCAGCAGCGCAGCCCCTTCATAGATCTGGTAGAACGGGTTGGGGCTCAACACCAGGCCATCGGCATTACGGTCGACCACCGCCTGGGTAAAGGCGAACAGCGCTTCGCGGGTGCCGTTCACGGGCAGGATATGACGCTCGGCATCCAGCCAGCCAGCCGGCACGCCAAAGCGTCGCTCGCACCACTGCCCGATGGCCTGGCGCAAGGCAGGCAGGCCCAGGGTGCTGGGGTATACCGCCAGCTTGTCGAGGTTGTCTGCCATCGCCTGGGCCACGAAGGGTGGCGAGGCGTGCTTGGGCTCGCCGATCGACAGGGCAATGGCGTGCTTGTCAGCAGCGGGTGTAACGCTACCCAGCAGGGCACGCAGCTTTTCGAAAGGGTAGGGCTGAAGCTGGCTCAAGGCAGGATTCATTGGCGCAAGGTCTCGTCAATCATATCGTCAAAAGGTCACGCGGGCAGGGCTGGCGCTGGCTTGCCCTGCTTGCAGTTGTTGCACGATGGCTTCCTGCAGGCGGCTGCACAGTTGCGGGTCGGACAGTGGCTGGTTGTCGGCATCGGTGATGAAGAACACGTCCTCCACCCGCTCGCCCAAGGTGGCAATCTTGGCGTTCTGCAACGACAGGTCGAACTCCAGGAAGATGCGCCCCAGCCGCGCCAGCAGGCCCGTACGGTCGGGCGCGGTGATTTCGAGAATGGTCACCGGGCGCTGGGCGTCGTTGAGGATGGTTACCTGCGGCGGGAAGTCGAAGTGCTTGAGTTGGCGCGGCACCCGACGCTGGATGATCGTGGGGTAGTCCTCGGGGTTGCGCAGGGCCTCGGTCAGGCCGTCGCGAATCTGCCTGACCCGTTGCGGGTTGTCCCCGATCGCACCACCGTCGTTATCCAGCACGATGTAGGTGTCCAGGGTGAACTGGCTGCTGGAGGTGATGATGCGGGCGTCATGGATGTTCAGGTTCAACTGCGACATGGCGGCCACCGTCACGGCGAAGAAATCGTGCTGGTCAGGGGCATAGATGAAGATCTGGGTCCCGCCTTCGAATTCGCGCTGGGTGGTTTCCTTGATCAACACCAGCGGGCCGCCGTCAGCCGGCTGTTGCAGGATGGCGTCGGTGTGCCAGGCCACGTCGGAGGCGGTGTGCTTGAGGAAGTAATCATCCCCCAGCTGAGACCACAACTGCTCCACGTCATCCGGGTCGGTGCCTTCGCGCACCAGCGTGTCCAGTGCCGAGGACTGGGTCTGGCGAATCTGCTCTTCACGATCGAGCGGGTTTTCAAGCCCGCGGCGCAGGGCACGCTTGGTCTCGGTGTACAACTGGCGCAACAGGCTGGCTCGCCATGAATTCCACAAGGTGGGGTTGGTGGCGTTGATATCCGCCACTGTCAGCACATAGAGGTAGTCCAGCCGCGTTTCGTCCCCTACGTGCAAGGCGAAGTCGTTGATCACCTGCGGGTCGGACAAATCCTTGCGCTGGGCGGTGGTGGACATGACCAGGTGGTTCTGCACCAGCCAGGCGATCAACCGGCTGTCCCAGGCAGGGAGCTGGTGGCGCTCGCAGAACTTGAGGGCATCGACCGCGCCGAGCTCGGAATGATCGCCTTGACGGCCCTTGCCAATGTCGTGGTAGAGCCCGGCCAGGTAGATCAGCTCAGGCTTGGGCAAGCGGCCCATGAGCTTGCTGGCCAGCGGGAATTTCTCCGACACCGGCGTGTACTGCAGCTTGCGCAGGTGCTTGATCAGGTTGAGGGTGTGGGCATCGACGGTATAGATGTGGAACAGGTCATGCTGCATCTGCCCGACAATCAGCCCGAACTCCGGCAGGTAGCGCCCGAGGATGCCGTAGCGGTTCATGCGCCGCAGGTTGCGATGAATACCGATTTCACACTTGAACAGCTCGATGAACAAACTGGTGTTGCGAATATCGTTGCGGAAGGTGTCGTCGATCAGGTGCCGATGCTCGCGCAACAGGCGTACGGTATCGGCACGTACACCCTTGATTTCCGGGTGCTGGGCCATCAGCACGAACATTTCCAGCATGGCGAACGGCGTGCGCTTGAACACGTTCGGGCGCACGGCCTCGATGTAGCCGTCATGCAGGCGGAAGCGTGCATTGAGCGGTTGGGTGGTGCCGCTGTCGTCGTCGGCGAGAATGACTTCCTCGAAATGCTGGATGATCAGGTCGCACAACTGGCTGATGCTCATCACCACCCGGTAGTACTGCTGCATGAACTGCTCGATGGCACGCTTGGGGTTTTCGTCGCTGTAGCCCAGCAAGGCGGCGATGCTGCGCTGGTGGTCGAACAGCAGGCGGTCCTCGGCACGGCCGGCGAGCATGTGCAGGGCGTAGCGCACCCGCCACAGGAAGTCCTGGGAGGAGGCCAGGAGCGCGTTCTCGCTTTCCAGCAGGAAGCCTTCGCCGGCCAGGGCATGCAGGTTCAGGGTGCCGTACTGGCGGCGCGCCACCCACAGCACGGTCTGGATGTCCCGCAGACCGCCAGGCGAGCCCTTGACGTTGGGCTCGAGGTTGTACTCGGTGTCGTTGTACTTGTGGTGACGCGCCTGCAGCTCGGCGCGCTTGGCCAGGAAGAACTCGCGGCTCGGCCACATGTGCGCCGTGCTGGTGACCTCGAGCATGCGCTGACGCAGGGCTTCCGGGCCGGCGATGGTGCGGCTCTCCATCATGTTGGTGATGATGGTGAGGTCGGCGCGGGCCTGTTCGGCACACTCATCGACGGTGCGCACGCTCTGGCCGACCTCCAGGCCGATGTCCCACAGCAAGGTCAGAAAGCGCTCGATGGCGTCGCGATACCGCTCATGCTCGGCCTCACCCAGCAGGATGAGCAGGTCGATGTCCGAGTGCGGGTGAAGCTCACCGCGCCCGTAGCCGCCGACCGCCACCAGGGCAATGCCGTCCTGCTCGCCCCAGTCGAACTGGTTCCAGGCCTGCTGCAGGACGTTGTCCACCAGCCAGGCCCGGGCCTGGATCAGTGGGCGGATGGCGTGGCCTGCGCGAAAGCGCCTGTCCAGCACCTCGCCCGCCTGGCGAATGGCCTTCTTGAAGGCGGGTATGGGGCTGGCCTTGAGGGCCAGTTCCGCCTGGAACTGACCACGGTCGAACAGTTCGGGGTCGAGCTGGGGCATGGGGTCAGGTTCCTGTCATCGAAGGCTGCTAGGGTGGCTCAGGCCGAAGTGCGGGCGATGGTGTCGTCCTTGCGCAGGGTGAATATCTCGTACCCGGTCGCCGTGACCACCAGGGTGTGCTCCCACTGCGCCGAGAGCTTGCGGTCCTTGGTGATCGCGGTCCAGCCATCGCCCAGCACCTTGGTGTCGGCCTTGCCCTGGTTGATCATCGGCTCGATGGTGAAGGTCATGCCTTCCTTGAGTTCCATGCCAGTGCCGGCGCGGCCGTAATGCAGGATCTGCGGCTCTTCGTGGAACACCTTGCCGATGCCATGACCGCAGAACTCGCGCACCACCGAGAAACCGTTCTTCTCGGCGTGCCTCTGGATGACTTCGCCGATGTCGCCCAGGCGGCAGCCCGGCTTGACCAGCGCGATGGCCTTGTACAGGCATTCCTGGGTGACCTGGGATAGGCGCTCGGCCCATACCGGCACGGTGCCGACGTGGAACATGCGGCTGGTGTCGCCGTGGTAGCCGTCCTTGATCACCGTGATGTCGATGTTCAGGGTATCGCCATTTTTCAGGGGCTTGTCATTGGGGATACCGTGACAGACCACGTGGTTGATGGACGTGCAGATCGACTTGGGGTAGCCCTTGTAGTTGAGCGGCGCCGGGATGGCCTGCTGGACGTTGACGATGTAGTCGTGGCACAGGCGATCGAGCGCTTCGGTGGTGACACCGGGCTTGACATGCTCCTCGATCATTTCCAGCACTTCGGCCGCCAGGCGGCCGGCGATGCGCATCTTCTCGATGTCTTCTGCAGTCTTGATGGTGACGGTCATTACAGGCTCTCTACTCGGCGCCGCAGGCGGCGCGTTCAAATCGGGAAAGGCGTCATTCTATCAGACGTGCGGGCTCGTAGCGGCACGCAGCCCTTGCAAAGGCATACCTCCAACCGCCCTGGCCGTGCGCTGGCGCCCATGCCCTGCCGTCCGGCGGTTGGGGGGGGTGAGTTTCGTGTTTTGTTTACGCGCAGCCTGTGGTATAACATGCGCCGCTTTCGGAGCCAGCTCCGTCTGCATCCAAACCCACACACGTGTCGACACGATGGCCTGGGTGCCCCGAGCTTCAGGGTTCGCGGGTTGGTCATTGGGATACGTGGAGGCCCAACCCGACTTATCAAGGAACTATCATGTCCCAAGTCAACATGCGCGATATGCTGAAGGCCGGTGTGCACTTCGGCCACCAGACCCGTTACTGGAACCCGAAAATGGGCAAGTACATTTTCGGTGCGCGCAACAAGATCCACATCGTCAACCTGGAAAAAACCCTGCCGATGTTCAACGACGCTCTGTCGTTCGTTGAGCGCCTGGCCCAGGGCAAGAACAAGATCCTGTTCGTCGGCACCAAGCGTTCCGCCGGCAAGATCGTCGCCGAGCAAGCTGCTCGCTGCGGTTCGCCGTACGTTGACCACCGTTGGTTGGGCGGCATGCTGACCAACTACAAGACCATCCGTGCTTCGATCAAGCGTCTGCGCGACCTGGAAACTCAGGCCGAAGATGGCACCTTTGCCAAGCTGACCAAGAAAGAAGCCCTGATGCGCTCCCGCGATCTGGAAAAACTGGACCGCAGCCTGGGCGGCATCAAGGACATGGGTGGTCTGCCTGACGCTCTGTTCGTCATCGACGTTGATCACGAGCGCATCGCGATCACCGAAGCCAACAAACTGGGTATCCCGGTCATTGGTGTTGTCGATACCAACAGCAGCCCGGAAGGTGTTGACTACATCATCCCAGGTAACGATGACGCCATTCGCGCTATCGAGCTGTACATGACTTCCATGGCTGACGCTGTCATCCGTGGCCGCAACAATGTTGCTGGCGGCACCGAAGTCTACGCTGAAGAAGCGGCTGCACCTGCTGCCGAGTAATAGACGCTAGCGTCGACTTGGCACGCGAAAAGGGGGCTATGCCCCCTTTTTGCCACCTTGAAATCCTGCTGTCGACAGCCGTCCCTTCCATGGGCATGCAGGCACAGACAGCGGATTAGCAGAATTGAACGCCCGTCACAAACGGGTGGAATGGTTGAAAAACTTTCCAAGAGGATTTTGAAATGGCAGCAATTACTGCAGCGCTGGTCAAAGAACTGCGCGAGCGTACCGGCGAAGGCATGATGGATTGCAAGAAAGCCCTGGAAAAGGCTGACGGCGACATCGAAAAAGCCATTGACGACATGCGTGCCTCGGGTGCCATCAAGGCCGCCAAGAAGGCTGGCAACGTGGCTGCCGAAGGCGCGATCGCCGTCAAGACCGACGGCAAGGCCGCCGTACTGCTGGAAGTGAACTCGCAGACCGACTTCCTGGCCCTGCAAGACGACTTCAAGAACTTCGTCGCCGAAAGCCTGGAAGAAGCCTTCGCCCAGAAACTGACCGACGCCGCTCCGCTGATCGCCTCGCGTGAAGCTGCCCGTGAAGCCCTGGTCGCCAAGTGCGGCGAAAACGTCAACATCCGTCGCCTGGTGCGCGTGGAAGGCGACGTGGTCGGCGCCTACCTGCACGGCAACAAGATCGGTGCTGTCGTTGTCCTGAAAGGCGGTGACGTCGAGCTGGCCAAGAACATCGCCATGCACGTTGCAGCGTCCAACCCCGAGTTCCTGGATTCGTCGGAAATCTCCGCCGAAGCCATCGAGCGCGAGAAGGGTGTCTTCCTGCAGCTGAACGCCGACAAGATCGCCGGCAAGCCGGAAAACATCGTTGAAAACATGATCAACGGCCGCATCACCAAGTTCAAGGCTGAAGCTTCGCTCAAAGAGCAGGCGTTCGTCATGAACCCGGAAGTCAAGGTCGGCGAACTGGCCAAGAAAGCCGGTGCTGAAATCGTTTCCTTCACCTACTTCAAGGTTGGCGAAGGCATCGAGAAGCCAGTCGACGACTTCGCTGCTGAAGTTGCCGCACAGGTTGCTGCTGCCAAGCAGTAAGACAGCCCCGTCTGTCGCCCCAAAGAGGCTGCCCGCTCACGCGCGCAGCCTCTTTGTCAAAGCGGCGAGGCGTTTACACAACGCTGCCGCCGCTGGCGCCGAAACGGTGCCACGCTACAGTTAGCAGGCTGCAAACAGCCCGCACGAATTTTCTACAGTACGCCGCAGGAGAGACTCGCAATGGCTCAGCAGGTGAGTGGTCGCCAACCTCGCTATAAACGCATTTTGCTCAAACTTAGCGGCGAGGCCCTGATGGGCTCCGAAGAATTCGGGATCGACCCGAAGGTGCTCGATCGCATGGCCCTGGAAGTCGGGCAGCTGGTCGGTATCGGTGTGCAGGTCGGCCTGGTCATCGGTGGTGGCAACCTGTTCCGAGGGGCTGCACTGAGCGCCGCCGGCATGGATCGCGTCACCGGCGACCACATGGGGATGCTGGCCACCGTGATGAACGCCTTGGCCATGCGCGATGCGCTGGAGCGCTCGAACATCCCGGCACTGGTGATGTCGGCCATCTCCATGGTGGGCGTCACCGATCACTACGACCGTCGCAAAGCGATTCGCCACCTCAACTCCGGGGATGTGGTAATTTTCTCCGCCGGTACCGGCAACCCGTTCTTTACCACCGACTCGGCAGCCTGCCTGCGGGCCATCGAAATCGATGCCGACGTGGTGCTGAAGGCGACCAAGGTCGATGGTGTGTACACTGCCGATCCATTCAAGGACCCGCATGCCGAGAAGTTCGATCGCCTGACCTATGACGAGGTCCTGGATCGTAAGCTCGGCGTGATGGACTTGACCGCAATCTGCCTGTGCCGTGACCACGGCATGCCATTGCGGGTATTCAACATGAACAAGCCAGGCGCCCTGCTGAACATCGTGGTGGGCGGCGCTGAAGGCACTCTGATCGAGGAAGGCCAAGCATGATCAACGACATCAAGAAAGACGCGCAGGAGCGCATGACCAAGTCCATCGAGGCCCTGGGCCGCAACCTGGCGGCCATCCGCACCGGTCGCGCGCACCCGAGCATTCTGGACAGCGTCAAGGTCACTGCCTGGGGTAGCGAGATGCCGCTGAACCAGGTCGCTGCGATCAGCGTCGAGGACGCGCGCACCCTGAAGATCGTCGCTCACGACAAAAACCTGAGCGCTGCCATCGAGAAGGCCATCCTGACCTCCGACCTCGGGCTCAACCCATCGAGCGCCGGCACCACCATCCGTGTGCCGATGCCTGCCCTGACCGAAGAAACCCGCAAGGGCTACACCAAGCAGGCCAGCGGCGTTGCCGAGGACGCCAAGGTTGCCGTGCGCAACGTGCGTCGTGACGCCCTGGCGGACTTGAAGAAGCTGACCAAGGACAAGTCCATCAGCGAAGACGAAGAACGCCGCGCCGCCGATGACATCCAGAAGCTGACGGACAAGTTCGTCGCCGAGGTGGATGCAGCCTTCAAAGCCAAGGAAAAGGACCTGATGGCCGTCTAAGGCCAGGTTTTTTTAATGGAAAAGACCAAGCCAGCGGTGCCTCCCTCGGTGCCGCGTCACGTCGCGATCATCATGGACGGCAACAACCGCTGGGCGAAACGGCGCTTGTTGCCTGGCGTTGCCGGGCACAAGGCGGGTGTCGATGCCGTGCGCGCAGTCATCGAAGTCTGCGCCGAGGCCGGTGTCGAAGTGCTGACCCTCTTTGCCTTCTCCAGTGAGAACTGGCAGCGCCCTGCCGATGAGGTCGGTGCGTTGATGGAGTTGTTTTTCTCGGCGCTGCGCCGCGAGGCGCGTCGCTTGAACGACAACAACATCAGCCTGCGCATCATCGGTGACCGCTCCCGCTTTCACCCGGAACTGCAGGCTGCCATGCGCGAAGCCGAGGCACTGACCGCAGGCAATAGCCGTTTCATCCTGCAGATCGCTGCCAACTACGGTGGGCAGTGGGACATCGCCCAGGCCGCGCAGCGGCTGGCGCGTGAAGTCCAGGCTGGCCATCTGCGCCCCGATGACATCACCCCGGGGTTGTTGCAGACGTGCCTTGCGACCGGCGAGCAGCCCTTGCCGGACTTGTGCATCCGTACCGGTGGCGAGCATCGCATCAGCAATTTCCTGTTGTGGCAACTGGCCTACGCCGAGTTGTATTTCTCCGACCTTTACTGGCCGGACTTCAAACACGAAGCCATGCGCAGTGCATTGGCTGATTTCGCTTCGCGCCAGCGCCGCTTTGGTAAGACCAGCGAGCAGGTCGAGGCTGGAGCGCGTGCTTAATGCTTAAACAACGCATCATTACCGCGCTGATCCTGTTGCCGATAGCGCTGGGCGGGTTCTTCCTGCTCGAGGGGGGCAACTTCGCCCTGTTCATCGGCCTGGTGGTAACGCTCGGCGCCTGGGAGTGGGCGCGTTTGGCGGGGTTGATGGCTCAGCCCCTGCGTGTCGCCTATGCCCTGGTCGTCGCGGGGGCGTTGATGCTGCTGTACATCCTCCCGGAACTGGCCCCCTGGGTGCTTGGGGCGGCCGTCATCTGGTGGGGGCTGGCCACCTGGCTGGTGCTGACCTACCCGCGCACCAGCGAACTGTGGGCCAGTGCCGCCTGCCGGCTGTTGATCGGCCTGCTGGTGTTGCTGCCGGCCTGGCAAGGCCTGGTGCTGCTCAAGCACTGGCCGCTGGGTAACTGGCTGATCCTGTCGGTCATGGCTTTGGTCTGGGCGGCCGACATCGGGGCGTACTTTTCCGGCAGGGCCTTCGGCAAGCGCAAGCTGGCGCCGCAGGTCAGCCCTGGGAAGAGCTGGGAAGGCGTCTACGGCGGATTGGCGGTCAGCCTGGTGATCACCCTGGTGGTGGGTATCAGTCGTGACTGGAGCTTCGGTCAGCTACTGCTCGGCCTGGCAGGCGCTGCACTGGTGGTGATGGCCTCGGTGATCGGCGACCTGACCGAAAGCATGTTCAAGCGCCGCTCGGGCATCAAGGACAGCAGCAACCTGCTACCCGGCCACGGTGGCGTGCTCGACCGCATCGACAGCCTGACGGCGGCCATTCCATTGTTCGCCGTGCTGTTGTGGGCGGCCGAATGGGGTGTGATGTGAGTCAGGTGCAACGCATTACCGTACTTGGGGCGACCGGCTCCATAGGCCTGAGCACCCTGGACGTGATCGCTCGCCATCCTGAGCGCTATCAGGCCTTCGCCTTGACCGGCTACACGCGCATCGAGGAGCTGTTGGCCCTGTGCGTGCGGCATCGCCCGGCCTATGCCGTGGTGCCGAGCGCTGAGGCGGCGGGGCGCCTGCGCGCGGGCCTGACGGCGGCAGGGTGCGCTACCGAAGTGCTGGAAGGCGAGGCCGGGTTGTGCCAGGTAGCCTGTGCCAGTGAAGTGGATGCGGTCATGGCCGCCATCGTCGGCGCGGCAGGCCTGCGGCCGACCTTGGCGGCCGTACAGGCCGGCAAGAAAGTGCTGCTGGCCAACAAGGAAGCGCTGGTCATGTCCGGCGCCCTGTTCATGGACGCCGTGCGCCAGTCGGGCGCGGTGTTGCTGCCCATCGACAGCGAGCACAACGCCATCTTCCAGTGCATGCCCGGCGATTACGCGCGCGGGTTGAGCGCTGTGGGGGTGCGCCGCATTCTGCTGACGGCCTCGGGTGGGCCGTTCCGTCAGACATCGGCCGAGGCCTTGCTGGACGTCACGCCTGAACAGGCGTGCGCCCACCCGAACTGGTCGATGGGGCGCAAGATTTCCGTCGACTCGGCGAGCATGATGAACAAGGGCCTGGAGTTGATCGAGGCCTGCTGGCTGTTCGATGCGCCGCCAAGCCTGGTCGAGGTGGTGGTGCACCCGCAAAGCGTGATCCACTCGCTGGTCGATTACGTCGACGGTTCGGTGCTGGCGCAGTTGGGTAACCCGGACATGCGTACCCCCATCGCCAATGCGCTTGCCTGGCCGGAGCGAATCGATTCCGGGGTGGCCCCACTGGACCTGTTCAGCATTGCTCGCCTGGATTTCGAGGCGCCCGATGAACAGCGTTTCCCCTGTCTGCGCCTGGCGCGACAGGCGGCGCAGGTGGGCCACAGCGCTCCTGCCGTGCTCAATGCGGCCAACGAAGTGGCGGTGCAGACGTTCCTCCAGGGCCGTATCCGCTTCCCGGAGATCGCGAGTATGATCGAACAGGTACTGGACCAGGAGCCCGTGGTGCCGCTGGCTTCGCTGGAGGCAGTGTTTGCCGCCGACCAGCGAGCGCGCGAGCTGGCCTGGGCCTGGCTGCACCGCAACGGCCGCTGAGGCGGGCTGGCCCGGTTATCGACAACGGCACACCCACTGACCCATTGCTCATCATTCGGAGATGGACATGACAGCGCTCTACATGATCATTGGTACGCTCGTCGCCTTGGGTGTGCTGGTCACCTTCCACGAGTTCGGCCACTTCTGGGTGGCGCGTCGCTGTGGCGTGAAAGTGCTGCGTTTCTCGGTGGGCTTCGGTACGCCGCTGGTGCGCTGGCATGATCGTCAGGGCACCGAGTTCGTCATCGCAGCCATTCCGCTGGGCGGCTACGTGAAGATGCTCGACGAGCGCGAAGGCGATGTGCCCCCTGCGCTGGTGGGCCAATCGTTCAATCGCAAGCCGGTCGGCCAGCGCATCGCGATCGTTGCCGCCGGGCCGGTCGCCAACTTCCTGCTGGCCATCTTCTTCTTCTGGGTATTGGCAATGCTTGGCAGCCAGCAGATCCGGCCGGTCATCGGCACCGTCGAGACGGGTAGCCTGGCGGCGGCTGCAGGGCTGACGGCCGGCCAGGAGATCGTCTCGGTGGACGGCAAGCCGACCAACGGCTGGTCGGCAGTCAACCTGCAGTTGGTGCGCCGCCTGGGTGAGAGTGGCACGCTGAACATCGGCGTGCGCGATGAGGGCAGCAGTGCCGAGCAACAGCGCCAGGTGAAACTCGACCAGTGGTTGAAAGGCGCCGATGAGCCTGATCCGATTCGCTCGCTAGGCCTTGAACCCTGGCGCCCGGCCATCGTGCCGGTGCTGGCCGAGATCGACCCCAAGGGGCCGGCCGCGGCTGCAGGCTTGAAAACCGGTGACCGGTTGCTGGGCATCGGCGGCCAGTCGGTGAGCGAATGGCAGCAGGTGGTCGATAGCGTGCGCGCGCGGCCGGGCGCCCAGGTGGTGGTGCGTCTGGAGCGTGACGGTGCGCCGCTGGACATACCGGTAACGCTGGGCGCGAAGGGCGAAGGTGAGGCCGCTGCAGGCTACCTGGGAGCGGGCGTCAAGGGCGGTCAATGGCCGGCCTCGATGCTGCGCGAAGTCAGCTATGGGCCGGTGGAGGCGGTGGGTGAAGGCCTGTCGCGCACCTGGAACATGAGCGTGCTCACGCTCCAGTCACTGAAGAAAATGCTGTTCGGTGAGCTCTCGGTAAAAAACTTGAGTGGACCGATAACCATTGCTAAAGTGGCGGGCGCTTCAGCCCAGTCCGGCGTGGGGGATTTCCTGAATTTCCTGGCCTACCTGAGCATAAGCCTGGGGGTTCTTAACCTGCTGCCCATCCCGGTACTGGATGGGGGGCACTTGCTGTTCTACCTGGTTGAATGGGCGCGCGGTCGTCCGTTGTCTGATCGGGTACAAGGTTGGGGGGTCCAGATCGGTATCAGTTTGGTCTTGGGGGTGATGCTGCTCGCCCTGATCAACGATCTGGGTCGACTATAAAAGCTTCGCTCAATTGCGAAACCTGTCGTTCATGACGGCAGGTTGTTTATTGCCAGTTGGAATAAAAGGACTTCATGAAACGTCTGTTGCTAACTGCGGTGCTCTCCGCACTGATGATCGCTGAAGTTCACGCCGAGTCCTTCACCATCTCCGATATCCGCGTCAACGGCCTGCAGCGGGTTTCCGCGGGCAGCGTCTTTGGTGCCTTGCCCCTCAACGTGGGCGACCAGGCCGATGACCGGCGCCTGGTGGAGTCGACCCGCTCGCTGTTCAAGACCGGGTTCTTCCAGGACATCGAGCTGAACCGTGATGGCAACGTGCTGATCATCAATGTGGTCGAGCGCCCGTCGGTGTCGAGCATCGAGATCGAAGGCAACAAGGCGATCAGTACCGAAGACCTGATGAAGGGCCTGAAGCAATCGGGCCTGGCCGAAGGCGAGATCTTCCAGCGTGCCACCCTCGAAGGCGTGCGTAACGAGCTGCAGCGCCAGTACGTGGCCCAGGGCCGTTACTCGGCTGAGGTCGACGCCGAGGTGGTGCCGCAGCCGCGCAACCGTGTGGCCCTGAAGATCAAGATCAACGAGGGCACCGTCGCTGCCATCCAGCACATCAACATCGTTGGCAACAACGTGTTCGATGACGACACCCTGGGGCAGCTGTTCGAGCTCAAGACTACTAACTGGTTGTCCTTCTTCAAGAACGACGACAAGTATGCCCGTGAAAAACTGTCCGGTGACCTTGAACGTCTGCGTTCCTACTACCTGGACCGCGGCTACATCAACATGGACATCGCATCCACCCAGGTGTCCATCACGCCTGACAAGAAACACGTCTACATCACCGTCAACATCAACGAAGGCGAGAAGTACACCGTCCGTGACGTGAAGCTCTCCGGCGACCTCAAGGTGCCGGAAGACCAGGTCAAGTCGCTGCTGCTGGTGCAGCCGGGCCAGGTGTTCTCGCGCAAGGTGATGACCAGCACGTCCGAGCTGATCACCCGTCGCCTGGGTAACGAAGGCTATACCTTCGCCAACGTCAACGGCGTGCCTCAGCCAAACGACCAGGATCACACCGTCGACATCATGTTCGTTGTCGATCCAGGCAAGCGTGCCTACGTCAACCGCATCAACTACCGCGGCAACACCAAGACCGAAGACGAAGTGCTGCGCCGCGAAATGCGTCAGATGGAAGGTGGCTGGGCATCGACCTACCTGATCGACCAATCCAAGACCCGCCTTGAGCGCCTGGGCTTCTTCAAGGACGTGAACGTCGAGACCCCACCGGTACCGGGTACCGACGACCAGGTCGACGTGAACTACAGCGTCGAGGAGCAGGCCTCCGGATCGATCACCGCCAGCGTCGGCTTTGCCCAGAGCGCAGGCCTGATCCTGGGTGGCTCGATCAGCCAGAGCAACTTCCTGGGTACTGGTAACAAGGTGTCCGTTGGCCTGACCCGGTCCGAGTACCAGTCGCGATACAACTTCGGCTTCGTTGATCCCTACTTCACTGCCGATGGCGTGAGCCTGGGTTACAACGCCTTCTACCGCAGCACCGACTATGACGACCTCGACGTCGACGTGGCGAGCTATGCGGTGGACAGCCTGGGTGCCGGTGTGAGCCTGGGTTACCCGATCAGCGAGACGTCGCGCCTGACCTATGGGTTGAGTGTGCAGCAGGACAAGCTGAAGACGGGTAAGTACACCGTTAATGAGATCTTTGATTTCATCAACAAGGAAGGCAAGAACTTCACCAACTTCAAAGCCTCGATCGGCTGGTCCGAATCGACGTTGAACAAGGGGGTGCTGGCAACACGTGGTCACTCTCAGAGCCTGAGCCTTGAAACCACGATTCCAGGCAGCGACTTGTCGTTCTACAAGCTGGATTACCGTGGCCAGTTGTTCAAGCCACTCAGCCAGAACTACACCCTGCGTCTGCACACTGAACTTGGTTACGGTGACGGTTTCGGCGGTACCTCCGGGCTGCCGTTCTATGAAAACTACTATGCGGGTGGCTTCAACTCCGTTCGGGGCTTTAAAGACAGCACTCTGGGGCCACGCAGTACGCCAAGTAAGTTTAATAAGGAGAACGGCACTATTGACGACCCCGATCAAGACCCGCTTCCATTCGGTGGCAACGTCCTGGTTCAAGGCGGCGTCGAGTTGCTTTTCCCGCTGCCGTTCGTCAAGGACCAGCGTTCCCTGCGCACCTCGGTCTTCTGGGACGTGGGTAACGTGTTCGACACCAACTGCGGCAACAAGCCGGACTGCACCAAGGTCGGTTTCTCCGACATGGCCAGTTCGGTCGGTCTTGGCGTGACGTGGATCACGGCCTTGGGCCCGTTGAGCTTCAGCCTGGCGATGCCGATCAAGAAGCCGGACGAGGCAGACACCCAGGTGTTCCAATTCTCTCTGGGCCAGACCTTCTAAGGTCGGCCCTTGCTTAACGACAACGGTTTATCCAGGAGTTCATCGTGCGCAAGTTGACCCAAATGGCCGTAGTGGCCGCGGCGCTGGTCGCCACCCCGGCTTTCGCCGAAATGAAGGTTGCCGTTCTGAACTATCAGATGGCACTGCTCGAGTCCGATGCCGCCAAGAAGTACGCCGTGGATGCCGAAAAGAAGTTCGGCCCTCAGCTGACCAAGCTCAAGGGCCTGGAAAGCAGCGCCAAGGGCATCCAGGATCGCCTGATCAAAGGCGGCGACAAGATGCAGCAGCAGGAGCGTGAGCGCCTGGAGCTCGAGTTCAAGCAAAAGGCCCGCGACTTCCAGTTCCAGTCCAAGGAGCTGAACGAAGCCAAGGCCGTTGCCGACCGCGACATGCTCAAGCAGCTCAAGCCCAAGCTGGACGGCGCCGTCGAGGAAGTGATCAAGAAGGGCGGTTACGACCTGGTGCTCGAGCGCGGTGCGGTCATTGATGTCAAGCCTCAGTACGACATCACCCGCCAGGTTATCGAGCGTATGAACCAAGCCCGTTGATATGACCGTGACCATGACGCTTGGCCAACTGGCCGAGACCCTCGGGGCCACCCTCAAGGGTCCCGAGACGCTGCAGATCACAGGCCTTGCCACCTTGCAGGAGGCCGGGCCGGGTCAGTTGAGCTTTCTTGCCAACCCGCAGTACCGCAAATACCTGGACGAGAGCCAGGCGGCTGCCGTGCTGCTCAAGGCCGCCGATGCCGAGGCGTTCGCCGGTCATGCCCTGATCGTTGCAGATCCCTACCTGGCGTATGCCCGCATTTCCCACCTGTTCGACCCCAAACCCAAGGCTGTGGCGGGGATTCACCCCAGCGCCGTGGTGGCCGGGGATGCCCAGGTGGATGCGACGGCCAGTGTCGGGCCTTTCGCGGTCGTTGAAAGCGGTGCGCGTATTGGCGCCCATGTCACCATCGGCGCCCATTGCTTCATCGGTGCCCGCTGCGTGATCGGTGAAGGGGGCTGGCTGGCGCCACGGGTCACGCTGTATCACGATGTCACCATCGGCAAGCGGGTGGTTATCCAGTCCGGCGCAGTGATCGGTGGTGAAGGCTTTGGCTTTGCCAACGAAAAAGGCGTGTGGCGCAAGATTGCCCAGATTGGCGGTGTGAGCATCGGTGACGATGTGGAGATCGGTGTGAACACGGCCGTGGACCGTGGCGCGCTGTCCGACACCTGTATCGCCGACGGCGTCAAGCTCGACAACCAGATCCAGATTGCCCACAACGTGCAGATCGGGGAGCATACGGCCATGGCTGCGTGCGTGGGTATCTCCGGCAGCACACGTATCGGCAAGCATTGCACCATCGCCGGTGGCGTGGGCATGGTCGGTCATATCGATGTTTGCGACAACGTTTTCGTGTCCGGGATGACCATGGTGACCCGCTCGATCACCGAGCCGGGTGGCTATTCTTCCGGTACTGCCATGCAGCCTCTGGCTGACTGGCGCAAGAGCGCCGCGCGCATCCGCCACCTGGACGACATGGCCAAGCGTCTCCAGCAGCTGGAAAAACGCGTCGATACCGTGACCTCAGGTGGGCAGCCGACATCAGAAGGCTGATACCATTTCCTGAGCAAGAGTGAACAGTCGCTAGCTGGCTCCTCTTTGGATTGCAAAAGGAGCGTGTGGTCAGCACCTGCGCTCCCTATTCTTATACAGGCTTCCCCCCCGAAATGATGGACATCAACGAGATTCGCGAATACCTGCCTCACCGTTACCCGTTCCTGTTGGTGGACCGCGTGACGGATCTGGATTACGAGGCCCAGAGCATTCGTGCCTACAAGAATGTCAGCATCAACGAGCCGTTCTTCAACGGCCACTTCCCGGCGCACCCCATCATGCCCGGCGTCCTGATCATCGAAGCCATGGCCCAGGCGGCCGGCATCCTCGGTTTCAAGATGCTCGATGCCAAGCCAGCCGACGGCACCCTGTACTACTTCGTCGGCTCCGACAAACTGCGTTTCCGTCAGCCGGTGCTGCCGGGTGACCAGCTGGTGCTGGAAGCGAAGTTCCTGAGCCGCAAGAGCATGATCTGGAAGTTCGAATGCCGTGCCCTGGTCGACGGCAAGGCAGTATGCTCGGCCGAAATCACCTGTGCGGAACGCTCCCTATGAATTCGATTGATCCTCGGGCCATCATCGACCCTTCGGCCAAGCTGGCCGAAGGCGTCGAGGTGGGCCCTTGGTCGATCGTTGGCCCCGATGTCGAAATCGGGGAGGGCACCGTCATCGGCCCACACGTTGTGCTCAAGGGGCCGACCCGGATCGGCAAGCACAACCGTATCTTTCAGTTTTCCTCGATTGGCGAAGACACTCCGGACCTCAAGTACAAGGGTGAGCCGACTCGCCTTGTGATCGGCGATCACAACGTTATCCGTGAAGGCGTCACGATCCATCGCGGTACCGTGCAGGATCGCGCCGAAACCACCGTTGGCGACCATAACCTGATCATGGCCTATGCCCACATTGGCCATGACAGCGTGATCGGCAGCCATTGCATCCTGGTCAACAACACCGCGCTGGCGGGCCATGTGCATGTGGGCGACTGGGCGATCCTGTCCGGGTTCACCCTGGTTCACCAGTATTGCCACATCGGTGCCCATGCGTTTTCCGGCATGGGCACGGCCATCGGCAAGGACGTACCCGCGTTCGTCACCGTTTTCGGCAGCCCCGCCGAAGCGCGCAGCATGAACTTCGAAGGCATGCGCCGCCGTGGTTTCAGCGACGAAGTAATCCATGTGCTGCGTCGCTGCTACAAGATCGTCTACCGCCAGGGCCTGACGGTGGAGGATGCATTGCGCGAACTCGAAGCGCCGGCAGCGCAGCATCCGGAGGTCGAGCTGTTCCGGCAGTCGATCGTGAGTTCGGCCCGCGGCATCACTCGCTGACATGGCCCAGCTCTGCGTAGCCCTGGTCGCGGGTGAAGCCAGCGGCGACATTCTCGGTTCCGGCTTGATGCGCGCCTTGAAGGCGCGCCATCCCGATGTGCGCTTCATCGGTGTCGGTGGCCCGCTCATGGAGGCCGAAGGCCTGCAATCCTACTTCCCCATGGAGCGCTTGGCCGTCATGGGGCTGGTCGAGGTGCTTGGTCGCCTGCGTGAATTGCTCAAGCGCCGCAAGCTGCTGGTCCAGACCCTCATCGAGCAGAAGCCGGACGTGTTCATCGGTATCGATGCGCCCGACTTTACCCTGGAGATCGAACTCAAGCTGCGCCAGGCGGGGATCAAGACCGTCCATTACGTCAGCCCATCAGTGTGGGCATGGCGGCAGAAGCGTGTGTTGAAAATCCGTCAGGGCTGCGACCTGATGCTGACACTGTTGCCGTTCGAGGCCCGCTTCTATGAAGAACAGGGCGTGCCGGTGCGATTCGTCGGCCACCCCCTGGCCGATACCATTGCCCTGCAGGCGGATCGGCCCGCAGCGCGCGCCGCCCTGGGGCTGGGCGAGGGCCCGGTGGTCGCCCTGATGCCCGGCAGCCGCGGGGGTGAAGTCGGGCGCCTGGGTGCGTTGTTCCTGGATGCAGCGCAACGTCTGCAGCAGCGGGTGCCGGGGGTGCGCTTCGTGCTGCCCTGTGCCAACGCCGCCCGCCGCGCCCAACTGGAGCAGATGCTCGAGGGTCGCGACTTGCCGCTGGCCCTGCTCGATGGCCGTTCGCACGAGGCGCTGGCCGCCTGTGATGCCGTCCTGATCGCATCGGGTACAGCCACCCTGGAAGCGCTGCTGTTCAAGCGGCCCATGGTGGTTGCCTACCGCCTGGCGCCGCTGACCTACTGGATACTCAAGCGGCTGGTCAAAAGCCCCTACGTGTCCTTGCCCAACCTGCTGGCGCGCCGTGCGCTGGTGCCCGAATTGCTGCAAGACGCCGCGACCAGCGAAGCGCTGGTCGATGCGCTGCTGCCCTTGCTGCGCGACGGCACCGGACAAACCGACTCGTTCGACGAGATTCACCGCACCTTGCGCCGGGATGCCTCCAACCAGGCCGCCGACGCTGTGCTGGCCCTGCTGGAGAAACGCTGACATGCAGTTCGGTCTGGATTTCAATCTGGTCGAAGACTTGGTCGCCGGCGTCGACGAAGTGGGCCGCGGCCCCCTGTGTGGTGACGTGGTGACGGCTGCCGTGATCCTGGATCCGGCACGGCCAATCCTTGGGCTCAACGACTCGAAGAAGCTGACCCAGGCGCGCCGCGAAGCCTTGTTCGACGAAATTTGCGACAAGGCCCTGAGCTTTTTCATTGCCCGCGCCGCGGTCGAGGAAATCGATCGCCTCAACATTCTGCATGCCACCATGTTGGCCATGCAGCGTGCGGTAGAAGGCTTGCACATCACGCCGAACATGGCCTTGATCGATGGCAACCGCTGCCCGCAGTTGTCGGTGCCATCGGCGTCGGTCGTGCAGGGGGACGCCAAAGTGCCTGCGATCGCGGCGGCTTCGATCCTGGCCAAGGTGACGCGGGATCGCGAGATGGGCGCCTTCGAACTGATCTACCCCGGCTACGGCATGGGCGCACACAAAGGCTACCCGACGCCGGTGCACCTGGAGGCGCTGGCACGGCTTGGGCCGACACCCATTCATCGTCGATCGTTTGCGCCCGTGCGTGCCGCCTGGGGTGAGCGTGAGGCTGTGACCGCCTCGTTGATCTGATACCCGCCGTTCCGTACCCAGGGTGCTCCAGGCCCTGCGTGGCCGGGCCGTGCGACTCACCCTGCACCTGCTCAGGTAGCCCTACCGTCGCGCGGCGGCAACCGGCGCCCAAAACCCCTGCCCAATTGAGCTACAATCGCGCCCTTGTCGTTTAGCACTGCTACAGGATCATTCATGTCGGTTTCCTTCGTTCACCTGCGCGTCCACTCCGAATTCTCGCTGGTCGACGGTCTGGTCCGGATCAAACCGCTGGCCAAGGCGCTGGCCGGGATGAACATGCCTGCGGTGGCGATCACTGACCAGAGCAACATGTGCTCACTGGTCAAGTTCTACAAGGCGGCCATGGGGGCGGGCATCAAGCCGATCTGTGGTGCGGACCTGTGGTTGGCCGGCGAAGATGCACAGGCGCCGCTGTCGCGCATCTGCTTCTTGGCCATGAACCCCCAGGGCTACCGTAACCTGACCGAGTTGCTCTCCCGGGGCTGGACCGAGGGCCAGCGCAATGGCCTGGTCATCATCCAGCGTGACTGGATTGCAGCGGCCAGTGAAGGTCTGATCGCGCTGTCGGCGGGCAAGGAAGGCGACATCGGCATGGCGTTGCTGGGGGGGCGCAGCGAGGAGGCGCAAGCGCTGCTGGAGGACTGGATGGCCATGTTCCCCGAGCGCTTTTATGTCGAAGTCCAGCGCACCAGTCGCCCCAGGGATGAAGAGTATGTGCATGCCGCCGTTGCCCTGGCCGATCGGCTGGGTGCGCCGCTGGTGGCCACCAACGATGTGCGTTTCATCAAGCAGACTGATTTCGACGCCCACGAGACCCGGGTGTGCATCGGTGAGGGGTGGACACTGGACGATCCGCGTCGCCCGCGCCTGTACAGCGACCAGCAATACCTCAAGTCGGCCGAGGAAATGGCCGAGCTGTTCAGCGACCTGCCGGACGCCCTGGCCAACACCGTCGAAATCGCCAAGCGCTGCAATATCCAGGTGCAACTGGGCAAGTACTTCCTGCCCGACTTCCCGACGCCCAATGGCATGGGGATCGATGATTACCTGCGGCACGTGTCCCACGAAGGGCTGGAAGAACGCCTGGCGGTGCTGTGGCCGAAAGAGACCACGCCCGACTACGAGCAAAAGCGCCAGGTGTACCTGGACCGCCTCAAGTTCGAGCTGGATATCATCATCCAGATGGGCTTCCCCGGCTACTTCCTGATCGTGATGGACTTCATCAAGTGGGCCAAGAACAATGGCGTACCGGTGGGGCCTGGCCGGGGGTCGGGTGCAGGTTCGCTGGTGGCCTATGTGCTCAAGATCACCGACCTCGACCCACTGGCCTACGACCTGCTGTTCGAGCGCTTCCTGAACCCTGAACGGGTGTCCATGCCCGACTTCGACGTCGACTTCTGCATGGACGGTCGGGACCGGGTGATCGACTACGTGGCAGAGGCCTACGGGCGTAATGCCGTGAGCCAGATCATCACCTTCGGCACCATGGCGGCCAAGGCCGTGGTGCGCGACGTGGCACGCGTGCAAGGCAAGTCCTACGGCCTGGCCGATCGTCTGTCGAAGATGATTCCGTTCGAAGTGGGCATGACCCTAGAGAAGGCCTACGAGCAGGAAGAAATCCTGCGCGATTTTCTCAAGGGTGACGAAGACGCTCGTGAAATCTGGGACATGGCCCTCAAGCTCGAAGGCGTCACGCGCGGTACCGGCAAACACGCCGGTGGCGTGGTCATCGCGCCGACCAAGCTCACCGATTTCTCGCCCATCGCCTGCGACGAAGAGGGCGGCGGCCTGATCACCCAGTTCGACAAGGACGACGTGGAGGCGGCGGGCCTTGTGAAGTTCGACTTCCTCGGCCTGCGCACCCTGACCATCATCAAGTGGGCGATGGAGATCATCAACCGTGAGCAGGCCAAGAAAGACCTGCCCGACCTGAACATCGACTTCATCCCGCTCGATGACCGCAAGACCTACGAACTGTTACAGAAGGCCGAAACCACGGCGGTGTTCCAGCTCGAGTCGCGCGGCATGAAAGAGCTGATCAAGAAGCTCAAGCCCGACTGCCTCGAAGATCTCATCGCCTTGGTGGCGTTGTTCCGTCCCGGCCCGCTGCAGTCGGGCATGGTGGACGACTTCATCAACCGCAAGCACGGCCGTGCCGAGCTGGCCTACCCGCATCCGGACTATCAGTACGAAGGCTTGCAGCCAGTGCTGGCGCCGACCTACGGCATCATCCTGTATCAGGAACAGGTGATGCAGATTGCCCAGGTGATGGCCGGGTACACCCTGGGCGGCGCCGACATGCTGCGCCGGGCGATGGGCAAGAAAAAGCCCGAGGAAATGGCCAAGCAGCGCGGCGGTTTCATCGAGGGCTGTGCCAACAATGGAATCGATGGAGATCTTGCAGGCAACATCTTCGACCTGGTAGAGAAGTTCGCAGGCTACGGCTTCAACAAGTCTCACTCGGCGGCCTATGGCCTGGTGTCCTATCAGACGGCTTGGCTCAAGACCCACCACCCAGCACCGTTCATGGCGGCGGTGCTGTCGGCGGACATGCACAACACCGACAAGGTGGTGGTGCTGGTCGAGGAAGTGCGCACCATGAAGTTGCGTCTGGATGCGCCAGATGTGAACTTCTCGGACTTCAAGTTCACCGTCAACGACGATGGCCGCATCGTCTATGGCCTAGGCGCGATCAAGGGCGTAGGCGAGGGGCCTGTGGAGGCGATCGTCGAGGCCCGTGCCGAGGGCGGCCCGTTCAAGGACCTGTATGATTTCTGCGAGCGCATCGACCTCAAGCGGGTCAACAAGCGCACCCTCGATGCGCTGGTGCGCAGTGGCGCGCTGGACCGGCTCGGCCCGCACTTTCACGACGAGATCAAGGCCTACCACGCCCACATCGACATCAACCGGGCCATCCTGCTGGCCGCACTGGGCGATGCCATCAAGGCGGCCGAGCAGACGGCCCGCACGGCCGACAGCGGTCACATCGACCTGTTCGGCGGCATGTTCGACGAACCGGACGCTGACGTGTATGCCAGTTACCGCAAGGCGCGGCCACTGACACTCAAGGAACGGCTCAAGGGCGAGAAGGACACGTTGGGCCTTTACCTCACCGGCCACCCGATCGATGAATACGAGGCTGAAATCCGCCGCTTCGCGCGCCAGCGCATCATCGACCTCAAGCCGTCGCGCGAAACCCAGACCATTGCCGGCATGATCATCGCCCTGCGGGTCATGAAGAACAAAAAGGGCGACAAGATGGGGTTCGTCACCCTGGACGACAGGTCTGGGCGTATCGAGGCCTCGCTGTTTGCCGATGCCTACATCACGGCCCAATCACTGCTGCAGAACGATGCGATGGTGGTGGTCGAAGGGGAGGTCAGCAACGACGATTTCTCGGGCGGCCTGCGGCTGCGGGTCAAGCAGGTGATGACGTTGGAGGATGCCCGCACCAAGCTGGCCGAGAGCCTGCGCCTGAAGGTCGCCCACGAGGCGCTCAAGGGCGATCGCCTCAAGTGGCTGGGTGAGCTGATCACCCGTCACCGCGGCGCTTGCCCCATCACGCTGGAATACACCGGCAGCGATGCCAAGGCCATGCTGCAATTTGGCGACCAGTGGGCCATCGACCCCGCAGACGGGCTGATTCAGACCCTGCGTGACCAGTTCGGACGTGAGAACGTCTTTTTGCAATACCGTTGAGCCGCTCAACATTTAATCTCGACCTGAAGGCGCCTGATCCCTTAAGGTATGGCGCCAAACGGATCAACCGGCCGGCCGCCTGGCCGTAGACCCAAGACGGATGACTATGAACCCGAACTTTCTCGACTTCGAACAGCCGATTGCCGACCTGCAAGCCAAGATCGAAGGCCTGCGCCTGGTAGGCAACGACAATTCGCTGAACATCAGCGATGAAATTGCCCGTCTGCAAGACAAGAGCAATACCCTGACCGAAAGCATCTTCGGCAACCTGACCAGCTGGCAGATCGCTCGCCTGGCACGTCACCCGCGTCGTCCCTACACCCTGGACTACCTGCAGCACATCTTCACCGAATTCGAAGAACTGCACGGCGATCGCCACTTCTCCGACGATGCCGCCATCGTTGGCGGTACCGCACGCCTGGACGGCAAGCCGGTCATGGTCATCGGGCACCAGAAGGGCCGCGAAGTGCGGGAAAAGGTTCGCCGCAACTTCGGCATGCCGCGCCCCGAGGGCTACCGCAAGGCGTGCCGCCTGATGGAAATGGCCGAGCGTTTCCGCATGCCGATCCTGACCTTCATCGACACGCCGGGTGCCTATCCAGGCATCGATGCCGAGGAACGTAACCAGAGCGAGGCCATCGCCTGGAACCTGCGCGTGATGGCGCGCCTGAAGACGCCCATCATCGCCACGGTGATCGGTGAAGGCGGGTCGGGCGGCGCGCTGGCCATCGGCGTGTGCGACCAGCTGAACATGCTGCAGTACTCCACCTACTCGGTCATTTCGCCCGAAGGCTGCGCTTCGATCCTGTGGAAGACGGCCGACAAGGCTGCCGATGCCGCCGAGGCCATGGGCATCACGGCTGAGCGCCTCAAGAGCCTGGACATCGTTGACAAGGTCATCCCGGAGCCACTGGGTGGCGCTCACCGTGATCCTGCCGCCATGTCCGAAAGCATCCGCGCCGAGCTGGTGCAGCAGCTGGACATGCTCAGCGGGTTGGACCACGACGCCCTGCTGGCTCGCCGTTACGATCGCCTGATGAGCTACGGCGTCTGATCGCCCTCGGGGCCGTCTGTCGGCCCCTCGGGTGAGCCTGTATTCCAGGCTCACCCACATCCGTCACCCAGGTTGATCGAGGCCTCGATGATTGATCTCGCCCCCTGGCTATGCGCCCGTACGTGGTACGTCGCCCTCTCTGGCGGCCTCGATTCCACCGTCCTGCTGCACTGGCTCGCTGCCTACGCCTGTAGCCATCCTGCACCGCCGCTGCGCGCGATTCACATCAATCATGGCCTGCAACCCGCCGCGCAGGTATGGCCTGCCCATTGCCAGCGTGTGTGCGATGACCTGGGCGTCGAGCTGCAGGTCATCGAGGTCGACGTCGCCCCAGGCCCGAGCCTGGAGCAGGCTGCCCGTCAGGCCCGTTACGCTGCGTTCGAGCGGGTGTTGGCGGCAGGTGACATGCTGTTCACCGGCCAGCACCGCGACGATCAGGCTGAAACGCTGCTGTTTCGCCTGCTGCGGGGCGCGGGGTTGCGTGGCCTGGCGGCGATGCCGATGGAGCGGGCGCTAGGGCAGGGCAGGCTGGTCAGGCCATTGCTCAGTTGTTCCCGGCAACAGTTGCAACGCTATGCACAGGCGCACGCGTTGGGCTGGGTCGAGGACCCTTCGAATGCCGACACACGGTTTGCCCGCAACTATCTGCGCAGTGAGGTCTTGCCGTCCCTTCGACAGCGCTGGCCGCAAGCCGGGCAGAACCTGGCCCGTGCCGCCGAACACCTAGGCGAAGCGTTGAGCCTGCTGGACGAGCTGGCCGAAAACGACCTGGCGCCCGTACGCCAGGGTGCCCCTGCTGTTTGGCCTGGGCTCGATTCGCTGGACCTGGCCGGCCTGCTCGCGCTTTCACCTGCCCGCCAGCGCAATGCGTTGCAGTATTGGCTCAGCCACCGAACCCGGTTGCCCGACGCGCGCCACTGGGCCGGCTGGGCGGACCTGCGCAACGCCGCGGTCGATGCCTGCCCCGTGTGGCAACTGGCCGATGGCCAACTGGTCCGCAGCCAGGGGCGCATCTGGTGGCTGAGCGGCGACTGGTTGCAAACGCCCTGTAGGGCCATGGAGTGGGAAAACGCCGATCAGCCGTTGGCCTTGCCTGGCAACGGTAGCGTGCGACTTGTTGGCGCAGGCGCGCTGACGGGCCTGCGTATCGGCTACCGTCAGGGCGGGGAGTGGCTGGACATCCCAGGGCGCGGGCGACGTGATCTCAAGCGCTTGCTCAATGAACTGCACGTGCCGCATTTTCTGCGCCTGCGCCTGCCGCTGCTCTACCAAGGCGACCAGCTGCTGGCGGTGGCCAACCTGCCCGGTCTGGCCCAAGGCGATTACTACCTGAACTGGCAGTTGCCGACCAGCGCGCAAGGTTTGAGCTAGTGGGTACATTCGGGTAGACTACCCTCCCTTCTTGATACAGCTTCTGTGGGTTCCGCGAAAACACAGGAGTTGCCGATTACCAAGCAGTTTTTTGCTGGGCTGATTCTTAGAAATGACGAGCGAGCGCCCTGCCAGGGTTACCCCTGGTCTGTACACACGCGGCAGTTTTTCGAGATGCACTGTGATTGACGCAGGTGATCGGGGGCGTTTGCCCTCCTTCGCTATCTCCGGCGGCGCTGGCCGCTTTAACGCAGACTTCTAGGGTTTTTCATGACGCGCTACATATTCGTCACGGGCGGTGTTGTTTCTTCATTGGGGAAAGGCATTGCCTCGGCTTCCCTGGCGGCCATCCTGGAGGCGCGGGGCCTGAAGGTCACCATGCTCAAGCTGGATCCGTACATCAACGTCGACCCAGGCACCATGAGCCCGTTCCAGCACGGTGAAGTATTCGTCACCCAGGACGGCGCCGAGACCGACCTGGACCTGGGCCACTATGAGCGGTTCATCCGCACCACCATGACCCAGAACAATAACTTCACCACCGGCCGCGTCTACGAGCACGTGCTGCGCAAGGAACGCCGCGGTGACTACCTGGGCGCGACCATCCAGGTCATCCCGCACATCACCGATGAAATCAAGCGCCGCATCATCAAAGGTGCAGGCGATGCCGACGTGGCCCTGGTCGAGATCGGCGGCACCGTGGGTGACATCGAGTCCCAGCCGTTCCTCGAAGCCATTCGCCAGCTGCGCGTGGAAGTAGGCTCCAAGCGCGCGATGCTGATGCACCTGACGCTGGTGCCTTACATCGCCACCGCCGGTGAAACCAAGACCAAGCCGACCCAGCACTCGGTCAAGGAGCTGCGCTCCATCGGCCTGCAGCCTGACGTGCTGATCTGCCGCTCCGATCATCCTGTCGATGCATCCTCGCGCCGCAAGATCGCCTTGTTCACCAACGTTGAAGAGCGTGCGGTGATTTCGCTGGAAGACGTCGACACCATCTACAAGATTCCAGGTGTCTTGCATGCCCAGGGCCTGGACGACTTCGTCGTCGAGCGTTTCGGCCTGCAGTGCACGGGTGCCGACCTGTCCGAGTGGGACAAGGTGGTTGACGCCAAGCTCAACCCGGAGCATGAAGTCACCATCGCAATGGTCGGCAAGTACATGGAGCTGCTCGATGCGTACAAGTCGCTGATCGAAGCGATGAGCCACGCGGGCATCACCAACCGCACCAAGGTCAACCTGCGCTACATCGATTCCGAAGACATCGAGAACCAGGGCACCAGCCTGCTCGAAGGCGCCGATGCCATTCTGGTCCCCGGTGGGTTCGGTCTGCGCGGTGTCGAAGGCAAGATCACGGCGGTGCAATACGCCCGTGAGAACAAGGTGCCGTACCTGGGTATCTGCCTGGGCATGCAAGTGGCCGTCATCGAGTTCGCCCGTAACGTGATGGGCTGGAGCGACGCCAACTCCACCGAGTTCGATCGCGACAGCGGCCACCCGGTCGTCGGCCTGATCACCGAGTGGGCAGATGCCACCGGCGCGGTCGAAACCCGCAGCGAGGCGTCCGACCTGGGCGGCACCATGCGCCTGGGCGCCCAGGACTGCCAGCTGGCTGCAGGTTCCAACGTGCATGCCTGCTATGGCAAGGACATCATCACCGAGCGCCACCGTCACCGCTACGAAGTGAACAACAACCTGCTGCCGCAACTGGTGGACGCGGGCCTGGTGGTTTCCGGTCGTTCCGAAGACGGTGCCCTGGTCGAGGTGGTGGAGTCCAAGGACCACCCCTGGTTCGTCGCCTGCCAGTTCCACCCGGAGTTCACCTCCACCCCACGCGATGGCCACCCGCTGTTCAGTGGCTTCGTCAAGGCGGCGCTCGCCCAGAAGAACAAGGCCTGATCCATGCCCCAGAAGATCATCCGCGTCGGTCACATCGATATCGCCAACGACAAGCCATTCGTCCTGTTCGGTGGCATGAACGTGCTGGAATCCCGCGACCTGGCCATGAAGGTGTGCGAAGAGTACGTGCGGGTTACCGAAAAGCTCGGTATCCCGTATGTGTTCAAGGCCAGCTTCGACAAGGCCAACCGGTCCTCGGTCACCTCCTACCGCGGCCCTGGCATGGAAGAAGGCCTGAAGATCTTCGAGGAGATCAAGCGTACCTTCAACGTGCCGGTGATCACCGATGTGCACGAGCCTTACCAGGCCGAGCCGGTAGCCAAGGTCTGCGACATCATCCAGTTGCCGGCTTTCCTGTCGCGCCAGACCGACCTGGTGGTGGCGATGGCCAAGACCGGCGCGGTGATCAATATCAAGAAGGCCCAGTTCCTCGCACCCCAGGAGATGAAACACATCCTGACCAAGTGCGAAGAAGCCGGTAATGACCAATTGATCCTGTGCGAGCGTGGTTCGAGCTTCGGTTACAACAACCTGGTCGTGGACATGCTCGGCTTCGGTGTCATGAAGCAGTTCGAATACCCGGTGTTCTTCGACGTGACCCATGCCCTGCAGATGCCGGGTGGACGTGCCGACTCCGCTGGCGGGCGCCGCGCTCAGGTGACCGACCTGGCCAAGGCTGGCATGAGCCAGGGGCTGGCAGGGCTGTTCCTCGAAGCTCACCCCGATCCGGACAACGCCAAGTGCGACGGCCCGTGTGCCCTGCGCCTGGACAAGCTGGAGCCATTCCTGGCTCAGCTCAAGCAACTGGATGACCTGGTGAAAAGTTTTCCGACGGTAGAAACCGCGTAAAGCACTTTTCTCGGGTAAAGTACCGTCCGATTCACCCCTGACCACTCGGTCAGGGGCTCCCTTCGCCGGGCCTGCCACAGCATCCTCGTCCGGTGAACGGCAAGAATTTTCTAAGCTGCGTTGTTTTCGTCAATTCTGGAGTGCTTACAACAATGGCAAAAATCGTCGACATCAAAGGTCGTGAAGTTCTCGATTCGCGTGGCAACCCCACCGTGGAAGCCGATGTACTGCTCGACAACGGCATCATCGGCAGCGCATGCGCGCCGTCCGGTGCTTCCACCGGCTCGCGCGAAGCGCTGGAGCTGCGTGATGGCGACAAGAGCCGTTACCTGGGCAAGGGTGTGCTGAAGGCTGTCGCCAACATCAATGGCCCGATCCGCGACCTGCTGCTGGGCAAGGACCCTTCCGACCAGAAGGCCCTGGACCACGCCATGATCGAGCTGGACGGTACCGAGAACAAGGCCAAGCTGGGCGCCAACGCGATCCTGGCTGTGTCCCTGGCGGCTGCCAAAGCGGCTGCCCAGGATCAGGACCTGCCCCTGTACGCCCACATTGCCAACCTCAACGGCACTCCAGGCCAGTACTCGATGCCGGTACCGATGATGAACATCATCAACGGTGGCGAGCATGCCGACAACAACGTCGATATTCAGGAGTTCATGGTCCAGCCGGTGGGCGCCAAGACCTTCTCCGACGGCCTGCGCATGGGGACCGAGATCTTCCATCACCTCAAGGCCGTGCTCAAGGCCCGTGGCCTGAACACTGCCGTCGGTGACGAAGGTGGCTTCGCCCCTAACCTGGCCTCCAACGAAGATGCCCTCGGCGCCATCGCCGAAGCCGTCGAGAAAGCCGGCTACAAGCTGGGCACCGACGTGACCCTGGCCCTGGACTGCGCCGCCTCCGAGTTCTATGAAGACGGCAAGTACACCCTGTCCGGCGAAGGCAAGTCGTTCGACGCCGAAGGTTTTGCCGACTACCTCAAGGGCCTGACCGAGCGCTTTCCGATCATTTCGATCGAAGATGGCCTGGACGAGTCCGACTGGGCTGGCTGGAAGATCCTCACCGACAAGATCGGCGAGAAGGTGCAGCTGGTCGGTGACGACCTGTTCGTGACCAACACCAAGATCCTCAAGGAAGGCATCGAGAAGGGCATCGGTAACTCGATCCTGATCAAGTTCAATCAGATCGGCTCGCTGACCGAGACCCTGGAAGCCATCCAGATGGCCAAGGCCGCCGGTTACACGGCCGTGATCTCCCACCGCTCGGGTGAAACCGAAGACTCCACCATCGCCGACCTGGCTGTGGGTACTGCGGCCGGTCAGATCAAGACGGGCTCGCTGTGCCGTTCTGACCGCGTGTCGAAGTACAACCAATTGCTGCGCATCGAAGAGCAACTGGGTGCCAAGGCGGTTTACCGTGGCCGTACCGAGTTTCGCGGCTAAGCAAGAGGTGGTAAAAAGACAGCAGCCGGAGCTGTAGGAACGTTCGTACCGTAACTTCTTACGTTCCATCGGGTTTCTGTTTGAGAAGCCTGGCCTCGGCCAGGCTTCGTGCTATCTGAGACCCTGAACCAACAGGGTCTTTCAACCTGGATATCTTGATGCGCAGTCCTTATTGGTTGTTCCTGGTCCTGCTTCTGCTGCTGGGCGGCCTGCAATACCGTTTGTGGGTAGGCAATGGCAGCCTGGCGCAGGTGGCCGAGCTCAAGCAGCAGATTGACGAGCAGCATGCCGAGAACGAGCGGCTGCTGGAGCGTAACCGTGTGCTCGACGCCGAAGTGCTGGAGTTGAAAAAAGGCATGGAAACCGTCGAAGAGCGTGCCCGCCACGAGCTCGGCATGGTCAAGGAAGGCGAAACCCTCTTTCAGTTGCCCCAGAAATGAGTGAGCGCTTGCCGGCCTTCTGGGCCGTGATCCCTGCGGCGGGTGTGGGCGCTCGCATGGCTGCCGATCGTCCCAAGCAATACCTGGAGCTGGCAGGGCAGACCATCATCGAGCACAGCCTGGCGTGTTTTCTCGACCACCCCTCCCTCAAGGGGGTCGTGGTCAGCATCGCTGAACACGACCCATACTGGCCCGGCCTTCGGTGCGCCAGCGACCCGCGTATCCGCCGGGCTGCCGGAGGGCGCGAGCGTGCTGACTCGGTGCTCAATGCCTTGCTGCTGTTGCACGCCCAAGGCGCGGAAGATGATGACTGGGTGTTGGTGCACGACGCGGCGCGGCCAAACCTGGCACGCAGTGACCTGGACAAGCTGCTGGCTGAATTGGCAGATGATCCGGTGGGCGGACTGTTGGCCGTACCTGCCCGTGACACGCTCAAAAGGGCCGACGGCCACGGGCGCGTCAGCGCCACGGTTGACCGCAGCACCATTTGGCAGGCCTATACACCGCAGATGTTCCGTTTGGGGGCGCTGCATCGGGCACTGGCCGAGTGCTTGGTATCGGATGTGGTGGTGACCGATGAGGCTTCGGCCATCGAATGGTCTGGTCAATCGCCACGGCTGATCGAGGGCCGCAGTGACAACCTCAAGGTTACGCGGCCTGAAGACCTGGAGTGGCTGCGCCAGCGCTGGAGTGGGAGACGTTGACCTGGGCCGTTCACCTCGCCAGTGATTGAATCAGGCTGCCAGCGCCCGCCATTGTGGCTGAGCGCCGGTCATGCCCGATACTCCGGCAGACCTGCCAGGCCCTCTTTCAGATAGTCCACCAGGCGCCGCACTTTGGGCGACAGGTGCCGCTGCTGCGGATACAAGGCCCACACCGCCGTATTGGGGGGTTGGTGGGCTTGCAGCAGCGGGACCAAAGCACCGCTGTGCAGGTGTTCGAGCACGTAGTAATCCGGCAATTGGCATAAGCCGATGCCCTGAAGCGCCGCATCCAGCACCGCCTGGCCGCTGTTGCATCGCCAGTTGCCCTGGACGCGCTGGCTGATTTCACGCCCCTCCATTTGCAACGCCCACACATCCGAACTGCCTATCAGGCAGTTGTGCCTGGCCAGTTCCGACAGGCTGTGCGGCCTGCCGTAGCGCGCCAGGTAGCCTGGCGAGGCGCACACGTACATGCGCCGGGGTGCCAGGCGCGTCGCGATCAGGCGCGAGTCGGCTAGGCGACCGAGGCGGATGGCCAAGTCCATGCCTTCGTGCAGCAGGTCCAGGGTCTGGTTGCTCAGTTCGACGTCCACCCTCAACTGCGGGTACATCGCCATGAAACGGGTGACCAAGGGCACGATGAAGCGCTCGCCGTAGGCCACGGCGCATGTCATGCGCAGCAGCCCCTTGGGCTCGCTGGCCAGATCGCCCATCGCCCGCAGCGCTTCCTCGCGTCCGTCCTGCAAGCGCTGGCAGTGCTGCAGGAACGTCTGGCCGGCCTCGCTGAGGGTGACCTTCCGTGTGCTGCGATACAGCAAGCGCGTCTGTACACGTTCTTCCAGGCGCGCTATCTGCCGGCTTACATGGGAAGAGGACACGCCCAGCCGTTCAGCCGCCGCCGTGAACTGACCCGATTCGGCCACGGCAACGAATTCATCGATGCCCTCCCAGCGGTTGTTCATGATTATCCCTGCACAGCAATAATGTTTTGTCTTTCACCCGATTATTCAACAAATGCAGGTGAAATACACTGTCTGCCGATTTCGTTTATCTATCTGGAGACCCTGCGATGATCAAGTCCCGCGCTGCCGTAGCTTTCGAAGCCAAGAAACCCTTGGAAATCGTTGAAGTCGATGTGGCCATGCCCAAGGCGGGCGAGGTGTTGTTGCGCGTGGTTGCCAGCGGCGTGTGCCACACCGATGCCTATACCTTGTCCGGTGCTGACCCGGAAGGCATCTTCCCGTCGATCCTCGGCCACGAAGGCGGCGCCATCGTCGAAGCCGTGGGCGAGGGCGTGACCTCGGTGGCGGTGGGTGACCATGTGATTCCGCTGTATACCCCTGAGTGTGGCAAGTGCAAATTCTGCCTGTCCGGCAAGACCAACCTGTGTCAGGCCATCCGCGCCACCCAGGGCAAGGGCCTGATGCCCGACGGCACCACGCGTTTCTCCTACAAGGGTCAGCAGTTGTTCCACTACATGGGCACCTCGACCTTCTCCGAATACACCGTGTTGCCGGAAATTTCGGTGGCCAAGATCCAGAAAGAGGCGCCGCTGGAGAAGGTCTGCCTGCTGGGCTGCGGCGTGACCACGGGTATTGGCGCAGTGCTGAACACCGCCAAGGTACAACCGGGTGATACCGTCGCCGTCTTCGGGCTGGGCGGCATTGGCCTCTCGGCCATCATCGGTGCGGTCAAGGCCAAGGCCTCGCGCATCATCGCCATCGACATCAACCCGGCCAAGTTCGAAATCGCTCGCCAACTGGGCGCTACCGATTGCATCAACCCCAAGGAGTACGATCGCCCGATCCAGGAAGTGATCGTCGACCTGACCGACGGCGGCGTGGACTTCTCCTTCGAGTGCATCGGCAACGTGCAACTGATGCGTGCCGCCCTGGAGTGCTGCCACAAGGGCTGGGGCGAGTCGGTGATCATCGGTGTCGCCGGCGCCGGTCAGGAAATCGCCACCCGGCCGTTCCAATTGGTCACCGGGCGCGTCTGGCGCGGTTCGGCCTTCGGCGGCGTGCGTGGCCGCAGCGAATTGCCGAGCTACGTGGAAATGTCCGAAAAGGGCGAGATTCCGCTGGATACCTTCATCACCCACACCATGGGCCTGGAGGACATCAACAAGGCCTTCGACCTGATGCACGAAGGCAAGAGCATTCGCAGCGTCATTCACTTCTGAGGCTTGCCATGACCCTGGACAACATTTCCTGCCAGAAGAGCTTCGGCGGCTGGCACAAGCGTTACCGCCACACCTCCAAGGTGCTGGGTTGCGACATGGTGTTCGCCGTCTACCTGCCACCTCAGGCCGAGCAGGGCGAGAAGCTGCCGGTGCTGTACTGGCTTAGCGGCTTGACCTGCAACGACGAGAACTTCATGCAGAAGGCCGGCGCCCAGCGCCTGGCCGCAGAGCTGGGGCTGATCATCGTGGCGCCCGACACCAGCCCTCGCGGCGAGCAGGTACCCGGGGATCCTGACGGTGCCTGGGACTTTGGTCTGGGTGCTGGCTTCTACCTCAACGCCACGCAGCAACCCTGGGCTCAGCACTACCGCATGCACGATTACGTGGTGCAGGAACTGCCGGCCCTGATCGAGGCGCATTTCCCGGCTTCGGGCGAGCGCAGCATCAGTGGGCACTCCATGGGCGGGCACGGCGCCCTGGTCTGCGCATTGCGCAACCCCGGCCGCTATCGCTCGGTGTCGGCGTTTTCGCCGATCTGCAACCCGATGGATTGCCCTTGGGGCGAAAAGGCCTTCAGCCGCTACCTGGGTGAAGAGCGCACGCGTTGGCGTGAGTGGGATGCCAGCATGTTGCTGGCCGAAACCCCGTCGGGGCAGTGCCCCCCGTTGCTGGTGGACCAGGGCGATCGCGACGACTTCCTCGAAAAGCAGCTCAAGCCTGAGGCCCTGGAGCAAGCGGCGCGCAAAGGCGGTCATGAGCTGACCCTGCGCCTGCAGCCTGGCTACGATCACAGCTACTACTTCATCGCCAGCTTCATCGAGGAGCACCTGCGCCACCACGCGGTAGCCCTGGGACGGGTGTAGCCGTAGGGCAGCCAGCCGGCGACGTTCGCCGGCTCTGCACCTTGGCGTGGCAAATGCAGGTAGAATCACGCCCTGACTCATTCAGGGCGTTTTCTTATGCGTATTGGCCACGGCTACGATGTGCACCGGTTCTGCGACGGTGATTTCATTACCCTGGGCGGGGTGCGTATCCCCCACAAGTTCGGCCTGCTGGCCCATTCCGATGGTGACGTGCTGCTGCATGCCCTGAGCGATGCATTGCTCGGCGCCGCCGCACTGGGTGATATCGGCAAGCACTTCCCCGACACCGATCCGCAATTCAAGGGCGCCGACAGCCGCGTGCTGCTGCGTCATGTGCTGGATGTCGTTCGGGCCAAGGGCTGGCAAGTGGGCAATGTCGACGCCACCATCATTGCCCAGGCGCCGAAGATGGCACCCCACATCGAGGTCATGCGCCAGCGCATCGCCGACGATCTCGCGGTGGGCCTCGACCAAGTCAACGTCAAGGCCACGACGACCGAGAAGCTGGGCTTCGCCGGGCGTGAGGAGGGGATCGCCGTGCACGCGGTTGCCCTGTTGCTGCCGGCATGACCGAACTGGATCTGTTGGGCCCAAGGGCATCGGGGCAAGTCCTGGGCACGGCTGTGCTCAAGGCCGTTGCCGAAGATTTTCAGGTCGACGAAGTGCTTGATATCCCGCTGTCTGGCCAAGGCGAGCACCTGTGGCTATGGGTGGAAAAGCGTGAGCTCAATACCGAGGAAGCGGCCCGCCGCCTGGCCAGGGCCGCCGGCGTGCCTGCGCGCGCCATCAGCTACGCCGGGCTCAAGGACCGCCAAGCCTTGACCCGCCAGTGGTTCAGCCTGCATTTGCCGGGCAAGGCCGACCCAGACCTGTCGCGGGCCGAGGATGCCAATCTGCGCGTGCTCAAGCAGATGCGCCACCAGCGTAAATTGCAGCGCGGCGCGCATTCGTCCAACGGCTTCACGCTGCGCCTGACCCAACTGGCAGCCGATCATCAGGCTGTCGATGCGCGCCTGGCCCAGCTCAAGGCGAACGGTGTGCCCAATTACTTCGGTACCCAGCGCTTCGGGCATGCCGGCGGCAACGTGCATGACGCCCTGGGTTGGGCCGAGCGCCAGGCCTTGCCTGAGCAACGTAACGTTCGTTCGCGCCTGCTTTCAGCCGGTCGCAGCTACCTGTTCAACCAGGTGCTGGCCGCACGGGTAAACGATGGCAGCTGGGCCCGTGCGCAAGTGGGCGATCTGCTGGCGTTCACCAACAGTCGCAGTTTTTTCCCTGCTGCTGAGGCCGAATGCGCCGATCCTCGCCTGGCCGTTCTCGACCTGCACCCTACAGGCCCTCTGTGGGGCGAGGGTGATTCGCCAGCCGGCGGTCGAACCGGGGCGTTGGAGAATTCGGTCGGTGCCGCCCAGCCCGCGCTGTGCCAGTGGTTGGCAAAGGCGGGCATGGATCACGAACGGCGTATTCTGCGGCTCCCTATTACTGGCCTTACGTGGCATTATCCCGAGCCTGATATCCTGCAACTGGAATTCGTCCTTCCGGCCGGATGCTTCGCCACCGTCGTGGTGCGCGAGGTGGTGGATCTGGTGTCGGCAGGGCAGACGGACAGCCCATGCGTATTCTGATTTCGAACGACGACGGTGTGACCGCACCAGGCATCGCGGCGCTGCACGCTGCGCTTGCCGATTACGCGCAGTGCACGGTCATTGCACCTGACCAAGACAAGAGCGGCGCCGGCAGCTCGCTGACGTTGGATCGGCCGCTGCACCCGCAGACGCTGGCCAACGGCTTCATCAGCCTCAATGGTACGCCGACCGACTGCGTGCACCTGGGGCTGAACGGTCTGTTGCCGTACACGCCGGACATGGTCGTGTCGGGCATCAACCTGGGGGCCAACCTGGGCGATGACGTGCTGTACTCGGGCACGGTGGCCGCAGCGCTGGAGGGGCGCTTCCTGGGCGGTACGTCGCTCGCGTTCTCGCTGCTTTCGCGCCAACCGGACAACCTGCCGGCCGCGGCTCATATCGCCCGTCGTCTGGTCGAGGCACAGTCGCGCCTGGCGCTGCCGCCGCGTACCGTCCTCAATGTCAACATACCCAACCTGCCGCTCGAGCGCATTCGTGGCATCCAGCTGACGCGACTGGGTCATCGGGCGCGGGCTGCGGCACCCACCAAGGTGGTCAACCCGCGTGGCAAGGAAGGCTACTGGATCGCAGTTGCTGGTGATGCCGAGGACGGCGGGCCGGGTACTGACTTCCATGCGGTGATGCAAGGCTATGTTTCCATCACCCCGTTGCAGCTTGACCGAACCTTCAACGACGCCTTCGAGCAGCTCGATGGCTGGCTGGAGGGCTTGCTTTGATGCGTGAGGACGATATGTTGCGTCGGGGCATCGGCATGACGTCCCAACGCACCCGCGAGCGCCTGATCCAGCGGCTGTGCGAGGAGGGCGTGTCCAGCCCCCAGGTGCTCGATGTGATTCGCCGCACGCCACGCCACCTGTTCGTGGACGAGGCACTGGCCCATCGGGCCTATGAAGATACCGCGCTGCCCATCGGCCACAACCAGACCATTTCGCAACCGTTCATGGTGGCGCACATGAGCGAATTGCTGCTGGAGGCGGGCCCGCTGGATAAGGTGCTGGAGATCGGCACGGGCTCGGGCTACCAGACCGCCGTGCTGGCGCAATTGGTCGAGCGGGTATTCTCGGTCGAGCGCATCAAGGTTCTGCAGGACCGGGCCAAGGAACGCCTGGTGGAGCTGAACCTGCGCAACGTGGTGTTTCGTTGGGGCGATGGTTGTGAAGGGTGGCCGGCACTGGCCCCCTACAATGGCATCATCGTCACCGCCGTTGCGCCGGAAGTGCCCCAGGCGCTGCTCGATCAACTGGCGCCGGGTGGGCGGATGGTGATTCCAGTAGGATCACCCGGTGAGGTGCAGCAGTTGATGCTCATCGTACGAGAAGAGCATGGGTTCTCACGCCGCGTACTCGGAGCGGTACGCTTCGTGCCCCTGCTCAATGGGCCGGTGGCCTGATTCATCGGGGCATCGACGGGCTATTTTTGCACCTGCGTCGAATTCTTGCAGGATCGACCTGTCTATCTGGCGGTGCACACACGTTGTGCAAGTGTGTTGCAGCCGCCTGCCAAGACCGGCGAGCTTCGTTATAATTGCAACAATATTGCATTCTTGTCTTGAAACGTTTTCGGCACCATGAGGGGAGCGCGGGTGGGTCACACAGTCTTTCGGCAGCGCAAGGACAGCTCGGGTCTCAGGCTCTTGGTGCTGGTACTGGCCATGGGCACACTGCTGGTGGGGTGTTCGAGCTCTGGCAGCAACAGTGCGCGTGTCGTCGACCGCAACAGCAGCGCGCCCAAACGGCCGACCGTGACCTCCGGTCAGTATGTGGTCAAGCCAGGCGACACGCTGTTCTCCATCGCGTTTCGCTACGGTTGGGACTACAAGGAGCTGGCGGCACGCAACGGTATCGCCCCGCCGTATACCATTCGCCCTGGCCAGCCGATTCGCTTCAGCAGCGGGGCCTCGGGCAGCACCACTGTGGTGGCCAGCCCGTCCTCGTCCAGCCGGACCACGGTCACCCGCCGTCCTGTAGGTGCCACGGCATCTACCCCTGCCACAACTACCAAGACCGTTACCACATCCAGCTCGGCGAGCACGCCGGTGGTCGCTACCGTGCCTGCGGCCGAGCGTGCGGCCGGTGGCTGGACCTGGCCGGCGAACGGGGTTTTGATCGGCAAATTTGCTTCAAACGGTAGTTTGAATAAAGGCATTGATATCGCCGGTGATTTGGGACAGCCTGTTTTTGCTGCGGCCAGTGGATCAGTGGTGTACGCCGGGAGTGGTTTGAGGGGCTACGGCGAGCTGATCATCATCAAGCACAGCGATACCTATGTCAGTGCCTACGGCCACAACCGCAGGCTCTTGGTACGGGAGGGGCAGCAGGTCAAGGCAGGGCAGTCGATTGCTGAAATGGGGTCTACAGGCACAGATCGGGTGAAGTTGCATTTCGAAATTCGCCGCCAGGGCAAACCCGTCGATCCTCTCCAGTTCCTGCCACGCCGTTGATTGTTGTTTCCAGTCTGTTCCGCTGACATGGAGGGGACAGGCTCAAGCGCTGCCAGGGAGACAGGCGCCGCTCGAGTCTGAGTTCGAACTCAGCAAAGGACTATAACAATGGCTCTCAGCAAAGAAGCGCCGGAGTTTGACATCGACGATGACGTCCTCCTCATGGAGACGGGCATCGTTTTGGAAACGGATGTGGTGTCAGACGAACCTGCTGTACCTTCGGTTCGGACCAGGGCCAAATCAGGCTCTTCGCTTAAACAACACAAGTACATCGACTACAGCCGGGCGCTTGATGCGACTCAGTTGTACCTCAATGAAATCGGCTTTTCGCCCTTGCTTTCGCCGGAAGAAGAAGTGCACTTTGCGCGCTTGTCGCAAAAGGGCGACCCCGCTGGCCGCAAGCGCATGATCGAAAGCAACCTGCGCCTGGTGGTGAAAATCGCGCGCCGCTACGTGAACCGAGGGTTGTCGTTGCTCGATCTGATCGAGGAAGGCAACCTGGGGCTGATTCGCGCGGTGGAGAAGTTCGACCCTGAGCGGGGCTTTCGTTTCTCGACCTACGCCACCTGGTGGATTCGGCAGACCATCGAGCGGGCGATCATGAACCAGACCCGCACCATTCGCCTGCCCATCCATGTGGTCAAGGAACTCAACGTTTACTTGCGCGCGGCGCGCGAGCTGACCCAGAAGCTGGACCACGAGCCTTCGCCCGAAGAGATCGCCGCCTTGCTTGAAAAGCCGGTTGCGGAGGTCAAGCGCATGCTGGGTCTCAACGAGCGGGTTTCCTCCGTGGACGTGTCCCTGGGCCCTGACTCGGACAAGACGCTGCTCGACACCCTGACGGATGATCGACCCACAGACCCGTTCGAGCTGCTGCAGGACGATGACCTGTCGCAGAGCATCGATCAGTGGTTGGGTGAACTCACCGACAAGCAACGTGAAGTGGTCGTGCGCCGATTCGGCTTGCGTGGGCACGAAAGCAGTACGTTGGAGGACGTCGGTCTGGAGATAGGCCTGACCCGCGAGCGGGTGCGGCAGATACAGGTCGAGGGGCTCAAGCGGCTGCGTGAGATTCTGGAAAAAAACGGCCTATCCAGCGAGTCGCTTTTTCGTTAGTCCCGGGTTTTGCACTGCGTTCAGAAACGCCCCAATAAAAAGGGGCGTTTTTGCGTCTGGGGTTTGAAGAATCATGCTATCGACGAGCTTTGCGCGGTCAGAGGCGTTCGTATCGGTTTGCAGTTTCACAGGCGCATTCAGCACTGTGCTCACAGCGGCAGTTCGACCTGTAAGCATTTGCTTACTCGTTACGTAAGCTTTTGAAGGGTGTAGCAGTAAACCAATGTCGTTTTCAAAAGCAATAGCTTCTTAACTCATTGAAAATATTGAAGTATTTAGATGTGTGAAAGTTTGTAGGCCGCAACATTTTGTGAGGAGGACTCGTTGCACATCCCGCTCAGGTCGCTAGTATTCGAACTGTGCACAGGGACACGCACAGGCACTCAGGAAGAGAGCCAAGGACATCGCAAGAAGCGATTTCATCAGGACGATGTACAGGACAAGCAGGGACTATGGAAAAAATGTGGGCGGGTCGAACCGCCCCTTTTTTTGCCTTTTTTTTGGGTTCTGAGGCTTTTGATCCAAGCGCATACTGCACAGCGCTTGGGAACGGCTGTATCAGAAGCCAGCGTGGCGGCGGTCACATCTGCATCACTGGTCTTTCGCGCTACAGCAAAAAGGCCCTTGCGGGCCTTTTCGTTTGTTCACGCGACGTTAGCGCTGCAAGTCGGCAATCTTGCCTGGCTTGCCGTCCCACTCCTCAGCATCAGGAAGTGCATCCTTGCGCTCGGTGATGTTGGGCCAGATCTCAGCCAGTTCGGCGTTCAACTCGATGAAGTTTTCCATGCCCGATGGCACTTCGTCTTCCGAGAAAATGGCTTGTGCCGGGCACTCTGGTTCGCACAGTGCACAGTCGATGCACTCATCCGGGTGGATGACCAGGAAGTTCGGGCCTTCGTAGAAGCAGTCCACCGGACAGACTTCCACGCAGTCGGTGTATTTGCATTTGATGCAGTTGTCGGTGACGACGAAGGTCATTTCTAGTTCTCTCCTCAGGCGACGGCGGCGGCCCTTCCTCTCGGGCCGCGCGGTTTGCGGGTTTTGGCTGCAGGCCAGGCTAATAACCGTGCAGTACCAGCAAACCGCGGCGGATTCTACCAGCTTGTCATGGCTGCCGTTATAACAGGTTCTTTAGTTGATATAGCATTTCGATAGCTTGGCGCGGTGTCATGTCATCGAGCTGCAGCTTGCCCAGCTTCTCGATCGCCGGGTGGGGCAGGCTGGCGAACAAGTCGCTCTGGTGCGGCACTTGCGGTGCATCCTGCGCTTTCGGGACCTGGGTCGAGTCGTGTGGCAGGCTGGTGGTTTCCAGGCGCGACAGGTGCTCCCGAGCGCGCTGGATGACCACCGCCGGTACACCTGCCAGCTGCGCGACCGCCAGGCCATAGCTCTGGCTCGCAGGCCCTGGCAGCACGTGGTGCAGGAATACGATGCGGTCGTTGTGCTCCGTTGCATTGAGGTGCACGTTGGCCACCAGCGGCTCGCTGTCGGGCAACACGGTCAGTTCGAAGTAGTGGGTAGCGAACAAGGTGTAGGCCCGCAGGCGCGCCAGGCGTTCGGCTGCTGCCCAGGCCAACGACAGGCCATCGAAGGTGCTGGTGCCGCGGCCTACTTCGTCCATCAGCACCAGGCTGCGGTCGGTTGCGTTGTGCAGGATATTGGCGGTTTCGCTCATTTCCACCATGAAGGTGGAGCGCCCCCCTGCCAGGTCGTCGCTGGAGCCAATGCGGGTGAAGATGCGGTCGACCACCGACAGCTCGCAGCGCGCTGCTGGCACGAAGCTACCAATATGTGCCATTAGCACGATCAGTGCGGTCTGGCGCATGTACGTGGACTTACCACCCATGTTCGGCCCGGTGATGATCAGCATCCGGGTGCTGTCGTCCAGGCCCAGGTCGTTGGCCACGAACGGCGTGGTGAGCACCTGCTCGACCACAGGGTGACGCCCCTGCTCGATGCGCAGGCACGGTTCGTCGACGAAGCGTGGGCAGTTCAGGTCCAGGTTCAGGGCCCGCTCTGCCAGGTTGCTGAGTACGTCCAGTTCAGCCAGGGCGGCGGCACTGTCCTGCAGTGGCGCCAAGTGGCTGATCAGGGTCTCGAGCAGCGCGTCGTAGAGCATCTTTTCCCGGGCCAGGGCGCGGCTCTTGGCCGACAGCGCCTTGTCCTCGAACGCCTTGAGTTCCGGGGTGATGAAGCGCTCGGCGCCCTTGAGGGTCTGCCGACGGATATAGTCGACCGGTGCCTGTTCGGCCTGCTTGGAAGGCAGCTCGATGAAATAGCCATGCACACGGTTGTAGCCGACCTTGAGGTTGGCAAGGCCGGTGCGTGCCTTCTCACTCGCCTCGAGGTCGATCAGGAACTGGCCGGCGTTCTCGCTGATCGCCAGCAGCTCGTCGAGCTCGTTGTCATAGCCGGCCTTGAGCACGCCACCGTCACGGATTACGGCTGGCGGGTTGTCGACCACCGCACGCTCCAGCAGGCTGGCCAGCTCCGGGTAGGTGCCGGTGATCGCGGCCAGGCGTGCCAGGTGCGGCGCCTCAAGCTCGGTCATGGCATTCTGCAGCTCGGGCAAGGCACCCAGTGCGTCACGCAGGCGCGCCAGGTCGCGTGGGCGGGCATTGCGCAGGCCGATACGGGCCAGGATGCGCTCGATGTCGCCGATTTCCTTGAGCTGGGGCTGCAGTTTTTCGAACCGGTAGCTGTCGAGCAGGCAGCGGATCGAATCTTGGCGGGCCTGTATGACCTTGAGGTCGCGCAGCGGGCGGTTCAGCCAGCGGCTCAACAGGCGGCTGGCCATGGCGGTCTGGCAACGATCGACGACTGATTGCAGGGTATTGTCGCGCCCGCCTGCCAGGTTGACGTCCAGCTCCAGGTTGCGGCGGCTGGCGCCGTCGAGAATGACCGTGTCGTCCAGGCGCTCGTGACGCAGGCTGCGCAGGTGCGGCAACGCCGTGCGCTGGGTTTCCTTGGCATAGGCCAGCAGGCAGCCGGCGGCGCCGATGGCCAGGGTCAGCTTGTCACAGCCAAAGCCCTTGAGGTCCTTGGTGGCAAATTGCTGGCAGAGCGCCTTGCGCGCCGAGTCGCGGTCAAAGTCCCAAGGCGCTCGGCGACGCGCGCCGGGGCGTTTCTCGGCAGGCAGGTCCCGTGGCCAGTCATCGGGGATGAGCAGCTCGACCGGGTTGAGGCGGTCCAGTTCGGCCAGCAGGGTTTCCCAGCCTTTGATCTCCTGCACGCCAAAGTGACCGCTAGTGATGTCAAGCACGGCCAGGCCAAACAGACGCTCGTCGCCCAGCAGCGCTGCGATCAGGTTGTCGCGGCGTTCATCGAGCAATGCCTCGTCGCTGACGGTCCCTGGCGTGATGATGCGCACCACTTGGCGCTCGACTGGCCCCTTGCTGGTGGCCGGGTCGCCGATCTGCTCGCAGATGACCACCGATTCGCCCAGCTTGACCAGCTTGGCCAGGTAACCCTCGAGTGAGTGAAACGGCACCCCGCACATGGGGATGGACTGGCCGGCGGACTGACCGCGCGCGGTCAGGGTGATGTCCAGCAGGCTGGCGGCCTTTTTCGCATCTTCATAGAAGATCTCGTAGAAGTCGCCCATGCGATAGAACATCAGCTGGTCAGGATGCTGGTTTTTCAGCTTCCAGTACTGCTGCATCATTGGAGTATGTGCGGAGAGATCGGACATGGTCGGCCTACAGCGGGTGATCTGGTTGGCGAGGGTAAACCGGCAATGGTACAGGCTTTTTCGGTGCGGTGCAGGCGCCGAACGCCGCGCATGTCTACCCTGGGCGCTGCGGCAGGAGCTTGGAAAACCTGAACGTTTGCCCGGCCAGCGTCTCTATTGGGGTGATAGGGTAGTGGTCAGTCTTCAAGGAGCTTTCGCATGGACCCGATTACCACACTCGCCACTCGCCTGGGTGACCACCTGCAGCGCCTGGGGGCACAGGTGAGCACTGCCGAATCCTGTACCGGCGGCGGCATTGCCGAGGCCATTACCCGGATCGCCGGCAGCTCGGCCTGGTTCGAAGCCGGCTACGTGACTTATTCCAACCGGCAGAAGACGCGTCAGCTCGGAGTGCCCGAGACGCTGTTCAAGCACGTGGGCGCGGTAAGCCAGGAGGTGGTCGAGGCCATGGTCGCGGGCGCGCAGCAGGCCAGCGGCGCCCGCTTCGCCGTGGCGGTCAGCGGGGTGGCCGGCCCTGGTGGCGGTTCGGCTGACAAGCCCGTGGGTACCGTATGGCTGGCTTGGGGCGATGGGCAGCGGGTCGTCAGCGTGCGTCGTCAGTTCGAAGGCGACCGCGAGGGCGTGCGGCACCAAACCGTCGTCGCCGCCTTAGAAGGCTTGTTACAGCTTGGCACCGGTTAAATCGAAATCGGGGGTTTGCTCGGACGCTCGCCTGTGGAATAATACTGGCTACTTATACAGTTATCCGGCCATCAGGGCCAAGTCGAACACGTGAGGATTTCAATGGACGACAACAAGAAGCGCGCCTTGGCTGCGGCCCTGGGTCAAATCGAACGTCAATTCGGTAAGGGCGCCGTCATGCGCATGGGCGACCATGAGCGCCAGGCCATCCCTTCCATTTCCACCGGCTCCCTGGGGCTGGACATCGCGCTGGGTATTGGCGGTCTGCCCAAAGGCCGTATCGTCGAAATCTACGGCCCGGAATCGTCAGGTAAAACAACGCTCACGCTCTCGGTCATCGCCGAAGCCCAGAAAAGTGGCGCCACCTGTGCGTTCGTCGATGCCGAGCACGCCCTTGACCCCGAGTACGCCGGGAAGCTGGGCGTCAACGTAGACGACCTGCTGGTTTCGCAGCCCGACACGGGTGAGCAGGCGTTGGAAATCACCGACATGCTGGTACGGTCCAACGCCGTCGACGTTATCATTGTCGACTCCGTGGCTGCGCTGGTACCCAAGGCTGAAATCGAAGGCGAAATGGGTGACATGCATGTGGGCCTGCAGGCTCGCCTGATGTCCCAGGCATTGCGCAAGATCACCGGTAACATCAAGAACGCCAACTGCCTGGTCATCTTCATCAACCAGATCCGTATGAAGATCGGCGTGATGTTCGGTAGCCCAGAAACCACCACTGGCGGTAACGCACTGAAGTTCTATGCGTCGGTTCGCCTGGATATCCGTCGTACTGGTGCAGTCAAGGAAGGCGACGAGGTGGTGGGTAGCGAAACCCGCGTCAAGATCGTCAAGAACAAGGTGGCGCCACCGTTCCGTCAAGCAGAATTCCAGATTCTGTACGGCAAAGGTATCTACCGTAACGGTGAGATCATCGACTTGGGCGTCTCTCAGGGCCTGGTCGAGAAGTCGGGTGCCTGGTACAGCTACCAAGGCAACAAGATTGGTCAGGGCAAGGCGAATGCTGCCAAGTACCTGCACGAGAATCCCGCTATCGGTAGCGAGATTGAGAAGCAGATCCGCGACAAGCTGCTCAATGCCGGTGCCGTAGCCGCTGCTGCCAAGGCTGCGGCCGCACAGGCCGATGCGGGTGACGTGGCCGAAGCCGAAGCTGGCTATTGATCACGCGATCTTAGCTGAACATGCCTGCCGTACTCGACACCCCCGTCGCCATTCGGCGGGCAGCCATGGACCTGCTTGCGCGACGTGAGCATGGTCGCGTGGAATTGACCCGCAAGTTACTTCAGCGTGGGGCTTTGCAGACGCTGATCGAGTCTGAGCTTGATCGGCTGAGCGAAGAAGGTCTGCTGAGTGAAGCTCGCTATCTCGAAAGCTTCATTCGTTATCGATCCAATTCTGGTTATGGCCCTGCCCGAATCCGTGAGGAGCTCGGGCAGCGCGGCTTGGCGCGTGGTGATATCGATGCGGCGCTTCGCGAGAGTCATATCGACTGGGGCGAGCGCCTGTATGAGGTATGGCAGCGCAAGTATGCCGGGCAACGCCCTGAGGATCCCAAGGCGCGTGCGCAGCAAATGCGCTTTCTCGCTTATCGTGGTTTCCCCATGGACATGATTGGAAAGCTGCTCAGCGGGCGAGGCTGGGACGATTGAACCCACTGCCTGCGCCTAAGAGAGATCCGGCGAGTGCTGTTCATGGCAGGCTGATGGCGCAACAGCCCAATGTTGCGGCAGATTGATGAAGTCCACCAGCTCTCGCAGTCGGCCTTGATCGCGGCCGGTAAAAGCGAAGCACAGGCGTGTCAGATGCCCAAAATCCCCGGTTTCGTTTTCGACGTTGCTATCAGGCGTTTGCTCGAAGCTGCCGCTTAGGCAGAGATCGGCAAACCGCTCGCCAATCGCCTGTAACGCTTCGGGCGTGAGTGGCCGGTGCATGCGCAGGACGAACTGGCGTTTCAGCCAGCGGCTGGAGTGGTAGTTTTGGTAGAACCGATTGATTTCCTCAACGGCTTCCTCGGCACTGTGCACCAGACGCAGCAGCTTAAGGTCGCCTGGCAGGATGTAGCGATTGTCTTGCAGCTGGTGGCGAATGAACGCCAGGCAGTCCTGCCAGAAGGTACCCTGCGGTGAGTCCAGCAGTACCACCGGTACCAGGGGGCTCTTACCCGTCTGGATAAGCGTCAGCACTTCCAGTGCTTCATCGAGCGTACCGAACCCTCCAGGGCACAACACCAGCGCGTCCGCTTCCTTGACGAAGAACAGCTTGCGAATGAAGAAGAAGTGAAACGACAGCAGCTTGTCGGTGCCTTCTATGGTTGGGTTGGCATGTTGTTCGAAGGGCAGGGTGATGTTGAAGCCAAGGCTGTTGTCGGCGCCGGAGCCTTCATGGGCGGCGGCCATGATACCGCCGCCGCCACCGGTGATGACCATCAGGTCCGAGCGGGCCAGCGCAGCACCCAGCTCACGGGCCAGGGCATACATGGGGTGCTCCAGCGGCGTACGCGCCGAGCCGAACACAGTGACCTTACGGCGGTGCTTGTGGCGACGCAGTGCGCGAAAGGACTGGTCGAGTTCGCGCAGCGCTTGCAGGGTGATCTTGGTGCTCCAGCGGTCGGCGTCGTCGTGGGCCATGCGCAGGATCGTCAGCATCATGTCGCGATAGAGGGGCAGGTTGGGGCTATCGGGGGCTACGCGTTCGAGTTGGGCGTCGATGTAGCTCAGGTCGATGTCATGATCTCGGAAGTGGCTGGAAAGCAGTTCATTCGATTGATAGGGCATGCAACTTCTCCTTCTGCTCCTTATCAATCTAGCCCTATAGCACGGGTCACGCCCAGCCCGTATGAGGATGTCGGGCGCATGGAGGCGCGCCCGGACGGGGCTTGAGCGGTATTCGAAGCTTTACTTCTTCTTGTTACCGGCAACGCAGCTAGCGCTGTCGAAGGCCTGATCCATCAACGGCTGATTGGTCTTGTAGACCGTGAAGCGGTACACCATCACTGCGCCTTTGGACATCAGGTTGCGGAACCCGGTGTTGCGGCAAACGCTGTCGCCCAATTGGCTGCGCACCTGCTCAGGGTTGGCCTGCATGCGCGCAGCATGGTCAGCGCGTACGCTGAGGTGGTTGATCAGGGCCTTGCCTTCGACCGTATAGCCTTGGTCGAGAATGTCTTCGTTGATGGCGCGGGGTGTACCAACGCTGCTTTCCTTGGCAACCTTCTGCAGCATCGTGTTCAGGTCATAGTCCTGCTTGGAAGCCGCCTGGGCTGCAAGTGGCAGTGCGAGCAACAAGCTCAGGGCGGGGGCGGTAAGGCGCAGCATGGATCTCTCCTGGTTCGGTGACTGGCGCTTGGACAGGCGTAGGCAGACGGCGTTCCATCATCGCTGCCGCCCGCGTGGCGCTTGAAATCGCGAGTATAGGGGCGCTCCGGTCGTCTGCACAGCAAATGGCCGGCATTCTGGTAAACTGCCAGCCGTTTTCAATCGAGCCACTGCAGTGACTGCCACCTCTTTTCTGCAATGCGTGCCGGCATGAGCCATGCCGTCGCGCGGCTGCGCGCCGAACGCCTGGCGCGTAGCAACAAACCCTTCATCGCACGCGGCTCCCGGGCCGAGCGTTGCCCAGGTTGCCGGGTCATTGCCACGCATTGCCTGTGTGACTGGAAACCCAGCGTCAGTGCCGAGTCGGGCATCTGCCTTTTGATGCACGATACCGAGCCGTTGAAGCCAACCAATACCGGCTGGCTCATCGCTGACCTGATCGAAGACACATCCGCCTTTGGCTGGCTGCGCACTTCGGTGGACGAGGGCTTGTTGGCGTTGCTCGATGACCCGCAATGGCAGCCGTACATCGTGTTCCCGGGTGAATTCGTGGCGCCGGAGCGCGTCGTGACGGACGTGATGCGCTCGCCTGGCAAGCGGCCACTGTTCATCCTGCTCGACGCCACCTGGACCGAAGCGCGCAAGATGTTTCGCAAAAGCCCCTACCTGGAGCGTTTTCCGGTGCTGAGCCTGCAGCCCGAGCAGATGTCACGCTACCGCCTGCGCCGCTCGCGGCGCGATGACCATTTCTGTACGGCGGAAGTGGCCGCCATGTGCCTGGACCTGGCCGGGGACCACCTCGCCTCACAGGCGCTGGACGCCTACCTGGACGTCTTCAGCTTGCACTACCTCAGTGGCAAACGCCGCCTGCCCCTGGATGAACAGGATGCTGTTCACCAGCGCCTGCATACCTTCCTATAGTCCAAGGGGCAGCCTACCGGCTTTGGTTCATAATGACCGGGATGCCGCCAAGGCGGATTGAGCGACTGGCAGGCTGGCTTGACCTTTGCCGTCGCCGCTCGGCATCCTTGGCGCCGATTCCCGCCAGTGCGCCCGTGCCGACGGGCCCCTGGTACAGAACAGGATCCTTAGATCGATGGCCACATATGAAATCCTGATTGCCGATGACCACCCGCTGTTTCGCGGTGCACTGCGCCAGGCCGTCACCCTGGGCATGGGCCCGGACGTGCGTCTGGTGGAAGTGGCAAGTATTGCAGAGCTGGAGAACCGCCTGAGCGAAAAGGCAGACTGGGACCTGGTGCTGCTCGACCTGAACATGCCTGGTGCCTACGGTTTTTCCGGCTTGGTCCTGCTGCGCGGGCAGTACCCGCAGATACCGGTGGTGATGGTCTCGGCGCAGGAGGAGGCTGCGGTCGTGGTCAAGTCCCGCGAGTTCGGCGCCAGCGGGTTCATTCCCAAGTCGAGCACCCTCGAAGTGATTCAGGATGCGGTGCGCAAAGTGCTCGATGGCGAAGTGTGGTGGCCACCACAGGCGTTTGAGAAGGTCGATGTGCCTGCTGAAGCGAGGGCTGCCAGCGAAGGGCTCGCCAGCCTGACGCCGCAGCAGTTCCGGGTACTGACGATGGTCTGCGAGGGCTTGCTGAACAAGCAGATCGCCTACGAGCTAAGTGTGTCCGAAGCCACAATCAAGGCCCATGTGACGGCCATTTTCCGCAAGCTGGGCGTGCGCACGCGCACCCAGGCCGCTTTGTTGCTGCAACAACTTGAATCGGTTGCCAGCACCTGATTACCCAGGCCTTCACGCTTTTTTGACCCTTGCCAGCCTAGTCTGCCGGCCCTTTCGTAGCTAAGCGAACCCCATGACGCCATCTCCTTTCAAGGGCCAGACTGGTCTGAAACGAATCCTCAACGCCGCGGGCTATTCCCTGGACGGGCTGCGCGCCGCCTTCAAGGGCGAGGCTGCATTCCGCCAGCTGGTACTGCTCAACATCGTGCTGGTGCCTATTGCCTTCTGGTTGCCGGTAAGCCGTGCGGAGCGGGCGATCATGATCGCGGTGTGCCTGCTTGGGCTGATTGTAGAGCTGTTCAATTCGGCGGTGGAGGCGGCGATCGATCGCATTTCCCTCGAACGCCACCCTTTGTCCAAGAACGCCAAGGACATGGGCAGCGCTGCTCAGTTGGTGTCGTTGTGCATGGTCGCGATCGTGTGGGGCGTGATCCTTCTGTAAGGCCACAACGCGGGGCGCTGCGCCTGCACGGCTCAGGCTATAGGCGGCAGCACGATCTCGTCGCTGCGCGTGACGCCAGCGGTGAAGTGGCGACAGAGTTCCAGAAACTCGCGCATCGCCGAGGTCTGGTATTTCTGCTTGTGCCAGATGAAGTAGAACTGGCGCATCAAGTCCAGCTCGGGTGTTTCCACTGCCACCAGGCTGCCACGGCGAAAGGCATCGCGCAGGGCCAGGCGTGAGATGCATCCGATGCCCAGGCCCGATTCCACGGCGCGCTTGATGGCCTCGGTGTGCTCCAGTTCCAGGCGGATGTCCAGCTGTGCGCGGTGGTGGCGCATGGCCTGGTCGAACGTCAGGCGCGTGCCCGAGCCTTGCTCGCGCAGGATCCACGCCTCACGGGCCAGCGTGGCGATGTCGGCGCGGCCTTGCCTGGCCAATGGATGTTGAGGGGCACAGAACACCACCAGTTCATCTGCCACCCAAGGCTGCACCTCAAGGTCCGGATGATTGCAATCACCTTCGATCAGACCCAGGTCAATTTCGTGGTGTGCCACCTGTTGCACGATATGCACAGTATTTTGTACGTGCAGCTTCACCTGGCTTTCGGGGTGCCGCTGCATGAAGCTGCCGATCAAAAGGGTTGCCAGGTAGTTGCCAATGGTGAGCGTGGCGCCCACCACGAGGGAGCCGAACCCTGATTTGCCGTTGAGCAGGTCCTCGATTTCCTTGGCCTGGTCCAAGAGTGCCACGGCTTGTGGCAGCAACTGATGACCTAGGGCGTTGAGGCTCAGGCGCTTGCCCGCCCGGTCGAACAACTGGCAGCTGCTCTGGCGTTCAAGCTCGGTGATGGAGGTGCTGGCAGCCGATTGCGACAGCGCAAGCACGCTTGCAGCGCGTGAAACGCTCTGGTGCTGGGCGACGGCCACGAAGACCTGAAGTTGACGTAGTGTGAATCGCATATCGATATAACCGATAACACATATCTTGATAATCCAGTTAACAGATATTGTCGCTGCCCCTAAACTATCGCGCAACTCTGCGCCTTGTGCGCGCTGCGACTTTCTTCAGGAGCCCCATTAGATGAGCAACATGAACCACGAACGTGTCCTCAGTGTGCACCACTGGAACGACACGCTGTTCAGCTTCAAGTGCACCCGTGATCCGGGGCTGCGCTTCGAGAACGGTCAGTTCGTGATGATCGGCCTGCAGCAGGACTCCGGCCGTCCGCTCATGCGCGCCTACTCCATCGCTTCGCCGAACTGGGAAGAACACCTGGAGTTCTTCAGCATCAAGGTGCCCGACGGCCCGCTGACCTCGCAGCTGCAGCACCTGAAGGAAGGCGATGAGATCATCATCAGCAAGAAGCCTACCGGTACGCTGGTGCTCGACGACCTCAACCCCGGCAAGCACTTGTACCTGCTCAGCACCGGTACTGGCCTGGCGCCGTTCATGAGTGTGATCCAGGACCCGGAAACCTACGAGCGTTTCGAGAAGGTGATCCTGGTCCACGGCGTGCGCTATGTGAACGAAGTGGCTTACCGCGAGTTCATCACCGAGCACCTGCCGCAGAACGAATTCTTCGGCGAAGCCGTACGCGAAAAGCTGATCTATTACCCGACCGTCACCCGCGAGCCTTTCGAGAACCAGGGCCGCCTGACCGACCTGATGCGCAGCGGCAAGTTGTTCAGCGACATCGGCCTGCCGCCGATCAACCCGCAGGATGACCGCGCGATGATCTGCGGCAGCCCGAGCATGCTCGATGAGACCAGCGAAGTGCTGGACAGCTTCGGCCTGAAAATCTCCCCACGCATGCGCGAGCCGGGCGATTACCTGATCGAGCGGGCGTTCGTCGAGAAATAAAAACGCGCCCAGCATGACCAGACGATCCGTTGACCCCACGTCAACGGATCGTTTTTTTTGCCTGTTTCGTGACTAAGCCGCTATTCGACCCGCGTCTGGCCGCTGTAGACCAGCAGTTGCCTGCAACGTTTGCACAGGTACCGCCGGCCTTGGCCCACCAGTGCGTGGCGCTGCGCCGTGAACGCAAACTCACTTTGCGGGCAGGGGCAGCGGTAGAGGTAGCGAGTCACCGCGCGGCGCTTGACGGCGTAGTTGTGGCAGCGCGCCGGCGGCAGTTCGTAGACGCCGCGCATGATCAGCTGCCACTCCTGGCCGTGGGCCTGGATACCGTCACCAAAGACCTGGTGAGCGACAAGGTGGGCGACCTCGTGCGCTACGGTCTGGCGCAGGAAGTCTTCGTGGTTCTCGCGGTATAGCTGCAGGTTGAAACGCAGCTTGTTTTCGTGCAGGTGGGCCACCCCGGCTTTTTGCCCGCGCAGCTTGAAACTGACTTGCGGGCGGGGGAAGGCGCGATCAAAAAAGCGCTCGGCCTGCTGATAGCAGATTTCGACGCGTTGGATGAGCAGTTCGGGCATGGGGCAATGAATCCTCTGGCGGCCATTATGCCGCAGCGGCAGTGCACTCACCCAGCCATTGGTCACACGGTGGGTTATTTGAGCGTGATCGCCCTGAAGTCTTTGTCGGAATGCCTACAGCCCTGCTGCAATTGTGCGTAAAATAGCCGGCTTTTGTCACACCTCGCGGATTCAAGCGCTATGGGCACCCTTTCGGTCAACCAGAACAAATTGCAAAAACGCCTGCGTCGTCTCGCTGGCGAAGCCATCACCGACTACAACATGATCGAGGATGGTGACAAGGTCATGGTCTGCCTGTCCGGCGGCAAGGACAGCTACACCATGCTCGATGTTCTGTTGCATCTGCAGAAGGTGGCGCCGATCTCGTTCCAGATCGTGGCGGTGAACATGGACCAGAAGCAGCCAGGCTTTCCGGAGCACGTGCTGCCGGCCTACCTCAAGGAACTGGGCGTCGAGTACCACATCGTCGAAAAGGACACCTACTCGGTGGTCAAGGAGCTGATCCCGGAAGGCAAGACCACCTGCTCGCTCTGCTCGCGCCTGCGCCGCGGCACCTTGTATACCTTCGCTGATGAAATCGGTGCCACCAAGATGGCCCTGGGTCATCACCGTGACGACATCGTCGAAACATTCTTCCTCAACATGTTCTTCAACGGCGCCCTCAAAGGCATGCCGCCAAAATTGCGCGCCGACGACGGCCGTAACGTGGTGATCCGTCCGCTGGCCTACTGCAGCGAGAAGGATATCCAGGCGTACTCGGACATGAAGGCGTTCCCGATCATCCCCTGCAACCTGTGCGGCTCGCAGGAGAACCTGCAGCGTCAGGTGGTCAAGGACATGCTGGTCGAATGGGAGCGCAAGCACCCAGGCCGGACCGAAAGCATCTTCCGCGCTTTGCAGAATGTCGCACCGTCGCAGCTGGCCGACCGCAACCTCTTCGATTTCACCAGCCTGACGATCGATGAAAACGCCACCCCGCGCTTTTTTGACGTGGTGAACATCTGACCCATGCGTGACTATCAGTGGCTGCACGAGTTCTGCCTGAACCGCTTCGGCTCTGCCCGCGCCCTGGAGGCGGCCCTGCCGCAACCTCGTAGCCCGGAGCAGCTACGGGCGACCAGCGCTGATCGCTACTTGTCGACCCTTGCCCTGCGCGTATTTCGCGCCGGGCTCAAGCACAGCCTGGTGGACGCCAAGTGGCCGGCGTTCGAGCAGGTGTTCTTCGGCTTCGACCCGGAAAAGGTCGTGCTGATGAGTGCCGAGCACCTTGAGCGGCTGATGCAGGACACCCGCATCATCCGGCACCTGGGCAAGCTCAAGAGCGTGCCACGCAACGCCCAGATGGTGCTGGATATCGAAAAGCAGTGGGGCAGCTTCGGGAACTTCATCGCCGATTGGCCAGTAACCGATATCGTGGGTTTATGGAAATACCTGACCAAGCACGGTAATCAGTTGGGCGGTTTGTCCGCGCCGCGTTTCCTGCGCATGGTCGGCAAGGACACCTTCGTGCCGACCGACGATATGGCGGCAGCGCTGATCGCTCAAAAGGTCATCGACAAGAAGCCCACCAGCCAGCGCGACCTGGCCCTGGTGCAGGACGCCTTCAACCAGTGGCACGAACAAAGCGGCCGACCGTTGTGCCAGCTGTCGGTGATGCTGGCCCATACCGTCAATCACTGAGCCGGCGGGGGCCGGCCCGCCCCCCCATCAGTTGCCTTCGCCGGCCAGGCGCCTTTGGTACTGGAACTTCCAGCGCACATACAGCAGCGCGGCCGTGAACAGCCCCAGGCTGACCAACAGCTCAAGCCAGCCAAACAGAGCCCGAGCAGGATCGAACGCCGCCACCACCCCCTTGATGAAGTAGATGTTGACCACGAAACAGGCCCAGGCATGCGCGCGGGCGCTGGCGCTGACCATGCCTGGCAGCACCAGCAGCAGTGGCAGCAGTTCGATGGCCAGGATCACGCTCACCCGCGCGCCATGCAGATTGGCGAACCACAGGTTGTTCACCACCAGCAGCGCGATCAAGCCCAGCACGAACGCCAAGCTCAGCGCCCGGGTCACCCGTACCCGAGGTGCTAGCCATGCCTGCGCAGGCAGCGGTTTTCGCGCCTTAGCCACGCGTGGTCTCCAAGGCTTTGGCCGTGGTAGCCAGCCGCTGCCCCAGGGCGCGGCACAAAGCGATTTCGTGCTCATCGAGGTCGCGCTTGCCATCGGCGCCGGCGTGGTGGCTCGCCCCGTAGGGTGTGCCGCCGCCACGGGTCTCGATCAGCGCTGACTCGCTGTAGGGCAGGCCCAGTACCAGCATGCCGTGGTGCAGCAGGGGCAGCATCATCGACAGCAGGGTGCTCTCCTGACCACCGTGCAGGCTCGCGGTCGAGGTGAACACACCGGCGGGCTTGCCCACCAGCTCGCCGCCCAGCCACAAGGGGCTGGTACCGTCCAGGAAGTACTTGAGCGCAGCGGCCATGTTGCCGAAGCGGGTAGGGCTGCCCAGGGCCAGCCCCGAGCAGTGGCGCAGGTCGTCGAGGGTGGCGTAGGGCGCGCCACTGGCCGGCACGTCGGGCGCGACCGCCTCGCATTCGCTGGACACGGCCGGTACGGTGCGCAGGCGTGCTTCCATGCCGCCCAGTTCGATGCCACGGGCGATGTGCCGGGCCATCTCGCTGGTCGAGCCATGGCGGCTGTAGTAGAGCACCAGGATATAGGGTTCGCTCACGGCAGGATCTCCAGGATATTTTCGGGTGGGCGGCCGATCACGGCCTTGTCGCCGGCTACCAGGATTGGCCGCTCGATCAGCTTGGGATGGGTCGCCATGGCGTCGATCAGCTGGGCGTCGCTGAGTGTCGGATCGGCCAGGTTGAGTTGAGCGTAGTCGTCCTCGCCCGTACGCAACAGTTGACGGGGCGGGATGCCCAGCTTGTCCAGCAGCACCTTGAGCGTGGCGACATCGGGGGGCGTTTCCAGGTAGCGCACCACGGTAGGCGCCAGGCCGCGGGCCTCGAGCAGTTCCAGCGCGCCGCGGGATTTGGAGCAGCGCGGGTTATGATAGAGCGTCAGGTCAGTCATGTGGGGTCGCATCCAGCAAGGTGTGACCGGTATTCTAACCGCAGCGACTGACCCATTTGCTCTAAAACTCGAGAAGGATTGACCCATGGCAAGGCGTCTGGCAGCAGTAATGGCCATCACCGCGAGCCTGTTGCTCGGTGGTTGCGGTGCCGATTATGGCGTGGACCAGCACGGCAACACGGTAAAGGCCGAACAGGTAGACGGGCACTGGCTGGTGCTCAATTACTGGGCGGAGTGGTGCGGGCCGTGCCGTACCGAAATTCCCGAGCTCAATGCGGCTGCCAAGCAATGGGCCGCTGACGGCATCAAGGTGGTGGGGGTGAATTTCGATGGCCTGCAAGGCGCGGACCTCAAGCAGGCGGCCGATACGTTGGGCATCGATTTCACCGTGCTGGCCCAGGACCCTGCCGAGCGTTATGACCTGCCCCGCAGCGAGGCGCTACCGGTGACCTACATCATTGATGACAAGGGCAAGGTACGTGAGCAGTTGCTCGGTGAGCAGACGCTCGAAGGCTTGAAGGCCAAGATCAAGGCCCTGAAACAAGGGTGACGCTGGCACGGCCTGAGCGAACGGGGCGCTGACCTGTCAAGCCAGGCCCCGTGGGCAACAAGCCGCCCGCTCAGCCCTCTTCAGGCCACAGGCGCAGCGGCTTGCCGTCGGTGGGCCACAAGCGCAATTGCTGGTCCGGCGCCAGGTCCCAGCGGGTGACGTTGCCAAGGGCCTGCAGGAAGCGTTTTTCCTGTTCCATCAAAGCCGGTGCACACAGCTTGCGGGTGCTGCCGACGCTACCAAAACTCAAGCGCTCGCCATCGAGGGTGTAGGCCGCGAACCAGTGATTGCAGCCGGCATTGCCGTAGGCGCGCCCGTCGCTGCCCAAGGTCATGCTCAAGTGGCTGTTGTCGATCAGGGGGCGCTCGCCGATCCACTCCAGTACGTAGCTGCGGTCTTGCTGCAGGTCCGAAGGGGCGGTCGCGCAGCCAAGCAGGCCGGTGGCAATCAGTGCGCTGGTAAGCAGGTTTTTCATTGTGCAGGCTCCTGGCAACGGGGGCAGAGGTGCCGGGCGTCCTGGCTTGCCCAGCCCAGTTCGGCGATGCGGGCGCTGGCTGCAGGCTGACGCGCTGCCTTGCCCAGCTTGGCATCGACCGCAAATTCGAAGTCCAGTACCGCATCGCAGCTGTCGCATGCCACTTGCCAGGCCAGGATCTCCAGTTCGTGGAAGACCGGCCCGTTGGCCACGGCAACCCACTGTCCGCGCGGGTTGATCAGGTGGCGGACGCTGTCCACGGTCAGGCGCATGGCCAAGTCCTTGCTGCCCTTGAGGGTGACCAGCAGGGTGTCGCCCTTGTGCATCGAGCCACCGTTGCCTGTGACCTGGTAACGGCCGGGCACCAAGGCCCTGCACTCGATCAGCGTGTGCTGCGGGTTGAAGAGGGTGTAGCGAAAATCGTGTTCGACCATGGGTCCTCCCTAAATGCCGCGTATCCTAGCATTAACCGGTCACCAGGTTCTGCGCCCTGCCTGCCGCCCAGCAGGCAATGTTCTCAAGCGTCGTCTGGGCAATGGCCTGCAAGGCCTCATGGGTGAGGAAGGCTTGATGGGCCGTGACGATCACATTCGGGAATGTCAGCAGGCGGGCCAGCACATCGTCTTGCAGGGGCAGGTCCGAACGGTCTTCGAAGAACACTTTGGCTTCTTCTTCGTAAACGTCCAGGCCCAGGTAGCCCAGCTGGCCGCTCTTGAGCGCATCGAGCAGTGCCGGCGTATCGACCAGCGCCCCACGCCCTGTGTTGATGAGCATGGCGCCAGGTTGCAGGTGCGCCAGGCTCTGGGCATTGATCAGGTGCCGGGTACCTGGCGTCAACGGGCAGTGCAGGCTGATGATGCGTGCCTGGCTCAGCAACGCTGGCAAACTCATGTAGCGCGCGCCCAAGGCCTCGAGCTGCGGGTCGGGGCAGGGGTCGTAGGCCAGCAGTTGGCAGCCGAAGCCGGCCATGATACGCGCGAACGCCGCGCCGATCTGGCCGGTGCCGACGACCCCGACGGTCTTGCCATGCAAGTCGAAACCGGTCAGCCCGTGCAAGGTGAAATCGCCTTCACGCGTGCGGTTGTAGGCCCGGTGCAAGCGCCGATTGAGCGCCAGTATCAGCGCCACGGCGTGCTCGGCTACGGCTTGGGGCGAATAGGCCGGTACCCGCACCACATCTATTCCCAGCCGCTTGGCCGCAGCCAGGTCGACATGGTTGTACCCGGCTGAGCGCAAGGCCACCAGGCGCGTACCGCCGCGCGCCAGGCATTGCAGCACCGCCGCGTCGAGCTCGTCGTTGATGAACGCGCAGACGACCTCGTAGCCCTGGGCCAGCGGCGCGGTATCGGCCGTAAGACGCGCGGACTGAAAATGCAGTGCCACGCCGCCGCCCACGGCGGCCTGGGTGAAACTCTCCTGGTCATAGTGCTGACTGCTGAACAGCAGGGCGCGCATGGTGGCTCCTTGTGCATAGGCACTGGGTCAGTAGAAAGGGCGGCTGCCCTCAAATACTCAGCCTGGCCTCGGCTGCCAGCCGGCTGATCGCGTTGTCCAGTTCATCGAGCGCCTCCCCAGCCAAGGGGCTGTCCTGCTTGAGCAGGGTCTCGCTGCGTTGGCACGCGGCACGCAGCTGGGGCACGCCGCAATAGCGAGAAGCGCCGTTGAGCCGGTGCACCTGCTCGATGAGCGTACGACGGTCATGCGCTTGACGTGCATCCCGAATAGCGGCGCGGTCATCTTCCAGCGAGGCCAGCAACATGCTCAGCATGTCGGCGGCCAGATCGGCTTTGCCTGCCGCCAGGCGCAGGCCTTCGTCATGGTCGAGCACCTTCAACTCGTCAGGCCCAGTGGGCAGGCTCGCCGGCATCTGCGGCGACAAGCCAAGGCTCAGCCCAGTCCACTTCATCACCACCTGTGCCAGTTGCCGCTCGCTGATCGGCTTGGTCAGGTAGTCGTCCATGCCGCCATGGAGCAAGGCGCGTTTTTCATTGGCCATTGCGTGGGCGGTCAGTGCAACGATTGGCAACGGGTTGCCGCTCTGGGTGTTTTCCCAGCGGCGAATTTGCTCGGTGCAGGCGCGTCCGTCCATGCCGGGCATCTGCACGTCCATCAGTACCAGGTCGAACGGTTCGCTCTGCACGGCCTGTACCGCCGCGTAACCATTGTCGACAGCCGTCACCCGGGCGCCCAGGTCCTCCAGCAGAGTCTGCACCAGCAAGAGGTTGGCCGCGTTGTCATCCACGCACAGCACCTTGGGCTGGCGCTGCTGGCCCACCATGGCGCTGACCTCGCCCTGCAACCGGCGGGGCTGGACCATTTCCAGCAGCAGACGGCGCAGCTTGCGCGTGCACGATGGCTTGGACAGCAGTTGGCCGTGGCCATTGGACAGGTAAGGGTGATAGAGCGCCTGCTCGGTCGTGGGGCACAGCACCACGCACTGGCAATGATGCCGCTCCAGGTGCTGGTAATACTGACCCAGCTGTTCGGGTGCCAGGGAGCCTACGTTGGCGCCCAGCACGGCGAAGTCGAAAGGCTGCCCCGCCTGGCTGGCAGCTTGCACCGCCTGCACCAGTTGCTCGTAGGAGGTAAAGACACAGACGCTCAAACCGCAGTCCTGCAACTGGTGCTCCAGGGCCTGCCGCGCCAGTGCATGACCATCGACGATGGCGGCGCGACGGCCGAGCAAGGGCTGCAGAGGCAGCTCCTCGGCATCGTCGTGCGCCTTGGGCAGGTTGAGGCTGATCCAGAACTGCGAACCCTCGCCAGGGGTGCTATCGACGCCGATCTCGCCGCCCATCTGCTCGATCAGGCGCTTGGAGATCACCAGCCCCAGGCCGGTGCCGCCTGGCTGGCGGGCCAGGGAGTTGTCAGCCTGGCTGAAGGCCTGGAACAGCGTGCGTACATCTTGAGGCGACAGGCCAATGCCGGTGTCCTGGACACTGATGCGCAACTGGGCGCTGTCCTCGTGCTCGTCTTCGAGCATGGCGCGCACGACGATGGTGCCTTCGCGGGTGAACTTGATCGCGTTGCTGACCAGGTTGGTGAGGATCTGCTTGAGGCGCAGCGGGTCACCGATCAGCGAGGAGGGCGTATCGCGGTAGATCAGGCACAGCAGCTCAAGCTGCTTGGCATGGGCGGCCGGTGCCAGGATGGTCAGGGTGTCCTGGATCAGGTCGCGCAGGTTGAAGGGGATGCTGTCGAGCACCAGCTTGCCTGCTTCTATCTTGGAGAAATCGAGGATCTCGTTGATGATCCCGAGCAAATTGTCGGCTGACTTCTCGATGGTGTTCAGGTAGTCCACCTGGCGGGGCATCAGCTCGCTTTTCTGCAGCAGGTGGGTAAAGCCCAGAATGCCGTTGAGCGGCGTGCGGATTTCATGGCTCATGTTGGCCAAAAATTCCGACTTGATGCGGCTGGCTTCCAGGGCTTCCTTGCGGGCCATGTCCAGCTCGATGTTCTGGATTTCGATGGTTTCCAGGTTCTGCCGGACATCCTCGGTGGCCTGGTCGATGCTGTGCTGCAGCTCTTCGTGGGCACTGTGCAGGGTCTCGGCCATGCGGTTGATGCCGCGGGCCAGTTCGTCCAGCTCGTGACTGCCCATGGCCGGCAGGCGCTCCTCGAGGTGGCCATCCTTGAGCTGGTTGACCGCATGCTTGATGCGCTCGATCGGCGTGTTGATCGCACGGCTCATGCGCAGGGCCAGCAGCCCGCTGACCACCAGGCAGGCCAGGATCAGAAGCAGCGTGGTGAACAGGTTGCGGTAGCCGCGCAGCAAGGTGCCGTCATGGGACAGCTCGATTTCCACCCAGCCCAGCAAGCGTTCGGCTTCGGCAGGCACGGCATCGGTGGCCAGGTCACGGTGGTGGCCGAACACCGGCATCAGGTAGCGAGTGGCGTCGTTGCCACTGCGTTGCAGCAACTGGGTACCGCTGCCGCCGCTGGGCGGTTGGTTGAGCATGCTCGGGCCGGCATGGGCCAGCCGACTGCGGTCCGGTGTCAGGAAGGCGACGGCGCGTACGTCGGCCTGTTCGAGGGTTTGCGCGGCAATGCGCTCCAGTTGTGCAGGCGCCTTGCGGGCCATGGCCGGGGCTGCCAGCGGCGCCAGCTGCTCGGCCAGCATCTTGCCCCGTTGCAGCAGTTGCGTGCGCAGGTCGCTCTGTTGCAGCCAGGTGAAGTAGCTGCCCAGCACCACTGCCATCAACCCGGCTGGCAGCAGCGCCAGCAACAGCACGCGGCTGCGAATTCCCAAACGATCGAGCACACTCGCCTCCTGTCAATGTGCCTGGATGCCGCCCTGCAAGGCGGCCAAGCGGGGACGTTACTCCCCCTCGCCAGCCATTGCACGCGTTAAGTCCGTGCGCAGGTGCAGCACCGGCGGTAGCATGTAGCGCCGTGCATGGGCAAGGCATTGCACAGGCTTTATAGCCTGTAGCTATATGCACCACAGATTGCGTGATATGGCGAAGCGGGGTTTGCCGGTATGATGGGCGCCCCCGCCGTCCGGATTGTGAAAGACACCATGACCTTGCAGTATCCAACCATCGCCGATTGCGTCGGCAATACGCCCCTGGTTCGCCTGCAGCGCCTGGCTGGCCAGACCAGCAATACCTTGCTGCTCAAGCTCGAGGGCAACAATCCTGCCGGCTCGGTCAAGGACCGTCCCGCGCTGTCGATGATCGCCCGTGCCGAATCGCGCGGCCAGATCAAGCCTGGCGATACGCTGATCGAAGCCACCTCCGGCAACACCGGCATCGCGTTGGCCATGGCAGCGGCAATCAAGGGTTACAAGATGATCCTGATCATGCCCGACAACTCCACGGCCGAACGCAAGGCGGCGATGGCAGCCTACGGCGCCGAGCTGATCCTGGTGACCAAGGAAGAGGGCATGGAAGGGGCACGCGATCTGGCTCAGCAGCTGGAAGCCGATGGCCGTGGCGTGGTGCTCGACCAATTCGCCAACGGTGACAACCCGATGGCGCACTACACCAGCACCGGCCCGGAAATCTGGCAGCAGACCCAGGGGCGCGTTACCCACTTCATCAGTTCCATGGGCACCACCGGGACCATCATGGGGTGCTCGCAGTACCTCAAGGAGCAGAATCCGGCGGTGCAGATCGTCGGCTTGCAGCCGATGGAAGGCGCGGCCATTCCGGGTATTCGCCGCTGGCCTCAGGAATACCTGCCAAAAATTTTCGACGCAGCCCGGGTCGATCGCATTGTCGACATGTCCCAGGACGAGGCCGAGCAGACCATGCGCAGGCTTGCCCGTGAAGAGGGCATTTTCTGCGGCGTGTCTTCCGGTGGTGCAGTCGCCGCCATGCTGCGCCTGTCCCAGGAAGTGGAAAATGCCACCTTGGTGGCCATCATCTGCGACCGCGGCGACCGTTACCTGTCCACTGGCCTGTTCGATCCGAGCTAAATGTCCAAGAAGAAAACCAACAGCGGCCTGCGCTTTCAGCCAGCCGGTGGCAATCGTAGCCCCCAGGTTCCCGTGGGCAAGAAGCAACGCCTGGTCATCGAGCGCCTGTCAGGGGACGGTCGCGGCATTGCTTTCCATGAAGGGCGCACCTGGTTCGTCACTGGCGCCCTGGCAGGCGAAGAGGTCGAGTCGAGGGTGCTCAATGCCCGTGGCAAAGTCGTCGAAGCGCGGCTTGAACGGGTGCTCCAGGCCAGTCCCGAGCGCCGCGAAGCCCCTTGCAAATACTACGGCCAGTGCGGGGGGTGCAACCTTCAACACCTGCCCCATGAGGCTCAGCTAGCGCTCAAGCAGCGCACCCTGGCCGAGCAACTGCAACGGGTGGCCGGTGTGCAGCCCGAGCAATGGGCCGCGCCCTTGACCGGGGCCGCTTTCGGCTACCGTCGCCGCGCCCGTGTGGCCGTGCGCTGGGACCCCAAGACCCGCCAGTTGGCAGTCGGTTTCAGGGCGCAGGCCAGTCAGGACATCGTTGCCATCGATGATTGCCTGGTGCTGGTACAGCCCTTGCAGTCGATCCTGCGTCACTTGCCCACGGTGCTGCGCTCGTTGGCCAAGCCCCAGGCCCTGGGCCATGTTGAGCTGTTCAGCGGCACGGCCGAGGCGGTGCTGGTGCGTCATGTCGCGCCGTTGCCGGCCGAAGATGTTGCACGCTTGCAGGCGTTCTGCGCCGAGGCCTGCGCGCAGTTGTGGCTGCAGGGTGAAGGCGAGCCGCAGCCGGTGGATGCCACCGGGCCGCTGGGTTTCGACCTGGCGCCCTGGCAACTGCAACTGGCCTGGCGCCCCGGCGACTTCGTGCAGGTCAACGCCCAGGTCAATAACGCCATGATCGAGCAGGCCTTGGCCTGGCTCGCTCCGCAGCCTGAAGAGCGGATACTGGACCTGTTCTGCGGCCTGGGCAATTTTGCCTTGCCGCTGGCACGGCATGCCCGTGAGGTGGTGGCAGTAGAAGGCGTGCAGGCCATGGTCGATCGTGCGGCGGCCAATGCCCGCAGCAACGATGTGCATAACGCGCAGTTTTTTCAGGCCGATTTATCGCAGCCGTTGACGGGCATGGAATGGGCCGCCGAGGGCTTTTCTGCGGTACTCTTGGACCCACCGCGCGACGGTGCATGGGAGGTGGTGCAGGGCATCGCCCGTCTTGGGGCCAAGCGGCTGGTCTATGTATCGTGCAACCCGGCCACGCTGGCGCGAGACGCCCAGGTGCTGGTCGGGCAGGGGTACCGGTTAACAAGGGCCGGGATTCTCGACATGTTTCCTCAAACGGCGCATGTCGAAGCCATGGCGTTATTCGAAGTGGGCTAGCCAGCTGGCCCCTTGGTGCGGCTTCCAGGGAATGGCAGCCGTGCGGTGATTGCCAGTGCACCCGCAGGGTGCGCTGTATGGAAAGGTAAAACAAAGATGGTACAGGTGAGAGTGCACCAGCCGGTCAATACCGACGGCAGTATCAATCTCGAAGCGTGGTTGGACCATGTGGTCAGCGTCGATTCGGCGCTCGACCGCGCAGCGCTCAAAGAGGCCTGCGAGTTTGCCCAGGAAGTCGAGAAGAAGGGCAACCCGGCCAAGCATTCCTGGGCCGATGGTACGTCGAGCTATCAGGCAGGTCTTGAGATTGCCGAGATTCTCGCGGACCTCAAGCTCGACCAGGATTCCCTGGTAGCGGCGGTCATCTACCGCGCTGTGCGAGAAGGCAAGGTCACCCTGGCCGAAGTCAGCCAGCGCTTCGGGCCGGTCGTGTCCAAGCTGATCGATGGCGTGCTGCGCATGGCTGCGATCAGTGCCAGTCTCAGCCCCCGCCAGTCGCTGGTGCTCGGCTCTCAGGCGCAGGTCGAGAACCTGCGCAAGATGCTGGTGGCGATGGTCGACGACGTTCGCGTGGCGTTGATCAAGCTGGCCGAACGTACCTGTGCCATTCGAGCGGTCAAGGCCGCTGATGACGAGAAACGCCTGCGAGTGGCGCGGGAAGTGTTCGACATCTACGCCCCCCTGGCCCACCGCCTGGGTATCGGGCATATCAAGTGGGAACTGGAAGACCTTTCGTTCCGCTACCTTGAGCCCGAACAGTACAAGCAGATCGCCAAGCTGTTGCACGAGCGTCGCCTGGACCGTGAACGCTTTATCAGCGATGTCATGAACCAGTTGCAGAACGAACTGCTGGCCACCGGGGTGAAGGCGGACATCAGTGGCCGCGCCAAACACATCTACTCGATCTGGCGCAAGATGCAGCGCAAGGGCCTGGAATTCAGCCAGATCTACGACGTGCGCGCCGTGCGGGTGCTGGTCCCCGAGATACGCGACTGCTACACCGCCCTGGGTATCGTGCACACCTTGTGGCGTCACATCCCCAAGGAATTCGACGACTACATCGCCAACCCCAAGGAAAACGGCTACCGCTCCCTGCACACGGCGGTAATCGGCCCGGAGGGCAAGGTGCTGGAAGTGCAAATCCGTACCCACGGCATGCACGAGGAAGCGGAGCTTGGCGTCTGCGCCCACTGGCGATACAAGGGCACCGACGTCAAGCCCAGCTCGAACCACTACGAAGAAAAGATTTCCTGGCTGCGCCAGGTGCTGGAGTGGCATGAAGAGCTGGGCGACATCGGGGGCCTGGCCGAGCAACTGCGGGTCGACATCGAGCCCGACCGGGTGTACGTGTTCACCCCGGACGGTCACGCCATCGACCTGCCAAAAGGGGCGACGCCCCTGGACTTCGCCTATCGGGTGCACACCGAGATCGGCCACAACTGCCGGGGCGCCAAGATCAACGGGCGCATCGTGCCGCTCAACTACAGCCTGCAGACCGGCGAGCAGGTCGAAATCATTACCAGCAAGCACGGTAACCCGAGCCGTGACTGGCTGAACTCGAACCTGGGCTATGTCACCACTTCGCGCGCGCGGGCCAAGATCGTGCACTGGTTCAAGCTTCAGGCGCGCGACCAGAACGTTGCCGCCGGCAAGACGCTGCTCGAACGCGAGCTCAGCCGGCTGGGCCTGCCGCAGGTCGACTTCGAGCGCCTGGCCGAGAAGACCAACGTCAAGACGGCCGAGGACATGTTTGCGTCCCTGGGCGCTGGGGACCTGCGCCTGGCGCATCTGGTCAATGCGGCGCAACAGCTGCTGGAGCCTGAGCGCATCGAGCAGATCGAACTGGTGCCGCGCAAGCCCAGCGGGCCGCGTGGGGGCAAGCGTGGCGACATTCAGATCCAGGGCGTAGGCAACCTGCTGACGCAGATGGCCGGTTGCTGCCAGCCGTTACCTGGCGATGCCATCGTCGGCTACATCACCCAGGGTCGCGGTGTGAGCATCCACCGCCAGGATTGCGCCTCGGTGTTGCAGCTGGCCGGCAAAGAGCCGGAGCGCATGATCCAGGTCAGCTGGGGGCCGATTCCGGTACAAACTTACCCGGTCGATATCGTCATCCGTGCCTATGATCGCCCCGGTTTGCTGCGCGATGTGTCGCAGGTGCTGCTCAACGAGAAGATCAACGTGCTGGCGGTCAATACCCGCTCGAACAAGGAAGACAACACGGCGCTGATGTCGCTGACCATCGAGATCCCCGGTTTGGATGCCCTTGGGCGCTTGCTGGGGCGTATCTCGCAGTTGCCGAACATCATCGAGACACGGCGTAATCGTACGCCCTGAATCCCGCGTGCACGATTCGCGGGTATCCCGCCCCCTCAGGGGCCGGTTTGCCCGCCAAGCCCGACCGTCAAGGACTTGCCTGAATGACCTACACCCTCCAGGACCTGCTCCACCTCATGGCCCGCTTGCGCGACCCGCACTACGGCTGCCCTTGGGACCTGAAGCAGGACTATGCCAGCATCGTCCCACACACCCTCGAAGAAGCCTACGAGGTGGCGGACACCATCGAGCGCGGCGATTTCGAGGACTTGCAAGGCGAGCTGGGCGATCTGCTGTTCCAGGTGGTCTACTACAGCCAACTTGCCCGGGAGGAGGGCCGTTTCGCGTTCGACGGCGTGGTGGACGGCATCACCCGCAAGCTCATTCGTCGACACCCCCATGTCTTTCCGACCGGGGACCTGTATGCGCCGCTGGAGACGCCCAGCCTGAGCGATGAGCAGGTCAAGTCACGCTGGGAGGAAATCAAGGCGCAGGAGCGGGCGCAGAAAACTCCTCAGGAACAACTGTCATTGCTCGACGATGTCCCAACGGCATTGCCTGCCTTGTCCCGTGCGGCCAAACTGCAAAAGCGCGCGGCCACCGTCGGGTTCGACTGGCCCGAGGCCTTGCCGGTTGTGGACAAGGTGCGTGAGGAACTCGACGAAGTGTTGCAGGCCATGGCCGACGGGGACAACGATGCGCTGGAAGATGAAGTCGGTGACCTGCTGTTCGCGGTAGTCAACCTGGCGCGTCACTTGAAGCATGACCCTGAAAACGCCTTGCGCCGCGCCAATCGTAAGTTCGAGCGACGTTTTCGCTTTATCGAGCAGGCGTTGCGTGACAGCGGCACTGCCATTGAAGACTGTAACCTTGATGCGCTGGACACCCTTTGGGGTGAAGCCAAGCGTCAGGAAAAGAACCTGCCCAGCTGCGGCTGAGCTGTTGCATAAGTGAGTGAACATTCATGAGCCTTTCCCTTCGCGACCAATTGCTCAAAGCCGGGCTGGTCAACCAGAAACAGGTTTCTCAGGCCAACAAGGCTGAAAAGAAACAGAAGCGCCTGGAGCACAAAGGCCAGGTCGACGTGGACGATACCCAGCAGCGGCTGGCCAAGGAAGCCATGGCCGAAAAGGCCAAGCGTGACCAGGCGCTCAACCGTGAACAGCAGGAAAAAGCCGAGAAGAAGGCACGCGCCGCGCAGATCAAGCAACTGATCGAAGCGACCCGCCTGCCCAAGCTCACGACCGAGGATTACTACAACTTCGTCGACGACAAGAAGGTCAAGCGTATCGCGGTCAATGCCCTGATGCGCAGCAAATTGAGCAATGGTGCGCTGGCGGTAGTGTCCTACGGGGGCGGCTATGAGGTCATTCCCCGCGAGGCGGCCGTCAAGATCCAGGAACGCGACCCGGGCCGGGTATTGCTGCTCAATACCCATGTCGAGGAAGCTGACGACGACGATCCGTATGCGGCGTACAAGATCCCTGACGATCTGATGTGGTAATGCTGCAAGGCCCTGTCTGAACGTCCATCGGGTGGTCAGGGCCGCATCGTGCGACGGTGGGCCGCAAGGCGGCCCCTGGCGCCATGACGGGTTTCACGTCACGGTTTTCTGATGATCGCGGTCACTGCGTGGTGCGCTGCTTTTCCAGGTCTTCCAGCTCGACACGGTATTGTTGCGCTTCGTGTTCGTTGTGGAACATCCCGACCAACTGGCCCTGCTGGTGCACATCCCAGATCCGCACGCCTGCGGCCAGGCCTTCGTGGGACATTTTCGATTCGTCGCGTTCGGTCACTTGAACTGTCATCGTTAAACTCCACTTTTTCTGGTTGGGTGCGACAGTCTGTCGCACGCCTTATTTATAGAGTTTGTTAGCAGCCTAAGTAAATAAAACGGCCATGAAACAAGTTTCATGTAGCCATGGTATGCCTAGGCCCGACTGCTTTATGCCCGCCCAAATAAAAGCCCCGCACGGGGCGGGGCTTGGTGTTGCGTTATGGCTCAACGCCGACAAGCTTGAGTGTCAGTTACCTTTAACCGACTTGCCATCGACCGTGCCGTCCTGCAGGACGATCACGTATTCCTTGCCATCGGTTTCCACTTGGCGCAATTGCACCAGCAAGTAGTCCCAGTTCTTGGCAAACCACAGCTCGGTGATGCGCTTGCTCTGGCTTGGATCACGCACACGTTCGACCTTGACGGCATCCACCTGGCCGGTCTTGGTGGTGACTTTCTCGGTACCCAGTACGCGGAAGTCATAGGTATCGATCTCGTCACCATCGACCACCTGGTAGGTCATGCTCTTCTTGCCAGCGGCGACATCGTGCTGCAGCGCCAGCTGATAGGACGACTTGTCGAGCACCCCACGGTTGAGCGGCAGGGTGATCGCATCGCCACGATCGCTGCCGGTCACTTTCTTGGCAGCCCAGTCGAAGTTCAGGTCGACCTTTTTGGCCTTGCCAAGACCGCCGCGCTCGAAGTGGTAACGCTGCGGCAGCAAGGTGTCGTTATCCAGGCGCAGCGAGCTTTGCTCGGTCAGGCTGGCGATCATCATCGACGCTTTGAAGTTCAGGTCCCAGGTACCATCGGCATTCTTGACCAGGCTACGTTCGGCGGTACCGCTCATGGGCAGTTGCTTCCAGTCGGCGGTGTAGCTGGCCGAGAACGGCTTCAGGTCTGCTGCCTGGAGGGGCAGGGCAAGCACGGCAAGAGCCAAGAGCAGGGCACGACGCATAGTATCTCCTAGGATCGAATCAAATGACCGCTGGCCGACAGGGGCTGGCCATCCAGTAATGCACCTTGTTCGCCAAGACGCAAGCGGCCGTTGGCGAACCAGTGAACAGCCATTGGGTAGATGACGTGTTCCTGTGCGTGAACCCGCTGAGCCAGGCTTTGGACCGTGTCATCGGGTGCCACCGGCACGACAGCCTGTACGACCAACGGGCCCCCATCGAGTTCCTCGGTGACAAAGTGAACACTGCACCCGTGCTCGACATCCCCTGCTTCCAGGGCGCGTCTATGGGTGTGCAACCCTTTGTAGCGAGGCAGCAGCGAAGGGTGGATGTTGAGCAGGCGACCTTGGTAGTGGCGCACGAAGTCGCCACTGAGGATACGCATGAAACCCGCCAGCACCACCAGGTCCGGAGCGAACCCATCGATACAGGCCACCAGGGCTGCATCGAAGGCTTCGCGGCCTTCGAAGCCGGTATGGTCAAGGACCGCGGTTTCGATACCGGCAGCGGCTGCACGCTGCAGCCCGTAGGCATCGGCGCGGTTGGAGATGACCGCGCCGATGCGCACGGCGCTGTCCGGGATGGCGCAGCTGTCGATCAGCGCTTGCAGGTTGCTGCCGGAACCCGACAGCAATACCACCACATTGCAGGGCTTGCTCGGCATCAGTGTGCCTTGAGGTTCTGCAGCTCGACCTGGGCAGCGCCCTCTGCGGCCTCGGTGATGTGACCGATGACCCACGGCTGTTCGCCGGCGTTGCGCAGTTCGCTCAGGGCGGTTTCGACCTGGTCCTGGCCCACGCAGATCACCATGCCCACGCCGCAGTTGAGCACGCGGTGCATTTCATGCTCGTCGACGTTGCCCTTTTCCTGCAGGAAATCGAAGACGGCTGGGCGCTGCCAGCTGGCCACGTCGATGACCGCCTGGGCATTGGCCGGCAGTACGCGCGGGATATTGTCCAGCAGACCGCCACCGGTGATGTGGGCCATGGCCTTGACTGCGCCGGTGTTCTTGATCAGTTGCAGCAGCGGCTTGACGTAGATGCGCGTTGGCGCCATCAGCAGTTCGGTCAGTGGCTGGCCGTCGAGCTGGGTGCTTTCGACGTCTGTGCCCGAGACTTCGAGGATCTTGCGGATCAGCGAGTAACCGTTGGAGTGCGGGCCCGAGGATGGCAGGGCGATGAGCGCATCGCCGGTGGCCACGCGCGAGCCGTCGATGATCTCGGCCTTCTCCACCACGCCTACGCAGAAGCCTGCCAGGTCGTAGTCTTCACCTTCGTACATGCCCGGCATCTCGGCCGTTTCGCCGCCGACCAGCGAGCAGCCTGCCAGTTCGCAACCTGCGCCGATACCGGTGACCACGGTAGCCGCCACGTCCACGTTGAGCTTGCCGGTGGCGTAGTAGTCCAGGAAGAACAGCGGCTCGGCACCGCAGACCACCAGGTCGTTCACGCACATGGCGACCAGGTCCTGGCCGATGCTGTCGTGCTTGTTCAGGTTCAGCGCCAGGCGCAGCTTGGTGCCCACGCCGTCGGTGCCGGAGACCAGCACCGGCTGCTTGTAGCCAGCCGGGATCTCGCAAAGGGCGCCGAAGCCGCCCAGGCCACCCATGACTTCAGGGCGTGCGGTGCGTTTTGCCACGCCCTTGATGCGTTCGACCAGTGCTTCGCCGGCGTCGATGTCTACACCGGCGTCCTTGTAGCTCAGGGAGGGTTGCTTGCTCATTGATCCAGGCCTTTAGGAGGGAGGGATTCGTAAAAACGACCCTGACGGCAAGGGCCGGCAGCCATGTAGCGGCTAACCGTGACATCAGTGGTCTGTGAAGGCGCGCGATTTTATCAGGGTTGCCGGGCAGCGGCCATCCTCCGGCCGACCGGCAGGTGAATTTAGGGCTGTCGCCGGTGCAAGATCGCCACAAGCCTGGCCTTGCCGGTGCTACCTTTAACCGTGCCGCTTGAGGTATGAGTGCTGAAGCTTGAAACTCGCCGTTCCAGAGCACAAGGACACAACGATGCGCTTGTTCACTACTTGGGTCATGGGATGTCTGTGGTTGATCGCAGGCGTGGCCCAGGCCGAGAACGTCCCCGGCCTTTATCAGGTCCGCGAGCCAGTGGCCGGGCAGGGCGCCGAGGCGCGTGCGGCGGCGACCAGCCAGGCCTTCGACACCCTGGTGCTGCGCCTGACCGGCGATACCAAGGCCGCGCAGAGCCCGGCGCTGGCCGCATTGCGCAAGGATCCGCAACCGATCGTCAACCAGGTGGGCAGCGACGCTGGCCCGCCCGAAACCGTCCGGGTCGAGTTCGACCCCGGCAGCACCGAACGTGCCCTGCGCAAGGCGGGCCTCAGTCTGTGGGGCAGCAATCGCCCGTCGATTCTGGGTTGGTGGCTCGTCGAAAGTGTTGACGGCACTAGCCTGGTAGGGGACGGCCAGCCTAGCGCCCAGCCGTTGCGGCGCGCGGCCCGTCACCGGGGCTTGCCGCTGCGTCTGCCGCTGGCCGATCTGCAGGAGCAACTGGTGGCCGACGCCAAGCATATCGAAGCCAAGGATCCCGGGCCGCTGCGTGAGGTCTCCCAGCGCTACGGCGCCGATGCCCTGTTGGCCGTGCACGCCCGGGAGGTCGACGGCAAATGGCAAGGCAAATGGCAATTGTGGCTGGGCGATGGGCGCGAGCAGGGCAGTGCCGAAGGGGCGGACCCGGCAGCGCTGGCCGACGCCGTGATGCTTGCCGTGAGCACGCGGCTGGCACCGCGCTACGTAACGCGTCCCGGGGCCAGTGGTCAGGTGCAGATGCAGGTCCAGGGCATGAACCTGCCGCGCTACGCTGAGCTGGCCCGGGTGCTGGAGCCCTACGGCGCCCAGTTGAAGCGGGTCGACGGCGACGTGCTGACCTATTCGGTCACCGCCAGCCGCGAACAACTCCGGGCTCAGCTGGCATTGGCCAAGCTCAGGGAAGTCCCAGCCGAGCAGGCACCTGCGCCGCAGGTGACCCCTGGGCCATTGGGTGCGTCCCCAGACGGGACATCGGTGCCGCCTGCGGCCGCCACCGAACCGTTCGATGGCTTGCGCTTTAGTTGGTAAGAGGGTCGTTCATGACTGACATGCGTCGTTGGATCTGGCTGGGCGTGGCATTGATCGCCATCGCCCTGCTCTATAGCCTGCACAATATTCTCACGCCGTTTCTGGTCGGCATTCTGCTGGCGTACCTGGCCGACCCGCTGGTCGATCGCCTGGAGCGCCTGGGTTTGTCGCGTACCTGGGGCGTAGTGGTGGTGTTCGGGCTGTTCACGCTGCTGATGCTTGCACTGTTGCTCGTGCTCATCCCCATGTTGGCCAAGCAGTTGGTGCGCCTGTACGCGCTGGCGCCGCAGATGCTTGACTGGCTTGAACACGTCGCCTTGCCTTGGGTGCAGGGGCGTCTGGGCCTTGCCGACGGGTTCTGGAAATTCGACAAGATCAAAGCGGCCATCGGCGCGCACATGGGGCAAACCACCGATATCGTCAGCATGCTCTTGTCCCAGGCAACGGCCTCCAGCCTGGCGCTGATGGCCTGGGTGGCCAACATGGTGCTGATCCCCGTGGTCGGGTTCTACCTGTTGCGTGACTGGGACTTGATGATGGCCAAGTTGCGCAGCTTGTTGCCGCGCCAGAGGGAGCCACAAATCGTTGGGCTGGCCAGCGAGTGCCATGAGGTGCTGGGTGCGTTCGTGCGTGGGCAACTGCTGGTGATGGTCGCGTTGGGCATCATCTATTCAGCAGGCTTGATGCTGGTGGGGCTTGAACTGGGGTTGTTGATCGGCATGCTGGCAGGCCTGGCGGCCATCGTCCCGTACATGGGCTTCATCATTGGCATCGGTGCGGCGCTGGTGGCAGGGCTGTTCCAGTTCGGTGGCGATCTGTATCCCATGCTCGGCATCGTCGCGGTCTTCATGGTCGGTCAGGCACTGGAGGGCATGGTGCTGACACCTCTGTTGGTAGGCGACCGGATCGGTTTGCACCCTGTGGCGGTGATCTTCGCCATCCTGGCCGGCGGGGAGCTGTTCGGTTTCACAGGCGTGCTGCTCGCGCTTCCGGTGGCGGCGGTCATCATGGTGCTGCTGCGCCACGTGCACGGCTTGTACAAGGAGTCGGACATGTATGCAGGGGATGCGCCGGTCCCCGTTCACCTCGATCCCCCTGCACCCGACCAGCCGTGACAGGGCGGCAGGTGAGCCTCGGTTGCTGCGATGATGGTGCAACCCATTGATTTTGCTTGGACTCTGCAGCGGCGTCATTGTGCACCCCGCTTGGCAGGTATAGACTTTGCCGATTGTCCACAAAAGGCCCCCAGCGGTCCTGTCGACCGCCCGCGAGCATGAAACCACCGATCCAGTTGCCCCTGGGTGTGCGCCTGCGCGACGACGCCACCTTCATCAACTACTATCCGGGCGCCAATGCCGCTGCGTTGGGGTATGTCGAGCGGCTTTGCGAAGCCGACGCCGGCTGGACCGAGAGCCTCATCTACCTGTGGGGCAAACAAGGCGTGGGCCGCACGCACCTGCTGCAAGCGGCCACCCATCGCTTCCAGCAGCGGGGCGAGCCTGCCGTTTACCTGCCGTTGGCGCAGCTGCTCGAGCGCGGCACCGGTCTTCTGGACTACCTGGCCCAGTACGAGCTGGTGTGCATCGATGACCTGCACGTCATTGCCGGCAAGCCGGACTGGGAGGAGGCCATGTTCCACCTGTTCAACCGCCTGCGCGACAGCGGCCGTCGACTGCTACTGGCAGCCTCCGCTTCCCCGCGGGAATTGCCGGTCAAGCTGCCTGACCTGAAATCCCGTCTCACTCTTGCCCTGGTGTTCCAGATGCGCGGCCTGTCTGACGAAGACAAGCTACGTGCCTTGCAATTGCGGGCATCCAGGCGCGGCCTGCACCTGACCGACGAAGTGGGTCACTTCATCCTCACCCGCGGCGCGCGCAGCATGAGTGCGCTGTTCGATCTGCTGGAAAGGCTCGATCAGGCTTCCCTGCAAGCCCAGCGCAAACTCACCATTCCTTTCCTGAAGGAAACCCTCGGCTGGTAAGCCCTGGAAACACGGGGCCAGAGCCATCCCACGGAAAAGTCACATCTTTTTCGATAAAATTTGCAAATGGAACTTATAGTGGGCATAGTTCCACCCCACTAAAGGATTACAGACACGGTTGTGCCCATGCTCAAGCGCTTCGCACCCCTCGTGCCACTCGCACTCGTGACCCTGCTTTTTGGCTGTGCGGCCCAAGGCCCGGTATCCCGGCCCCAGGATCACACCCCGGTCGCCGTACAGCCGGCGATCAAGGCCAAGGCCTCGTCTTCGCCTGTGTTTGGCGAACCCCAGGAAGTGGCTACCGACGATGAACTGGAGGTCTTCTCCAGCAGCAAGCCCTATCAGTTGCCAGTGCTGGCCGACAGCATTCTGGAGCGCGGCATGTCGTTGATCGGCACCCGCTATCGCTTCGGCGGTACCTCGGAACAGTCCGGCTTCGATTGCAGCGGCTTCATCGGCTACCTGTTCCGCGAGGAGGCAGGCATGACCTTGCCGCGTTCTACTCGCGAGATGATCAACGTCGATGCACCGAAGGTGGCGCGCAACAAACTCAAGCCAGGCGACCTGCTGTTCTTCAGCACCAACGGCCGTGGCCGTGTCAGCCATGCCGGCATCTACCTGGGCGACAACCAGTTCATCCACTCCAGCAGCCGTCGTAGCGGCGGTGTGCGCATCGATAGCCTCGGTGACCGTTACTGGAGCAAGACCTTCCTTGAGGCCAAACGTGCCTTGGCCATGGCGCCGACCCATATCGCGCGCAACTAATGGCAATCTGATGTGTCCTAACCACGGCGTCGCTGCTTTGCAAAAAAGCTCGACGCCGTGCGTATTTACAGAAAGCGTCTAATCTAATTTCTCAACTCTATCCCGCTGCGGCCCAGCGTTCCCATACAGGATGTTTTGGCCATGACAACGATGGCGCGCTTCGCTTTCATTTCCCTGGCAGCCTTACTGGCGGCCTGCTCGAGCCAACCCCAGGCACCTGCCCCTACACGGGTCGTGCAGCCTCAGGTTACCTATAGCCAACCCAGCTTCTCGCCCACCGCCGATGACGTACTGATTCGCGCCATTGGTCTGGTTGGCACGCCCTACCGCTGGGGCGGCAATACGCCCGATTCGGGTTTCGACTGCAGTGGTCTGATCAAGTACGTCTACCGCGATGCCGCCGGCATCAGCCTGCCGCGCTCCACGCGGGAGATGATCGGCATGCGTGCGCCTACTGTGGATGTGAAGTCCTTGCAGTCCGGTGACCTGGTGTTCTTCGCGACCAGTGGCGGTTCGCAGGTGAGCCATGCTGGCATTTATGTAGGGGACGGGCGCTTCGTGCATGCGCCGCGCACCGGCGGTACGGTGCGGTTGGACTATCTGTCAAACAGCTACTGGGCCAAGGCCTACCTGCAGGCCAAGCGGGTCATCCCACAAGGGCACCTGGCCCAGAACCCCTGAGCCCGATCACCGAGCTTTACTGACGCGCCAGATGGTATTGCCTACATCGTCAGCTACCAGCACGGCGCCGTGGCCATCCAGGGCAACCCCCACGGGGCGGCCCATGGCTTGGCCGCTTTCATTCAGGAACCCATCGAGCACGTCCATGGGCTGGCCCGACGGCTTTCCCGAGGCATCGAAGGGTACGAATATCACCTTGTAGCCGCTGTGGGGCTTGCGGTTCCAGGAACCATGCTGGCCAACCAATGCACCTGCCCCAAAACGCGCCGGCAACACACCCGGCCCGGCGAAGGCCAACCCCAGTGAAGCGGTATGCGGCCCCACAGCGTAGTCGGGGACCTGTGCCTGGGCGACCTTGGCAGGGTCCTGGGGCTGCACGCGTTCATCCACATGCTGGCCATAGTAGCTATAGGGCCAACCATAGAATCCACCTGCTTGTACCGAAGTGATGTAATCCGGTACCAGGTCGCTGCCGATTTCGTCACGCTCGTTGACTGCAGTCCACAGCGCGCCGCTGTGAGGCTCCCAGGCAAGCCCGTTGGGGTTGCGCAGGCCGGTGGCGAACAGGCGGTGCTTGCCGGTGCTGGGGTCGATCTCCCAGATCGCGGCGCGCCCCTGCTCCTGATCGAGGCCGTTTTCACCCACGTTGCTGTTCGAGCCCACGGTGACATAGAGGCGCCGTCCATCGGGGCTTGCGATGACATTCTTGGTCCAGTGGTGATTCAACGGGCCGGCTGGCAGTGAGGTGACTACCTCTGCCGGACCGGTTACCTGGCGTGCACCGGGCTGGTAGTGAAAACGCAGCAGTTTATCCGTATCGGCCACGTAAAAATCGTTGCCCACCAGTGCCATCCCAAAGGGCGAGTTCAGCCCGTCGGCAAAGGTATGGCGAATTTCCGCAACGCCGTCCTGGTCCGCGTCGCGCAACAGGGTAATGCGATCAGGGCTGGGCACGGCGGCCCCCGCGCGTGCCATGACCCGCTTCATGGCCCATCCGCGAATACCCTTGGCGTCTTCGGGCTTGGCAGGTGCGTTGGTTTCTGCCACCAGCACGTCGCCATTGGGCAGCACGTAGAGCCAGCGCGGATGGTCGAGGTCACCGGCAAAGCGCGACACCTGCAACCCGGGTGCAGCCTGGGGCATGCGTCCGGCGGGCCAGCCGACGGCTGGCGCGATGTTCACGGTGGGTAGCAGGGTCTTGGCGGGGGAGGGCAGCTGCGGCGCGGGGCCGGTGCCGTCGGCCACTGTCAGGCGCGCCCTTTCGCCGCAGCCACTCAAGCCCAGGCTTACAACAAGTGCAACAGGCAGTGCCACGCGGTTCATGGTCGGCGTCCTCGGCAGGTTCTATAGATTCAGAGGGTAGGGAATGCCGCGGGTTCATTCGCACAGGCGGCAGGGGCTGCATCGGCGGCTCGGCGATCGCTGCTGTGCTGCCAGGCGAGCCGCGTCGATTGACGCTCCGGGTGCAACCCTCTAACCTTCGCGCGTGTTTCAGGTGCCCCGCCAGCCACGTCTGGCCAGGGTGAAACTGGGAAGTCGGTGAGCGCCCGCAGGGTGCGATTCCGGCGCTGCCCCCGCAACGGTAGGTGAGAGACGGCCGCGCAGGGCCACTGGGTACGATACCCGGGAAGGCGCGCAGGTCAGGGCCAGTGGCCCGCTCACGAGCCCGGAGACCGGCCTGATACTGCCAACGGCATCACGGAGGGTGATGCGCGGTGCACTCTGGCTTTGGCCAATGCCCCTGCGCGCGCTCCGTTTGCCTGCCCATTCCCTGACACGGCGCTCGATCGTGGTGTCAGCCAGCGGAGAACTTCCCATGAGCGACGCCACCGAGCGCGACGAACGCCATCTGGCACGGATGCAGCGCAAGAAAGCGGTCATTGACGAGCGCATTGCCAACTCCCCTAACGAATGCGGCCTGCTGCTGGTGCTCACCGGCAATGGCAAGGGCAAGAGCAGCTCGGCCTTCGGCATGCTGGCCCGGGCCCTGGGCCACGGCATGCAGTGCGGCGTGGTGCAGTTCATCAAGGGCCGCAACAGCACCGGCGAAGAGCTGTTCTTCAGGCGCTTTCCCGAACAGGTGCGCTACCACGTGATGGGCGAGGGCTTCACGTGGGAGACGCAGGACCGCCAGCGTGACATTGCGGCGGCAGAAGCGGCGTGGGCCGTCTCCCGGCAACTGCTGCAGGATCCTGCGGTGCAGTTCGTGGTGCTCGACGAGCTCAACATCGCGCTCAAGCACGGCTACCTTGATCTGGACCAGGTGCTGTCGGACATCCAGGCCCGCCCTCCCATGCAGCACGTCATCGTCACCGGTCGCGCGGCCAAGCCGGAAATGGTCGAGCTGGCCGACACCGTGACCGAAATGGGTATGCTCAAGCACGCGTTCCAGGCCGGTATCCGTGCCCAGAAGGGCGTCGAGCTGTGAGCCAGGCCCGCCATTGCCCCGCCGTTCTGATTGCCGCACCGGCCTCTGGCCAAGGCAAGACCACGGTCACTGCCGCGCTGGCGCGCCTGCACCGCAATCTGGGCCGCAAGGTGCGGGTGTTCAAATGCGGGCCTGACTTTCTTGACCCCATGATTCTCGAACGTGCCAGCGGTGCACCCGTTCGCCAGCTGGACCTGTGGATGATCGGTGCCGAGGAGAGCCGCCGGCTGCTCTGGGAGGCGGCAGGTGAAGCCGACCTGATCCTCATCGAAGGGGTGATGGGGCTGTTCGACGGCACCCCTTCGAGCGCCGACCTGGCGCGTCACTTCGGTGTGCCGGTGCTGGCGGTGATCGATGGTACGGCCATGGCCCAGACCTTTGGCGCGCTGGCGCTTGGCCTGGCGCGTTATCAGCCGGACCTGCCGTTTGCCGGAGTGTTGGCCAACCGGGTGGGCAGCCTGCGTCATGCGCAACTGCTCGAAGGCAGCCTGACGGAGGGCCTGCGTTGGTATGGCGGCTTGTCCCGCGAGCGCGGCATCGAACTGCCCAGCCGTCACCTGGGGTTGGTGCAGGCCAGCGAGTTGAACGACCTGGACGCACGTCTGGACGCTGCTGCCCACGCATTGGGCGCCAGCTGCGATGCCGCGTTGCCACCGGCCGTCACCTTCGAGCCGGCCGATCCGCTACCCGCCCAGGCTACCTTGGCGGGTGTACGTATCGGTGTAGCCCGCGACGAAGCCTTTGCCTTTCTCTATGGCGCCAACCTGGACCTGTTGCGCCGTCTAGGCGCAAAGGTGCAGTTTTTCTCCCCCCTGCATGATGCGCAGCTGCCCGAAGTGGACAGCCTGTACCTACCCGGCGGTTACCCCGAGTTGCACCATCATGCCCTGGCGCGCAATACCTCAATGTGCCAGGCCATCCGCGCCCATCACGCCCAAGGCAAGCCACTGCTGGCCGAATGCGGCGGCATGCTGTATCTGCTCGACGCGCTGACCGACGTGGCCGGGGACAGGGTCGAGTTGCTCGGGTTGCTGCCGGGTGAAGCGACCATGCAAAAGCGCCTGGCGGCCCTGGCCCTGCAAGCGGTCGAGCTGCCCGAGGGCACACTGCGCGGCCATACCTACCACCACTCCCTGACCAGCACTGCGCTCGAGCCGCTGGCACGTGGGTTGAGCCCCAACGGCGGGCGCGGCAACGAAGCCGTCTATCGCCTGGGCCGCTTGACCGCGTCCTACGTGCACTTCTACTTCCCCTCCAACCCGGAGGCGGCCGCAGCGCTGCTTTGCCCATGAGCGAGCATGCGTTCAGCGACCAGGAGCGTGCCGCGGTCTATCGCGCCATCGGCGAGCGGCGCGACATGCGCCATTTCGTTCAAGGCGAGGTGGCGCCGCAGGTCATGACACGGTTACTCAGCGCAGCCCACCAGGCACCGAGCGTGGGCTTGATGCAGCCATGGCGGTTCATCCGCATCACCGAGCGGGCCTTGCGTGGGCGCATCCAGGCACTGGTGGAGGCCGAGCGGGCGTTGACTGCACAGGCGCTAGGCGAGCGCTCGGACGAATTCATGAAGCTCAAGGTAGAGGGCATCAACGATTGTGCCGAACTGTGGGTCGCCGCCTTGATGGACAACCGTGAGCCCCACATTTTCGGGCGCCGCACGCTGCCTGAGATGGACCTGGCCTCGCTCGCCTGCGCCATCCAGAACCTCTGGCTGGCCGCCCGTGCCGAAGGGCTGGGCATGGGCTGGGTATCGCTGTTCGATCCCAAGGCGCTGGCAGCGTTGCTTGGCATGCCCAGCGGCGCCAAACCCGTGGCCGTGCTGTGCCTGGGGCCGGTGGCGGCATTCTACCCTGCACCCATGCTGGTCATGCAGAACTGGGCCGAAGAACGGCCGTTGCACCAGATACTGTTTGAAAACCGATGGGGAGAAGGCGCATGAGCGTGGCGTTGCTGACCGTGGCCGGTGTGGCCCTGGATGCATTGTTTGGCGAGCCGCGGCGGCGCCATCCGCTGGTTGCGTTCGGCAACATGGCCAGCAGCCTTGAGCGGCGCTTCAATGCCGGCGGGCGTGGTTGGCGCAGTCATGGCGTGAGCGCCTGGTTCCTGGCCGTGGTGCCCCTGACCTTGCTGGCCCTCATGCTCTCCTGGCTGCCTGTGATCGGCTGGCTGGTCGATGTGCTGGCGTTGTACTGCGCCCTGGGGCTGCGCAGCCTGGGCGAACATGTGCTGCCGGTGGCCACGGCCCTGCGCCAGGGGGATCTGGAAGAAGCACGGCGGCGGGTGGGGTATCTGGTCAGCCGTGAAACCCGTGAGCTGGACGAGACGGCGGTGGCACGGGCAGCCACTGAGTCGGTGCTGGAAAACGGCAGCGATGCCGTGTTCGCCGCCTTGTTCTGGTTTGCTGTGGCCGGGGCGCCAGGGGTGGTGCTTTATCGACTGAGCAACACCCTCGATGCCATGTGGGGCTATCGCAACGAGCGCTTCGAGCGCTTCGGCTGGTGCGCGGCGCGCATCGATGACCTACTCAACTACGTGCCGGCGCGCCTGGTCGCGCTCACCTATGCGGTGCTGGGCAAAACCCGTCTGGCGCTGGCCTGCTGGCGCCGCCAGGGGCCACTGTGGGACAGCCCCAACGCCGGCCCGGTCATGGCGGCCGGGGCAGGGGCGCTGGGTGTTGAATTGGGCGGGCCGGCGGTGTACCACGGCCAGTTGCACGACCGCCCGCGCTTGGGCGACGGCCCACCGGCCAGCCCCGATGCCATCGAGGGCGGTTGGACGCTAGTGCAACGTGGGGCATGGCTGTGGCTGTTGGTGTTCTGTCTGGGAGCTTATCTGAATGCTTGAACATGGAGGCCGGCTGCTGCGCGCGGTTCGGCAGTACGGCATCGCCCGCGAGCAGTGGCTGGACCTGTCCAGCGGCATTGCGCCCTGGTCCTTCCCGATACCGCCGATCCCCCTCGAAGCCTGGGCACGGCTACCGGAAACAGACGATGGCCTCGAGCAGGCGGCGTGTAGCTACTACGGCGCCACGCGACTGCTGCCCGTAGCGGGCTCACAGGCTGCCATCCAGGCCCTGCCGTTGTTGCGCAGCCCGAGCCGGGTCGGGGTGCTGACGCCCTGTTATGCCGAGCATCCCTATGGCTGGCAGCGCGGTGGACACGCGTTGCTCGAGCTCGATGAGCATCAGGTCGACGAGGCGCTCGACGACCTCGACGTCCTGGTCTTGGTCAACCCGAACAACCCCACCGGCCGTGTCGTGCCTGCGCCCACGCTGCTGGGATGGCATCAGCGCCTGGCAGCGCGCGGTGGTTGGCTGGTGGTCGATGAAGCCTTCATGGACAACAGCCCCGGAAACAGCGTGATGGAAAGTGCCGGGCGCCCAGGTTTGATCGTGCTGCGCTCGTTCGGCAAGTTCTTCGGCCTGGCCGGTGTGCGCCTGGGCTTCGTGGCCGCAGAGCACAGCTTGCTGCTGCGCCTGGCCGAGCTGCTCGGCCCGTGGACCATCAATGGTCCCAGCCGGGTGCTGGCCCAGGCCAGCCTGACCGACCTGGCCATGCAGCAGCTGCAGCGCCAGCGCTGTGCAGACGCCAGCGAACGCTTGGCGGCTTTGCTCACCCATGCAGGGCTGGCGCCCGCCGGCGGGTGTGACCTGTTCCAGTACGTGCGGTGCGAGCATGCCGCGCGATTGCACGATCACCTTGCCCGGCACGGGGTGCTGGTGCGCCTGTTCGAGCGCCCGGCGGCCTTGCGTTTCGGCTTACCGCCAAGCCAGGCAGACGAACGACGATTGGCCCAGGCCCTGAGTGCCTACCCCAAGGACCTTACATGACGACCCTGATGGTGCAAGGCACCACCTCCGATGCCGGCAAGAGCACCCTGGTGACTGCCCTGTGCCGCTGGCTGCTGCGCCAGGGCATCGGCGTGGTGCCATTCAAGCCGCAGAACATGGCCCTCAACAGCGCCGTGACCGCCGACGGTGGCGAGATTGGCCGGGCCCAGGCGGTGCAGGCCCAGGCCTGTCGCCTGGCGCCGCATACCGACATGAACCCGGTGCTGCTCAAACCCAACAGCGATACAGGCGCCCAGGTGATCATCCATGGCCGTGCGGTGACCAGCATGAACGCGGTTGCCTACCACGATTACAAGGCCATCGCCATGCAGGCCGTGCTGGCCTCGCACCAGCGCCTGAGCCAGGGCTGGCCAGTGGTCATGGTCGAGGGCGCAGGGTCGCCGGCGGAGATCAACCTGCGGGCCGGCGACATTGCCAACATGGGGTTTGCCGAAGCCGTGGACTGCCCGGTGATCCTGGTCGCCGACATCAACCGCGGGGGTGTGTTCGCCCACCTGGTCGGTACCCTCGAACTGCTGTCGCCCAGCGAGCAGGCGCGGGTCAAAGGGTTTGTCATCAACCGTTTCAGGGGCGACATCGCTTTGTTGCAACCTGGGCTCGACTGGCTGGAGCAGCGCACCGGCAAACCCGTGCTAGGCGTGCTGCCGTACGTCACCGACCTGCACCTTGAAGCCGAGGACGGCATCGACCGGCGCCAGAGCGAAAAGCAGCAGCGCGTGCTCAAGGTGATCGTGCCGGTGCTGCCACGCATCAGCAACCACACTGACTTCGACCCGCTGCGCCTGCACCCGCAGGTCGACCTGCAGTTCATTGGCCCCGGTCAGCCGGTGCCGCCAGCGGACCTGATCATCCTGCCGGGTTCCAAGAGCGTGCGTGGCGACCTTGCGCAATTGTGCGCGCGTGGCTGGGACAGGGCCATCGAACGCCATCTGCGCTATGGCGGCAAGGTGATCGGTATCTGCGGCGGCCTGCAGATGCTTGGGCGCGAGGTGCACGATCCGCTGGGTCTGGAGGGCGCTGCAGGCTCCAGTCCCGGCCTCGGCCTGCTGGACTACGCCACGGTGCTGGAAGCCGACAAGCAGTTGCGCAATGTCTCCGGGACCTTGCACCTGGACGCAGCGCCCGTGACCGGTTACGAGATCCATGCCGGTGTCACCACTGGACCTGCGCTGGCGCACCCGGCGGTACGCCTGGCCGACGGTCGCTGCGAGGGTGCCATCAGCACGGACGGCCAGGTGTTGGCCACTTACCTGCACGGGTTGTTCGAGGGCAGCGCCTCCTGCGCGGCCCTGCTGCGCTGGGCTGGGCTTGAAGACGTGCAACTGATCGACTACGAGGCGTTGCGCGAGCGCGACATCGAACGCCTGGCTGACCTGGTGGACAAGCACCTGGACACCCAGCGCCTGCGCCAATTGTGTGGAGTACCCTGACGTGCGTACGTTCGTGATCGGCGGAGCCCGGTCTGGCAAGAGCCGCCTGGCCGAGCAGCGGGCAGCCGACTGCGGCCTGCCCGTGACCTATATCGCCACCAGTCAGCCGCTGGACGGCGAACTCGATGAGCGGGTACAGCTGCACCGCCAGCGCCGGCCCGTGGAGTGGGGGTTGATCGAAGAACCCTTGGCCCTGGCTGCTGTACTAAAGGCCGAAGCTGCTGCTGACCGCTGCCTGCTGGTGGACTGCCTGACGCTGTGGCTGACCAACCTGCTGATGCTGGATGACCCGCGCCGGTTGGCCGAGGAACGTGATGCCCTGTTGGGCTGCCTTGAACACCTGCCCGGCCACATCATCCTGGTCAGTAACGAGACCGGCCTGGGTGTGGTGCCCATGGGCGAGTTGACGCGACGTTACGTCGATTTGGCCGGTGTCGTGCACCAGGCGGTGGCCGAACGTTGCCAGCAGGTGATCCTCACGGTCGCTGGCCTCCCACTCACGCTCAAAGGACCTGCATCATGAACCCTGTCTGGTGGCAGAGGCCCTGCCAGCCCATCGACGGTGCGGCCATGGCCGCAGCACGCGAGCGGCAGCAACAATTGACCAAGCCTGCCGGTTCGCTCGGCCAGCTCGAAACGCTCGCCATTCAGCTGGCAGGCCTGCAGGGCTGCGAACGGCCGGTGCTCGAGCACGTTGCGATCAGCCTGTTCGCAGGCGACCACGGCGTGGTCGAGGAGGGCGTCTCGGCGTATCCTCAGGCCGTGACAGGCCAGATGTTGCGCAATTTCGTCGGCGGGGGTGCCGCCATCAGTGTGCTGGCGCGCCAACTGCACGCCACCTTGGAGGTGGTCGACCTCGGCACGGTCGACCCGACGCTCGCACTGCCGGGCGTTCGCCACGTGCACCTTGGCCCCGGTACGGCCAATTTCGCCCGAGAGCCCGCCCTGAGCGAGGCACAATTGCAGGCCGCCCTGCAGGCAGGTCGTGACAGCGCGCAGCGGGCGGCGACCCACGGCGCACAGCTGTTCATCGGCGGTGAAATGGGTATCGGCAACACCACCGCAGCGGCAGCGCTGGCCAGCGTACTGCTCGCCTGTCCGCCAGCCACGCTGAGCGGGCCAGGCACTGGGTTGGACAGTGCCGGCGTGCAGCACAAAGCGCACGTCATCGAGCGGGCTCTGGCCTTGCACCGCCTGGCGGCCGATGAACCGCTGCGTGCATTGGGCTGCGTGGGGGGCTTCGAGCTGGCGGCGCTGGCCGGCGCTTACCTGGCGTGTGCCCAGGCGGGTGTGGCGGTGCTGGTGGACGGGTTCATCTGCACGGTGGCGGCCTTGGTGGCCGTGCGCCTCAACCCCCAGTGCCGCGCTTGGCTGTTGTTCGCCCATCAGGGTGCGGAGCCCGGCCACCAGGCGGTGCTGAGCGCCTTGCAGGCCGAGCCTTTGCTGGCTCTGGGGCTGCGCCTGGGTGAGGGCAGTGGTGCCGCCCTGGCCGTGCCATTGCTGCGGCTGGCCTGCGCGCTACACGGGCAAATGGCGACCTTTGCCGAGGCTGCCGTGGCGGACCGTCCGGCATGAGGCTCGACCTGCTGCGCCACGGGGAAACCGAACAAGGTGGCCTGCGTGGCAGCCTCGATGACGCCCTGACCGAAAAGGGCTGGGCTCAAATGCGCGCCGCCGTGGCCGACGCAGGGCCTTGGCAGGCATTGGTCAGTTCGCCATTGCAGCGCTGTGGCCGATTCGCCGATGAGCTGGGCGCCAGGCTGGGCCTGCCCGTGCAGCGCGAGCCTGCATTGCAAGAACTGCATTTCGGCGATTGGGAAGGGCGCACGGCGTTGCAGATCATGGAACACGACGCACAGGCGCTTGGGCAGTTCTGGGCTGATCCCTACGGCTATACGCCGCCCAATGGCGAGCCGGTCCAGGCGTTTGCGCAGCGCGTCCTGACGGCCATCGAGGGGTTGTACCGCCAGCATGCTGGCAAGCGCGTACTGCTGGTCACCCATGGTGGTGTCATGCGGCTGCTGTTGGCCCGCGCCCGTGGCCTGCCCAGGGCGCAGCTGTTGCAAGTGGAAGTCGGCCATGGCGCATTGGTGCGCTTGCAAGTCGGCGAGGACGGCCAGCTGGTTGAGGGGGGTTAGCATGCTGCCATTCTGGATTGCCCTGCAGTTTCTAAGCAGCCTGCCTGTCACCTTGCCCGGCATGCCAACGCCACGCCAGGTAGGCCGCTCGTTGTTGTACTACCCCATGGTCGGGCTGCTGTTCGGTCTCCTGCTATGGCTGGCCAGCCACTGGCTCGCAGGCGTTGCGGCGCCGCTGCATGCCGCCTTGCTACTGAGCCTCTGGGTGCTGCTCAGTGGCGCGCTGCACCTGGACGGCCTGGCAGATAGCGCAGACGCCTGGCTAGGCGGGTTTGGTGATCGCGAACGCACGCTGCAGATCATGAAAGACCCGCGCAGCGGGCCGGCAGCGGTGGTGACGTTGATTTTGGTGCTGCTGCTCAAGTTCTGCGCCTTGTGGGCACTGATCGAGCAGGGAGCTGGCCTGCAACTGGTGCTGGCACCGGTCATCGGTCGAGCAGCGCTGCTGGGGCTGTTACTGTGTACTCCCTATGTGCGGCCTGGCGGGTTGGGCCAGGCACTGGCCGAGCACATGCCCCGCCGCGCAGCAGGGTGGGTACTGTTGATCTGTGCCGGCCTGGGCCTGACATTGGCTGGCTGGGCAATGGTGCTGACGGCAGTCGTGTTCGTCGCCTTGCGCAGGCTGATGTGCAATCGCCTGGGCGGTACCACGGGCGATACCGCAGGTGCACTGCTGGAACTGCTTGAGCTCACCGTCCTGCTGGGCCTTGTCGTGATCCCGTAAGCCAATCGGGGCAGCGCGGGCTGGGATTTATCCAATTATGTGGGGCGACTCCGAAGGCGCCTTCTGCAAAGATCATCTGAAAAAAAGCCGGCAAACTAATCCTGTAAAACGCCTTCACCGGATGCATTACCCTCAGGCGCTTGTTTCCAAGAGGCGTGTGCGATGTATTACTGGCTGCTCTTCCTGGCCGTGCTGGGTTTCACTCCACCTGCCGCCCAGGCAGCTGACCTCATGGCGTTCTGGGACCAGCCCCGGCATGGGGGCAACAGCTTCAATCGATTGCCCCCTGACCAGGCCTACTTTGATGCCCTCCGGGCTTATGGCGCGACCTGGGTTCGGGTGTCCTATGACAAATGGCGACCTGCGGACAGGGACTTTCTATTGGGCAATGCCGATGGCTACGACGGCTTGCCCGCCAGCGACCTGGCTACCCTGCGGTCGGTGTTGGATCGGGCCCATCGAGCCGGCCTCAAAGTGGTGATCGCACCGCTATCACTGCCGGGCATGCGCTGGTCGCAGAACAATAGCGGCACCTTCGACGACCGACTGTGGCAGGACAAGACCTACTGGGCGCAGGCCGCAGCCTTTTGGCGCGACGTCGCCCGTGCGTTGAAGGATCATCCTGCGGTCGCTGCGTATAACCTGGTGAACGAGCCCGCACCGGAAAAGCGCAGCGATCTGCCCGAACATGCCAGCTCGGAGCGCATGCAACGCTGGTATGCGCGCGATCAAGGCAGTGCGCGTGATTTGCCGGCGCTGTACCGGCGGTTGACGGCAGCCATACGCGAGGAGGATGCGGTAACGCCGATCATGGTGGATTCGGGCTGGTATGCCGCCGCCGATGCCTTCACCTATTGGCCCGCGCCGCTGCCCGATGACAGGGTGCTCTACAGCGTGCACATGTACGAACCCTATGCAGCGACCAGTGCGCCCAACATGACCCGCCGACAGCCGCTGGCCTATCCAGGGGCGGTACCCTTCGCCGGCCAGCTTCAGCGATGGGACGGCCAGCGCGTGGCGCAGTACCTGCAAGCCCCGCTGAACTGGGCCGATACCATGAACGTGCCCCGTTCCCGCCTGGTGGTGGGCGAGTTTGGCTGCATGCGCCGCCTGTCAGGCTGCCGCCAGTACCTGGAGGACGTACTGGGCGTGCTCGATCAGCACCGCTTGCACTGGGCGTTCTACAGTTTCCGCGAAGACAGCTGGGACGGGATGGACTACGAATTGGGCACCGCCAAAGTGCCCTGGCGCTACTGGCAGGCGATCGACCAGGGGTTGCCCGACCCGCTGCCGCGGCAAGCGACCCGCGCGTTCGAACCCATCCGCAAGCGACTGGCGACAGATCAGTGACGACCTGCGCTGACATCCTGCTTGCTGTCAGTCAGCTTCAGCGTTCATGCTGTAACCAAATGCTTCCTTGATGATTCGGCGTACGTGGCGGTGGATGGCCTTGCAGTGCCAGGTTTCATCAACGGCAGCACCTGACGACCTTGCGATGGGCTGGAGACAATAACAATGACGTCTGTATGGCGAACCAGTGGATGGGTGTTGACTGGGGCGGCGCTGATCCTTGCGCTGTCACTTGGCGTTAGGCACGGCTTTGGCTTGTTCCTGGCACCGATGAGCGCCGACTTTGGCTGGGGCCGCGGCGTCTTTGCCTTCGCCATCGCCTTGCAGAACCTGATCTGGGGCCTGGCCCAGCCCTTTGCCGGTGCGTTGGCCGATCGCCTTGGCGCCTCGCGGGTGGTGATGGTTGGCGGCGTGCTGTATGCGGTGGGCCTGGCGATGATGGGCATGGCCGACTCTGCCTGGTCGTTGTCATTGAGCGCCGGGCTGTTGATCGGCATTGGCCTGTCGGGCACGTCCTTTTCGGTCATCCTGGGCGTCGTTGGCCGGGCCGTGCCGCCTGAAAAGCGCAGCATGGCCATGGGCATTGCCAGTGCCGCCGGTTCGTTCGGTCAGTTCGCCATGCTGCCCGGCACCCTCGGCCTGATCCAATGGCTCGGCTGGTCGGCGGCTTTGCTGGTGCTGGGCCTGCTGGTGGCCTTCATCGTGCCGTTGGTAGGCCTGTTGCGCGACCGTCCCTTGCCCTCATACGGCAACGAGCAGACCCTGGGCGAGGCGCTGCGTGAGGCGTGTGGGCATGCCGGTTTCTGGTTGCTGGCGCTGGGCTTTTTCGTGTGCGGCTTTCAGGTGGTGTTCATCGGGGTGCACCTGCCGGCGTACCTGGTGGACCAGCATCTGCCGGCCACCACGGGCACCACGGTGCTGGCCCTGGTGGGTCTGTTCAATATCGTGGGCACGTTCACGGCCGGCTGGCTGGGCGGGCGCCTGTCCAAGCCACGCTTGCTGACTGGGCTCTACCTGCTGCGTGCGGTCGTCATCGTGCTGTTTCTCTGGGCGCCGGTGAGTGCATTCAGCGCGTACCTGTTCGGTATTGCGATGGGCCTGTTGTGGCTGTCCACGGTGCCGCTCACCAACGGCACCGTCGCCACGGTCTTCGGCGTGCGTAACTTGTCGATGCTTGGCGGTATCGTGTTCCTGTTCCACCAGCTCGGGGCGTTTCTGGGCGGTTGGCTGGGTGGCGTCGTGTATGACCGCACTGGCAGCTATGACCTGGTCTGGCAGATCGCGATCCTGCTGAGTGTCTTGGCTGCGGCGCTCAACTGGCCGGTCCGTGAACGGCCTGTGGCACGCTTGCAGGTAACGGCGGCATGAACCCAGTATTGATCCGTATGGCTCTTGCGCTGGTGGCGCTTTTGGTGCTGATGCTGGCCTGGTGGGGGTGGCACGACGGCGGCATGGCGCTCATGCAATTGGGCATGGGCGTCTGTTAGCCGCTACGCTGCCAGTTCAAGGTTGATCGAGCAGGAGCGAGATGTCATGAGCGTGAAGTGGATGGTGGTGCCGGTATTGGCGTTGATGGCCAGCGCGTCCAGCTGGGCGACCGAATGCCCGGCCGTGTTGCAGGGTACGTTGCCGGAATTGCGGGGCAAGGGTGAGGTCGCGTTGTGCGAGCGGTTTGCCGGTAAGCCTTTGGTGGTGATCAACACGGCCAGTTATTGCGGGTTTGCGCCGCAGTTCGAGGGGCTTGAGGCGGTGTACAAACAGTACCATGGCCGTGGGCTGGAGATGCTGGGTGTGCCTTCGAACGACTTCAAGCAGGAGGATGCGGACAGCGAGAAGACGGCGAAGGTGTGTTATGCGAATTATGGCGTGACGTTCACCATGACCAAGGAACAGGCAGTGCGGGGCAAGGATGCGATTCCGATGTTTGCGGAGTTGGCCAGGCAGAGCAGTGCGCCCAAGTGGAATTTCTACAAGTATGTGATTGATCGTCAGGGCAAGGTGATTGGTAGTTTTTCGAGTTTGACGAAACCGGATGATGCCGAGTTTAAGGCAGCGATTGAGAAGGCTATCGCTTCGCAGCCTTGATCTTTTGGTGTGCTCAACTATTGATCTCAATTCGATTGCGGTGGTTTCGATTCATTGAACTTTAGTGATCTGTGGCTGATGAATATATGATGCCTGCAATCGATTGGAGTAGCCTTGTGACGCGATGGGCCGCGCCTGCAGGGGTTGTGTGTGGCTTTAAACTTTGAAATCTGCTCGAATATCAGTTCTGGAGTAATGCGATGTTTCGCTCTTGCTCTTGCTCTTGCTCTTGCCCTTGATTCTAAGCGCGCGGTAGTTCAGGCGCCGCAGATCGCGACTTCAGGAGGCCGAGCGCAGGGTTTGCGGAGGGAGGTGACAGGCATGGATGCCTGTCAAGCGCTGGGCCCCAGGATGGGGCCTGCAGCGCGGTCCTCCCG